>JBKDHV010000079.1:0-20332 GCA_046336915.1 Bdellovibrionales bacterium
GTGTCTCGAGCCTGAAATTGTTGAAAGGCGGATAAGAGTTCTTTGGAGCCTCGCGGATACCGCTCACAAAAAGCCCGAATTTCGAAGAGATGATGAGTGACGTTACAGCGACCGCCCCCCGAGATGGACACCTTCTTCAGAGTGCTGCCCGAGGCCTCGAGGATTTGCACATCGACTGGAGTGGTGTTCGCTTTAGCGCGCTCCGCCGCATTGATCGCCGCAAAAAAACCAGCGGCTCCACCGCCCACAATCACAATCTTTCGAACTGGCATGGTTTCCTCGACCTGACGCAAGTTTGCCCGGTTAGAGCCTGCGTTCAATCCGGAAATAGTACACGAATTTTTCTTTCGATAGAACATGGCCTCGTAGCTCTAGATTAATTTCCAACCTGTCGATACTTTCTACACCCGAGTTAGGCGAACTGAGACGTGGGTGTTACTCGGAGATCTTTAAAAGGCTTAGCCCCGGCATGGGATCCGGAAGTCGGCGAGTGGGGTCTTGCGCATCGAATTCCTCTTTAGTCATCGTCCAGTGATACACGCCCTCGGGCTTTTCGTGATTTCGTTTTCGGACTCGGCGCCATCGTTCTTCAGGCGAGATGTCAAAATAGTAGATCACAATTTTGGAATCTGCAGCGACCGCCAACTCTTTCAGCCAAGGCCATCTTGCGACGTCAAAAACAACGGATTGGCCATTGCCAAGCGCCTTCAGCGCCCTTGAGTACATGAGATCGAGAGCTTTTGGCATCAACCGCTCGTAGGATTCGAGGCTTCCAATTGGCTCGTGGAGGTTCTTAATCGTTCCGTCCAAGGATTGAAAGAGGGCTCCTTGCTCGTTCGCGATTTTAAGAGCGAGCGTCGTTTTGCCCGAGCCCATTGGCCCGATCATCCCATATATTGTCACAAGCGAATTCAGATTCATTTCACTTGTTCACTATCCGAAGTTGAACTTAGTGTAAAGCAGCGTCTGCGCAAGCATCGCCTTTCCGACAGACTAAGTTGTCGTGGGTCTCAGTTTCTTCAGAGAGTTCAAGTCCCAGCGAAGGGCCTTCGCGCGATGATTGGACTTAGAAACTCGCAGTTGGTGCCTTTTTCCTTCGGCGCGGGCTTTCCGGACCAGGTCGGCAATGATTGAGGGCCCACGATCGCAATCTCGTTTTTGATTCAGCCAGCGGCCTTGCCAGGGCCAGTGGCCGCTGATTTCGACCTCGAGAGAGAAACTTAGGAAGGTTCGAATCAGGACAACAAGGCCTAGAATTCCCAGACTTTCGTAACTGGGTTCGACCGCGACAGTGCCGATGATGTCGCCGGCGACACGAAACTCGAGGCCTAACAGAATCGCGCGGCCCAAGGATCCGCGATACTGTTCGTAGGCGTCGGTGGCTTGACGTCGAAGGGCCTTCAGATAATCAAATGTCGAGACCAGCCCACCGATGATGATGATCACAACGCCACAGATTTCGATGATCTTCGCCGTCCATGTCATCACGTGATTGACACTGCCCATTTCCATCTTTGACCTCCGTCAAATAGAAAATGGCAGCAAGAATCCGACCACAAGAGCGGGACAAAAATCTTGGCAGCAAATAGTTTTGTCTCTGAAAACTGTGTGCTTGAGCAAGAGGCTACGTCGGAAAAACCTCATCCAATTGAAACCATTCGTGCTTGGGTCCTGAGGCTTGACTGACTTGAATCATCTTAGTCGCCACCTGATGGCCGTAGATGGGGCGATAACGGCGAAGGCCGGGGATGAGCGCGAGGGCCGGCAGCACTCGAGCACCCCACTTTTCTCCGGGACGATTTTCAGGCCGATCCCCCAAGAGAAGAGAAGGTTGAAAGACGCTCACCCGTTGAAATGGAATTGCGAGCACCTTTTCTTCCAGCTCACCTTTCATTTTCAAGTACTCGTTCCGACTTTTCGCATCGGCCATGCTGGACGAGACGAGCAGGTAGTGCGGGACCCCGTTCTGCGCCGCAAGTCGAGCAGCCTCGAATTGATAATCGACGTCCACTTTTCGTTGAGCCTGGATCGAGCCCGCTTGTTTGAGTGTTGTGCCCAGACAAGAAAACAGAAAATCCCCTTTTAAAACGTGAATCGATTTTTCAGGGTGATCAAAATCGACAACTTCGTTGATCACTTTTTTGGAAGGGTAAGTCACGGGCCTGCGCGTGAGGGCCACAATCTGATCAGTCGTCGGTTGATTCGAAAGCTGCTCCACTAGAGCTTTTCCGATCAGGCCGGTCGCACCAAGAACAAGAGCTGTTTTTCCCATGGGAATCTCCTTGGAAAGCCATTTTACGGATTGAAGTCGCTCGGTCGCACGACGAGCAAAAGGGGTTCAAGAGAAATTTCGTCAAGTTGAGTCTTCGCGACACAGTCAGGTGTTTCGATAGCCACACTCAAGGGGAGCTTCACGGTCGGAACAGATCGCTGACTTTTATAGAAAAACGGATAGGGAAGAAGGCGCAGCTTTTGATAGGGAACAATTTTGGAAAAGGACTCCGCAAATTCTCCCCGAGTCCCCGTCGTTGTTGTGTGAGCCGACGTGCCACTTGAGAAACTGAGTTTAACACCTTTCAGGGAAGTCCGAGCGAAGGGTGACTCTTCATAGACCACAGATCCAGCGAAGCTCAGGCGATCCCAAACCTCTGGGCGCAACTGCTCAAGCGGCGCACCGTAGGACATGGTTACCGCCGACACAAGACCGAGAGTGACATCATCCACTTTTTCCGCTGTTTCGAAAGTCTTTTTCAGGAGGTGATTCGCAGTTTTTGAAAGATTTCGAATCTCGGGAAGATAGTGAACCCGATGATCGAACTGAGATTGGCTGACGATCGTGAGTGAGCAGGGCGCCGCCGAACTAAGAAGGGGAGCTGCGAGGAGAATAAAAGATAAAACAGTCTTCATGAATAAAGGCTAACTCCTCACGCAAGTAAGTCACCGATTTTCGAGATGCGGTATGAAGCGAAAGTTGGCGCCTTTTGAGCACAGCCTTGTCTCCTTTTCACATCAGTCCCCTCTTTCATCGAGTTCAAAACGGAGGCCGGCTCCGATTGGAAATCGGCCAAGGCTATCTCCATCATCCGTGGCTGCGCTCAATCCGTGCTGACTAGGACTTGAGGGCTTCGGCGACGTAGCCTGCGCCCCACGAGAACGGGTGCTCGGACGAAAGAAGCCAGGATCGCCAGGGTTTCAGGTTGCGGTAAGGATCGTAGACCTCAAGGACTTCGCCTTCAGAAAGTAAAAATTCGAGATGGTCGAGCTGTTTTTGAATCATCGCAGGGTCCTTCATAAGGCGTGCGACTTTAAGACCAAGTCCCGCGATCCAGCTCCAGGTGATCGAGCCATGATAGTTTTTGAGCTGCGCGACCTTGATGTGCCAGGCCAGGTCCTTCGAAGGCCAATCAGGATAACTGCAGCGCCCGATCGCGCCGTCCAAGGTGATGAGCGGATGCTTCTTCAGGTTTAACCAAAGCTGTTCTTTTTCTGTATCTGAAAGAAACTCTGGGGACTCGAGCGCCAACAGATGAGCCTCAACACTCACAACATCGTAACCTTCTTGAGAAAGATAGACCCCATCCCGCAGGAAGGTTCGCTGGAGAGTTTCCTTATAGGCCGTGAGATCCAGGTCCAGATTCCAGCCTTTCTTTTGAAGGCGAGCGGCTGCTAAGAAATACAAGAGATTCATCAAAAAAGTTCGACCCTGCCGTCGCGTGGTGTCCTGCCAATCCGAAAAGGCGGACTGTTGCAACAGGCCCCCGTGAAACTTTCCCTGGTACCAGTTCCAAACAGTCTTCAGTTTAGACTCGTTTCGCTGCCAAAACTGGTCGCCCAACTGCAAGGCCCCCAAGATCAGAAGAACGTTTGAATCCATGGCGTTGGATCCATGTTCATCGATATATTGCGCCTTCAAGGGCGCTTGAAACTTCAATCCGGGCAGAAAGGTCAGCAGTGTCCGGGCACTCTGCCAGGCTACACGAAATTGGACCAGATGATTATCCACTACGCGAGGGACAAGGCCGTCTTCCCGAAGATGATTCAGTAGATACTGCGCATGGGAGCAGGCCACGTCCTGTTGGCCGATCGCCACCAGCCCGCGGATGGAGTGACAAAAATCCCGAGTCCAAAGCGTTTTGAATTGATTTTGTCCCGCCACGAGAAACTTTTGATTTTCGATCTCAACGATATTCCCGAGCAAAGACTGCTTTGCGATTTCGAAAAGTTTTTGGGCCCTAGGATCGGTCATGGTCTTTCTTCAACGGCTTGAACACGACGACCGGTGAGGACGCCCGAGTTAAAGCTTGATCGAAACGAGTAGGAAATTTGATCCGAGGGCAGTTTTTTGACTGTTGCCTTAAGAGGGTAGTTTCCCTTTTCCTCGCACTGCCAAGATTCGCTTTGAGCGTGCCAATCGCAGCGAATGGGCCAACGAAGTCCTGAGCAGTAGCCTTGATTAACCAGATGTTCACGCTTACAGAAAATCAGATCCGCGACCCCCGGTTCTTCATCCCGGCATGCGAGTCCCAAAGCCGCTGCCTGAGGCCCCAGATCATAGTAGGAATTCAAACACTCAGGCTCGCTGGCGTTTGCGAACACAGACAGAACAAGAACCAAAAAAACTTGAAGCATAAAACCCCCTCTGGGACCTCACCTTAGCGAGGAGGCTCGCACCTGGCCACCGGCGCCGTGTCAGGCTCTACGAGGGAGATTCGTCCGCATTCGCAAGCAGTCGGGAGAGGGCCACTGGCGTGATTCCCAGGTACGAGGCGATCAGATATTGCGGGACTCGGGGAAGGATCGGTGAAAACTCTTTCAAAAAGGCCTGGTACCGCTCAGCGGCCGTTAGCGTAAGAAGCTGGTACTCGCGTCGTTCGCGCTCAATCAGGATGGCTTCCGAGCACTTTCGGCGCAGGCGCTCAAGGGCCAGGCTTTTTTTCTGAAGCTCTTCAAGCCGCTCAAAAGAAATCCAAATAACGAGAGTATCTTCAATGGCCCGGGCTGAAAAACCGGAAGGAAGGCCCTGAATTTGATAGGCCCAGTTGCCGATCAGGCGGCCTTCCCAGGCGAAACTTTTTGTTCTTTCTTTGCCTTCAGGATCCAGATAGTAGGTCTGAATCAGCCCGCGCGTGACAAACCCCACGATGGGGGAAAACTCGCCCTGCTGGAAAAGATGGTCCCCCTTTTTTAGGCGCTTAATTCGAAGGGATGAGACAAAGAGGATCCATTCCTTTAAGGGAAAATCGACAAGGCCTTCAACAAAGCCTCGAAAGTACTGAAGCGAGGACTGATCAGGCGAATCAACTGAGGGTTTAGGGTCTGATGCCATTGTTACTTTTACCTAAGTTTTCTATTTTTTTGATTCCATAACACAAGGCGTGGCAAAAAATCGAGTCTCTTAACCTAGGTTAATGAACTTCTGCGGAGAGATCCCTAAAACAGCCTCAGATGATTTAACTGAAAGGACCTTCCCATGAACAGTTTTCAAATGATGACGGCCGTTTTAATCCTCGCGAGCAGCCTTCAAGGCCTCGCCTCAGGCTCAGCCCCTGCGACCCCCAGCTGGTACGATCGAGAGTGGTACCGAAAGTCCCTTGTCCAGGGCCTCATTTATTATTCCAAAGTCAAAAACTTCCTCCTTGAGCACAATGTCCTGCCAGTTGAAGATGCTCGACCCTCGAGCGGAGCGGAGTGCCGAGGGCAAACCCAATATAGAAGCTTTGAGGGCTTTTGTAATGATCTTACGATTCCGATGAGTGGTTCGAAAGGCACGGCGTTTAGCCGCAATATGAAGTCCGCTTATAGCCTGCGGCAGTCGGGAACAGAGCCCGATCCACGATTGATCAGCCGAAAGCTGATGACGCGGGAAAAATTCATCCCCAATCGTTTTTCGAATCTTCTGGCGGCTTCGTTTCTTCAGTTCACGATTCATGACTGGGTTCACCACGAGGAAAATTATCAAGACTTGGATGAAATTCCACTTTCGTCTGAAGACCCCATTTTTCAACAAACCGGTCAAACCTCACTGCTGGTTCCAAAAACGGTTGCAAAAGGCACGGGTCGCAGTGGCATTCCGCTTTACCGAAACTCAACAAGTCACTGGTTCGATGCTTCGCAGATCTATGGGACCACAAAAGAAGAGGCCGCAAAGCTTCGAGAATTTTCCGGTGGACGCTTAAAAGTTGAAAACAACCTTCTTCCGCGAGACGGGTCTGGACAAGAGCTTTCAGGCGATACACGAAACTGGTGGCTTGGTCTGGGTCTTATGCACACGTTGTTCGTTCGTGAACACAATCTGATCGCCCAGCATCTTGGGAAGATCTATCCTCGCTGGGATGATGAGCGTATCTTCCAAACGGCGCGCCTGATTGTGGGCGCAAGCACGGCCAAACTGTTCATGACAGAGCTGACCGGAGCGCGCTTCAACAATGATATCTTGAGAACGATTACAATCGGAAACTGGTATGGGCCGGTCAACGCCGCCTTGAACTTCCGTAAGCACGGTCTCAAGACGCCTGCGACGCCGGGCTGGGAGTCGATCTTGGGCTCGAGCTCCACTCTGACCGGTTTAATCGGTGGAAAAATGAATAATCGTGGTGTTGGCTTCGCGATGACCGAAGAGTGGGCTCAGGTCTATAAGTACCACACCCTGGTTCCCGACGCGATTCTCGTGCAACCTACGGGGGAAGCTCCGCTGTCAGTCGCAACTGAGGAGACGCGTGGACGTGAAACTCGGTCGTTGATTGAGAAGTATGGACTTGCAACTTTGGTGAAATCTTTCGGTCATCAGCCCTCGGGGCGAGTGACCTTGAATAACGTGCCTGCGTTCCTGCAAAATCTGGATGTTCCTGTTCTTGGAAGAATCGATGTCGCGGCCTTTGACGTTTACCGAGAGCGTGAGCGTGGATTGTTGCGCTTCAACGAATTCCGCCGCCACCTGGGTCTTGCTCCTTACCGTAACCTTTTGGACATGACACAAGATCAGGCGATGGCCGCTCGTCTTCGCGAAATTTATGGCGAGAACATTGAAATGGTCGACCTGACTGTGGGTTTGATGGCAGAGGCTCGAGACCCGCAGTTTGAGCTGGGTGAGACCACCATTCAAAGCTTGGCGTTGCTTGCGATTCGACGAATTGAAGCTGATCGCTTCTACACCACGGATTATCGAAAAGAGGTCTACACAGAATTTGGTTTGAAGTGGATTGATAACCTGACTTTTAAAGGACTTCTCCTTCGCCACTTTCCTGAGTTAAGAGAAGATCTTAAGAATATTGAGAATCCATTCCGCCAGTGGAATGAAGTTCGCTAGAATTTGTAATTCCTTTCACCCAAACAGGAACTTCGACTTGATGATGATAAGAGGGCGGCCTTTCGGGGCCGCTCTTTTCTTTTGCGTTTTCCGAGACTGATGGGCTCGGAGGTTCTTACAGCGGAATGACCCCGTTCACAAGACGAAGGGGCCAGCAGCAAAAAAAGAGATTGGAGTCAGTTTTAGCCGGCTGAGCCAAAGCCTGGAATAGAGAAATCGCCGCAGCTTTCATACGGGATGTGTGGTGGCCCATAGGGGCTCACGAAAACAGCTCCATTCGGATGGCGCCAAGTCCCTTGATCGCAGTTTAAAGGGATTGGTGTGCCGCATGGCGACCCCAACCAGTTCAAGTGGAAGACGCCCGACTGGCCATTCTGATAAGGTGTCAGAACAAATGCACTCTGTGCCGAGCCAGCCAAACAAACGGGTGGCGGCGCAGCCGGCTGAACTTGACAGCTACCGAAAGCAAAACTCCCTGAAAGGGTTCCGTTAATACACATTCGGGATTCACTCTGACAGCTTTGGCCGAAAGGCACAGAGGTTGATTGAAAAGCTTGAACACTCTGTCCGTGAGCAATGGTTTGTCCATTAAAAAGACAGCTTTGAGGTTGTCCCGCCGAGCAGGAGCCGAACTGGAAACTTCCGGAGAGAACTCCGTTTAGACAAAGCCGATTTTCCTGAGCGCAGGTCTGACCGAAAGGAACTGAGCCTGCCTGAAAGGCGGCAACACTTTGGCCGTGGGCGATCGTTTGACCATTGAACAAACAGCTTATAGGTTGGCCTGGGGCACATGAGGAGAAGGCGAAGCTTCCGCTCAAGACACCGTTCTGGCAAAGCCGTGATTCACTTTGGCAACTTTGCCCAAAGGGAACTGAGCTATTCTGAAAAGCCATAGCGCTCTGACCGTGGGCAATGGTTTGGCCATTGAAAAGACAACTTTGCGGTTGACCAACCTGACAGCTGGCGAAAGCAAAGGTACCAGAAAGAACTCCGTTCGTGCATGTGCGAGTTTCGCTCTGGCAGGTCTGGCCAAACGAAACTGAGCTTGATAAGAACGCCTGAACAGATTGTCCACTTTGAATTGTTTGACCATTGAACTGACAAGACAGATTCGGAGCAAAGCAAGTACTGAGAATCATGTCGGAAAGATTACCTTTGGAATCCCGGAACCACATATAGCGCTGGCGAGTTTCTCCGGGGGCAGCGCAATTCTGAATTTGTTTACGAGAGAACAGCGTCTGCATGCGAGATCGTGGACTTTGAGCGCCTGTTGGAGGTTGGAGCGGAGGTGGCGGTTGCACCGACTGCCCACGCCAACCTTGCGCCACCGCCGATTGCCACTGGCAACGTGTGATATCGTTGACGGCAAGAGTACAGACTTCGACATCGGTCGACTCAAAATCTAAACGAGACTCGCACGTCTCTTCTGTGACACCAGATTGAAGAGTTAACGGAGCGCAACCCGCTTGGGGCTTTGCAATGGCCTCTGAAGCAAGAGTTCTAGAGAGGGCGGCTTGATCGACGAAGCGAACTTATGAACAGTTCTGAAAAACAAGAACTAGCAGAATCACAATTATGCTAGAAATGACATTGGACCTTCGCAAAGTCATGCTTCCCCCCCTTCTTCCCTTATTTTAGGGCCTTACTGGCCTAGGGCGAAAGGTCTAGTCCCACTATGAGTCAAAGTTTCTGATGAAGTGATCAAGGAGTCGACAGAGCTGTCTAAAAAATAGCACGGAGGTTACGTCATTTATTCTCGGAAGAATAGATTTCATCATGGAGATGTCTTATTTTGAACTGGCTTTGATTCCATCGAATAAGAGCCCCACAGAAACAAAATTGCCTGAGAGATTGATGTCTCGAATGGCCGTGCTCGCGGTTCCGGTTCTCTTCAAGCTGCTAATCCGGTTATCTTCGTAGCCCGCTTCGACAATTAAGTAGACCCACTTGTAGCCAATACCCAGAGTCGCCCCGTAGGACGAAATGAAAGATCCAAAACTATCCTGGTCAGAAGCCTTCTTCGACAGCTCGCCATCCTGCGAGGCCGTTCGAATGGCAAGGTTTGTGTTCGCACCGCCGGCGCCCGCAAAAAGATCGGCACGGATCAAACTTCCACGGTAAAGGTTTCCTCGAAGAATCAGCTGGACCGAGTCTTGATCGAGTTCGGCTTTGTAGTCTGTCGCTACGGAGTTTGGACGTTCGTGAACATAGCCCAGGCGTTTTGTGTAACGCACGCCAAAATCGAGAGGTCCCCAGACGCCCATGGAAATCTCAACCCCGTAGGCCCCAAGAGCTTCGATATCATGAAGCCCCTCCGCCTCAATGACGTTATTCACCTGATCAGGATTCACTTGGACGGCGCCGAGAAGAAGTCGGGCTCGCGCGGGAAACTCTTTGGCCTCGGTTCGAAGACTCCAACCACATAACAGGATGACTAGGACATTCGTCAAGTTCTTCATGGCGACGATGTTCTCCTTATTTAGTTTATATCTGTGATGTTAGAAAAACAGGCAGTCGGCAACAAGACCAGATTCTGGCCATCATCGACGATCGCCGTGCTACTTTTTTCGCCAAACTTAATCGGGGACAGAAACTTCTGACGGTTCAAACTTTGTCGAGCGACTTTTTGACCCAGACTTTTTCGTATTCCGGGGAAATGTGGGACGCGCCTCATGTCTCGAACTCTTCGCCCCGAGTTTCAAATTTTCTGAGCCCTGGCACTCATGTTGCTTAAGAGGCTTGTCACACAAACACTTACATCCCACGGGAGGGTTAGTTCTATGAACAGTACAAGCAGAATGACCAAAGTTTTCATTGCGTCACTGGCGTTAGTTATGTTTAACGCTTGTAGCAAATCCGGCAGCGGCGGCGGAACAACTCCGGCGACTGTACAGCCATCAGAGGTTGGACAATCTCAAATGTCACAATCAGGTTCTGCCGCATCAGAATCTGAAGTCATCAGCACGGAAGTAAGTGCGGGTGAAACTTCTGCGGGTGAAACTGCGGACACAGTTGAAGAAATCTTCGCTGCGTATCCAACGTTGGCGGCACGCGCAGCCTTCTTAGGAACGATCACTCGGGTTATCGAGACAGATGCAAACACGCTGGATCTGTATGCCGGGAACACTTTGGTGATGGTACTAGAGTGGAACTCTGCGAACTCTTCCTACGAGGTTCGAAGCAGCACAACAGGTTTCGAAGCTGATTCGATCACTCGAAGCATGTCAGATGGCGGCAGCGATCAGGATCAAGAAGCCCTTGAAAACCTGCGCTTCGTAACTTCTGACTGCCGTGTTGAAGAAGAACAAGAGCAGGAACAAGAAGAAAAGGAAGAAAAGGAAGAGCCTACTAAGGAAGAACCTAAAGAAGAGCCTAAAGAAGAGCCTAAAGAAGAGCCTCAAGAACAACATCAAGAGCCTTCTAAAGAAGAACCTAAGGAAGAACCTAAAGAAGAACCAAAAGAAGTTGAACTTTGCGCAAGCATCGTTGTCGACATGGTTCTAGCTCAGGTTGTGGACAAGGAACAAGAGCAGAAACAAGAAGAAAAGGAAGAGCCTTCTAAGGAAGAACCTAAGGAAGAAAAAGTAGAAAAAGAAGAGCCAAAAGAGGAGCCTAAGGAAGAACCAAAAGAAGAGCCTCAAGAGCAAGAGCAGAAGCAAGAGGACGACAAGGACCACGATCAAGACCAGGACCAAGACCAGAATGGCGACCAAAACGGTGACCAAAACGGTGGCGGACAAAATGGCGATCAAGATGGTGACGGAGATCAAAACGGCGGCGGCGATCAAGATGGCGACGATGACCAAAACGGTGGTGGCGATCAAGACGGCGACGGTGACGATCAAGCCGGAGCTTAATCCAAGATCCTGAAAAGTGTTCCAACTGCTAATGACAATACAATTGACGGGCGACCTGTAAAAAGGCCGCCCGTCTTTTATGAGGGGAATCATCTATGCGACAGTTCGATTCATTTTGGTGTGCTGGACTTTTAACTCTGATCGCTTTTTCACTTCTTGGCTGTGATCCCGGAGCGCGCGTAAAAAAAGACTCGCTTGCTGATCTCAAAGGCCTCGAAGAGGCCGAAGTCAGTCCAGAAGGCTGTTTAAATGTCAAAATCGTCAATCAAGTTCTTCGCTCGGGTCCCTATCCCATATTGCAAGTGACGACGGATTTTCAAGGTGATTCAAGTATGAACTCTCGAAAGGGATTGTTTCATACCCATTCCGCCTTCGACCTCAAGGAAACAAAAACGTCCTCATTTCAAATTCTTCGAAATGCGGAACAGGATAAGTGTGATACGGTCGTGGCTCAAACTCTTTCCGGAATACCCCTGACCTATAAAGTGACATCAAGCTCGCCGACATCTTTAAAACTTTCTCTAGAAAAAAGCTGGAGTGATCTCTTGCGCGAGTATGAAAGGGAAGCTCTGAAAGAAAGAAAAATCCCCTTTGAGCTTGAGATCCGTAGAATGGGTCTTTTCCATTTGCGTGTCTTTCAAACATACCGTGGTTTTGATGCTCACTGCCGAAGTAAAAAGACCCTCACCCATAAAATTCAAACCGACTATATGTGGGCTCCCTCGAGCGCTAATTTGCCCTCTCAAATCATGATGTCGGAATCTTTCTATCGAAGAGTCTTAACGACAATCAATGCTGACGGGACGATTTTACCTTTGCCCCCAGTTGCACCACCGCCTGTCAGCGAACAGCCCGTGACACCACCCGCGACCCCACCGATGACTCCGGCTCCAGAACCCCCCTTTACTGATGAACCACCTGTCGAAACAGACCCGGTTGATCCCGAGGTGCCCGAAGTCCCCGAAGCGCCCGAAGAGACTCCCTTGCCAGATTCTCCCGAGAGTCCCGAACCTGATCTGAGTCCTGAGGATCCTGTGCTTCCGACCGATCCTGGACCTGATGTGGTGCCGTCCTTGTTTCAAAGAGTTCAAAGTCTCGAGACTGATGTCGGAATGATTCAAGTCTCTGTTTCTGAAATTCGAGAGCTTTTGAAGAAACCTCTACGAGACGAGTACGCAAAATGTGGTCCTTAATTTTCATCTTCAATCTATTTTTGCTGGGGCTTCTGTTGGGGTGCAGTCAGGATTCAAACACTCTAAAGTCAGCTCCCAGCGTCGAGTGCCAAGATCAGGCCTTGGAAAACCAGTACATTGCTCACTGGCATTCGAAGGCCCCCACAAAAGTTGACGAAAAGAATATTCAAGACTTCATTCAAAAAAATCGAAATGAGCTTCAATTTGTCGAGCCCAATTATGCAGTCAAAATCCTTCCGAAACCACGGCACCAAGAAACAGAGCTGAATCTAACTTTGAATTCCTCGGATATTCTTCGAAACATTGGAGCCTATCCCGCATGGAACTATGGGTACCTTGGGCAAGGAATCGTGGTGGCGGTCATTGATTCGGGCGTGGATACCGAAAATCTCTATCTTCGGAATCGAATCTACGTCAATCGGGGAGAGATTCCCGACAACGGAATCGATGATGATAAAAACGGGTTTGTGGATGATGTTCGCGGGTGGAATTTTACGGATAACACCAATCGAATCGTCGATGAAATTGGTCACGGCACTTCCGTCGCAGGGACCATCACCGGAAGGCGAAACAATGGAGAATCGCTTGCGGTGGCCCCCGAGTCCCGAATTCTTCCTATCGATATTATTTCGGGTTACACGGGAAACGAATTCGATGCCAAGCGTGGAATCGACTACGCCCTCTTGATGAAGGCGAAGATCATCAACAACAGTTGGTCGATTGTGTGCTCTCGCTATCTGGCTCGATCTTTCCAAGCCTACGAACGACAGGATGTCATTTTCGTCAATTCCGCTGGAAATATCCGCCAAGATGTTTTCTCAAGTCAATTAATGCTGGGGTCTTTAACGCTAAAGAATTTTCTTAACATTGGTTCAACGACCCTTTTCGGCGATGTTTCAAACTTCAGTGGCTTCGGTCGTTCGGTCAATCTTTGGGCGCCAGGAGAACAAATTCCTGTTTTAGCCCATTCGAATCTTCCCAACGTCATGTCCGAGGCCTCGGGGACGAGTATTTCGGCCGCGGTGGTATCGGGGGCTGCCGCAGTTGTGTGGAGTGCTTACCCTCGTTTAACCGCGGAACGAATTGTCTCGCGTTTGGTCAGTCGATCTTATCGAAGAGGCTCTCATCGAATCGTTTCAATCGATCGAGCCCTCGGTCTTTGGACAGAACCGAATTATCCCGTATCACCCTTGCCGGATCCAAGATCGCCGGATGTCACTCCGCCCCCTTCGCAGCATTCGCCTTTGCCCGAACCTATCATCGCTCCGGGTGAAGAGGATCCTTCTAGGATTGAAAATCCGACTTCGCCGCAAGTTCCTGTGGAGCCAGTTGAGCCAGGTCTAGAAGAGCCTTCTGAAGACGCGCCCGAGACGTCGCCCGAGTCGGAAGAAGAAGTGGTCGAGTCTCCTGATGCAGAAGACCCGACGGAACCGCAACCTTTATCACCTTCTTCGTGAAGGCTAGTTCAGGCAGTTGGGGACAGGGAGAGGCGTATTCGGAGCGGCGCCCAGTGCCATGGTCACTGCTTTTCGTGCATTCACTCGGCCGCCCGAGCGCACCAAAGTTCGCAGGCCCGGGACAACATCGACGGACGAGTTGATGATCGCTCGAACTTGGTAAGCGCTCAGTCCACGATTCGCAGCCTTCACCAGAACCGCGAGACCCGTCACCAAAGGTGTCGCCATCGAAGTGCCGCTCATTCGCATGTAGCGATTGCCCGTCACGGTTGAAAGAATGCTCGAGCCAGGGGCTGCCACATCCACGAGTTTTTGGCCGTAGTTGGAAAAGGCGGTCAGCAGATCATTTGTTCGCGTGGCCGCAACTCGAAGAATATTGGAGTTCGTGTAGGCCGCGGGGTAGTAAGGGCGTGTTGAAATGTTATAGCCAACGCCGTTGGATCCATTTCCGGCTGCGACGACAAAAAGAACGCCCGCGCGTTCCGCTCGCGTGATCGCATCTTGCAGGGCTCGAGATCTGTTGGAAGAACCCCAGCTGTTGTTGATGGCGAACACTCGCTTTTGAACGGCGTAGTCGATAGCTCGAATCGCCGACGAAGTCAGTCCCGAGCCCGATTCTCCAATGAATCGGAGGGGCATCAGTTTCACTTGTTGAGCCACTCCTAACACATTCCCTGCGGCACCGATGATACCGGCGACGTGAGTACCGTGGTTGGATTGTGAGGTCGTCTTCGGATTGTTGTTGTTGTTGACGTAGTTCCAGCCGCGAATGTCATCGACGTAGCCATTATTATCATCATCGCGACCATTCAACTGCTCCGATGAATTCATCCAGATGTTGTTCTTCAAGTCTTGATGGGTGTAATCAATGCCTGAGTCGACGACCGCGACGACAACATCAGAAGCTCCTCGCGTGGATTGCCACGCTTGTGAGGCTTGAACTTTCGGAAGATGCCATTGTTCGGAAGCTCGAGAGGCCGCATGATACTGAAGTGAGTCGTCTGCAGGAAATTCGGGATCGAGATTCGCGAGATCTTGAGAGTCGAGCTCTTCTTCAACCAAATCGTCGCGTTGGGTGATGGGGTAGTCGGGCTCGACGTAACGGATGGGTCTTTCTTGAGCAAGGCGCGCAATCACGTCTTGCCGCGAACTCACTTGTCGTAAATCGAGAGAGTAGGTCTTGCCTTGGATCTGAGTTAAAGTCACACCCGCGACACGGTACTCTCGAACGGGATTGCCACTGGGCTGTAGACCCTCTGTGGGTTCATTATCGGAAAACTGGACGATAAAGGAATCATAGGACGGATCTAAGTTGATATCGGGTTCAGTTGAAGCGGACTCAACCTGTTCCGCCTCTTCGGGGCTCCCGCCCTCCGAACTAAGAGCGCTTGAACACGCCAGTCCGTCAAGGGGTTGAGGAGAATCTCCTGTGGGACCCGCGCAGCCAGCCAAAATGGTGCAAAACAACAAAGTACTGAAGTGAATCTGTTGAGACACAAGGCTGCTTTTAAGAAATCTTCGAATGGAATCCATATCCACCTCCTTCTCAAACGCTAGCAGCATTTGTCAGAAGTGGACAAATTCAAATCCTTCGTTCTCTTGATAAAACGCAAAAGCGTCAAAAATGACGCTGAAAACATCGCGTTGTTTAGATAAAAGTTCGCGTTATTAAGATGGATACTTGGTTCTTAGGAAAGAAATGTGAACTAAGGACTAATCTCCTCTTCCACATTTCGCTCTTCTTCCGGCGTCGGTTCGGGTTCAGCCTTCTTGCTTGAATTCAGTAAAGCGTCCACGATGCTCGAAAGAACTTCTCCGCGTTGCGAGGCTTGCCGGGCCATCGCTGCCACGGAGTCTGACATTTTTCGACTTGCATCCCAGTCTTGCTCGTCGGCCATCAGGCGCACATCTTCCCGAGTTCCGGCTCGACTTCCGGTCGCAAAGCTCCAAATAAAGTCGGGCGTCTCGTGGCTGTACCATTCGCCGCCGACCACATTATAGGTCTCATCGAGTTCCAAATCATAAATGAAAGTTTTTTTCGAGGTGACGATATGATTTGTGTTTCCGCGAGACGGCTGAGTCAAAGCGGGATGATAGGTGTCCATCATGATGCCGACTAAAAATTTGGCCTTTGGGCTGCGATAGGACCGGAATCGATCATTCGGAATTTCAGAAAGGGGACGAACGGACGATTCAAGGTCCATCGTGGGGGCGTAGGTTTTTGGATCAAAGTAATGATAGTCGTAACCCGTGATGGGATAGTTCCAGACTTCCGTTCCTGACGAGGCGTCCATGACTAAGCTGAGTCTTTTGATTCCAACCCGATTCACCAGGGCCAAATGCCAGGTCATCGGATTCGTGTCCAAACAAGGACGATCTGTTGGGCGATCGTAAGAATCTGTCGGAACGTGATACTTGCGGCACCGGTTTCCGGCTCGAAAGGCGCTCGGAGCTGATTCAGCCCACAGAAAGGAAAGTAAGGCCTTAATGTCATTCGCATAGAAAGTGACATTGTAGCGGCCGGTGACATCAGTCACGGTGACAGCGGAATAGGGTGAAGTTGTATCCATTGAAGCGGCGGCAGCCCAGCCGTGGCAGATCCCAGTCCAGCTCGCGACAACACCATTCTGCTGAAGGGCTCGGAAACCTTTTTCCCACATAAAGCGGGTCAAGGCCCAGCTGGAATCTCCAACTAAGAGATCATATTTTTCGGAAGGCGAAAGCTCAGAGACTCGGCCGGAAGCCACAAGCGAAGAAGCGGGGAAAGACTGAATGCTTTGGTAATTATCTAAAAAGCGCTTCGACTTTGCAAACGTCGAACTAGCGTAGCGATTTCCCAAGAGGCCGCGATACGTGGGCCAATAAGATCCTGACCAAGGTTCGCCACCCGAAAAACCACGCGTGAGACCCTGTTTTTCAATCAAAGGAAGATGAGTCACATAAGTTAACTTCTCGACAAACTTTGTGAAAGTATCATCTTCAAAGGGTTCGGAATTCGGGATAATTTGTTGGGCCTCAAGCGAAAGTGAAAAAAGAAGGATGGCAATCGACAGGAATCCTGAAATCGCTGAAAGAATTTGAAAAACCAATGTGAAAGTCTCTGATTTTGAAACGGCCCTAACTGTTTTCACTATTTCCCCCTGCTGTGTTTGAATCTGCGATAAACAGACTCATGTAAAATCACAATGCATTTTCAGCTTTGCAATTCAAAGACCGCCTTCAAGAATGCGATATGAGGGTTTTTCGTGTCCCTTTGTGCCTCGGCAAGAGGAAAAATGGCAAAGCTTTCTGGCCACTTCTGGGTTCGATGTTATGGTTTTGCAACATCAGCACAACAACTTTAAGTTTAAGCAAACGAAAGGAAAGCATTTTGACAAAATTATTTTCTAAAACCCTCTTGGCAGCTGCACTTCTTTTTTCCGGCCCCGCGCTGATCAAAGCGAATGCGAGAACTTTCTCAGAGGAAGTCGTAATTTTGGTAAATCGTGAGCGTGTAAAACTTCGGCTGCGACCGGTGTCAGGCAACTGCAACTTGGCTCGCGTGGCCTACCGTCATGCTTCGGACATGAGTCGTCGAAACTATTTTAGTCATCGCTCTTTGGATGGCCGAACCCTTGGAGATCGTCTTCGACAAGGTGGCGTCCGCTACAGCTATGCTGGGGAGAATATTGCCAAGGGGCAAAGAACAAGCGCACGCGTGATGTCGGCTTGGATGAACTCGCCGGGGCAGCGTCGAAACATTTTAAACCGTAACTACGGACGAATCGGCGTCGCAAAAGTCGGAAGTGTTTGGGTCCAGAACTTTTCGAATTAGGTCTGAGTTTAAACTCTTACCGGCTAGGGAAGGACTTTTAGGAAGTCAGGTGCCCAAAATTTCTGAAACCAACTTCCCTTTTCTTGCTTTTCAGCGGCCTCTAAAAGAATAAGGCCAATCGCCGAAAGATAGGGTTTGATTTCTTCACCGTAGCGAGAAGATTCCTTGAGAGCGTCAACATATTGCAAGATACCGATCCCCGAGGGCTTCCCATTGTAGATCTTTTTCAAGAGTTGATTGGCCTGCAACCGAAGATCTTGGCGGGCAAGCTGGAGGGTTCGACGATCAATTGGGAAATCTTGAAGACCCGGGGGAAGTTTTTTCGCTTTTAGCAAATGTTCCTGATCCAGCAGACGAAGCGTGACATGGTAGCCTCTCCTTCGAATCACGTTGGCAAGGCAGGCCTCTGTTTCAGATCGAGGGCCGCCTCGGCGTTCTTCGAAATAGGTTTGAGCGCAAGAACTCCAAAGATTCTGGCGGAAGCTTCCGAGTTGTTCTTGGCGTTGAATCTCCTGTTTCAGGACGTCGCGATGAGTCTGTGTCCACTGCGCAAATTCCCGGCGCGCTTCCCGAACCTGATCATCCTTCTTGAGGGCCTCCAGAAACGGCGTTTCGCAATCCTGATTCACTTTAAACTCAAGACCGGAGAAGACCCTGTCTTTGATAAACTGATAGCGTTCGGGGTGCAGTCGTTTAAGTCGATGAGGTGCCACGCGATAAGCTAAGAAGCTTTCGGCAAAATCCTCGAAGTGGTTGGTCTGAGCGTAGAGCGAAATTTGGGGAGGAGGAAACGCTTTCCATTCAGGCGAGTCGTCGTGGCCGGTTCCAAGCACATGACCAAGTTCATGAAGAATAACAGAGATTCTTTCCTCGCGGGATTGAGACTTCCAAATGTCAAAGACATCCATCCTTGCGTTGGCGACAACGCTTCTTCCTGCATAGATCTGGAGGGTGTAGCCATCTCGAAATCGCAAGAGATGGAAATTCTTTAAAGGCAGCACATGAGGAGGCAAAGATTCAAGCGCAACAAGAGTGTCATCCAGTTCCGACGACGTCCAATTCTGGTAATTGTCTGGCGTTGTCATGCCAAAGCGGCTTGTTCGAAGTCCAAACTTGGCCGCCATGTAAAGCATTCGAAGGCTTTCGTCAGCACCGTAAAGATGCTTCATCGTGCAGATGACTTTTGAACAGGGAGTGGCGGGAATCGAAGGCTTAATAAAGCTGTACTCGGCCCTATGAGCAATCTTGAAGAGTTCGATCAGGTAGGGGTTCTCATCGCGAAACTGCACACCCTGCCATGTTTGATCCATCTTTTCATCAGGATCCATTCGAACTTCAAGATAGCGTTGAATCTGATGCTCGGTAGGGGGACGCAAGCTGGCGCAGCTCATCCGAGTGATTTCAGAGTCTGAAACAGAAAAGTGCGGAATGGGTCCCGCCGACGCGAAATCGGCAGAACCGAGAAAAAGCAAAAAAGAGAAAACGTTCAGCATGCAGCCCCAGCTTGCAGGTTGTGCGCCAACCCGAGAGTCAGTTCGTTCACGCCTTGTCTGTAGAACACTTAGACAGAGGACCCTAAGGGCTCTTGGCCGAAGTTTTTTTCGGGGCTGATTCGCCCAAAAAACGATGGGGGTGGGGAGCTGACTTCAGCTTCAAACCGAAGTCGTTTTGGGCGAGCGTGCTGATGTACTGGACGGCCTCTTCGGGCGAATCGGTAAAGACAATCTTTTCGCTATCGGCTCGATCGATGGTTTTGGATTCCACCAGTCGCTCTTGAATCAGGACTCGCAAGGGTTCCCAATACGCTTTGCCAAGTAAAACGACGGGGAAGTTTTGAATCTTGCGGGTCTGGATCAGGGTAAGCAACCCGAAGAGTTCATCCAGAGTTCCGAATCCTCCAGGCGCGGCGATAAAACCGTGGGAGTACTTCGTCAGCATGAATTTTCGAACCATAAAATATTTGAACTCGATCCATTCATCCAGATAAGGGTTCGGGTTTTGTTCAAAAGTCAGAGTGATATTACACCCAATTGAGCAGCCGCCGGGGACGTCTTTTGCGCCGCGATTGGCGGCTTCCATAATCCCCGGACCCCCACCCGTCATGACCGTGAAGCCCTGTTGGGCCAAAAGTTTCCCCACCTGACGGGTCAGCTGATAATCGGGATGATCTTCTGGAATTCGGGCCGAGCCGAAGACGGTCACGCAGGGCCCGACAAAAGAGAGTTTTCGAAACCCTTGAATGAGCTCGATGAAAATCTCAACGGCACTCCAAAAATCCTTCCAGCGCCCCCGCGGGCCTGCCAAGAATCTTTTTTCTGAACCGGTTCCCGAGATCTTACCCCACTCCCACCATCGTGCGCGCGAACGCGTGCGATCCAAAGCCTTCATGCTTGAAATTTCCCACGCCCCCCTTTCCTCGTCACCTGTTACTTCCGCGCCGAACCCGGTTGCGTCAGCTTTTTGTGTTGCTCGGCTTTCATTTTTTCCGGCATGACCTTCGCGGCCGTCGTCATCACCTTAGTTTTGAAATCGGTCGCAATGATCGAATCACGTCCAGCCATCAGGGCCTTATTAATAAGTGCGTTGGATAACCAACATTATCTTGCAGTCTAAAGAATATTCTTGTTAAACTTTTTCCATGAGAAAAGACGATGCCAGACAATTAGACCATCAGACGCTTGAAGAGTTACGAATAAGATCAGTAA
>JBKDHV010000080.1:0-61365 GCA_046336915.1 Bdellovibrionales bacterium
GACAAAGCCAACTTTAAAAAACAAGTGACTCGATCAATGAAGTCACTTCAGAAAAACAAAAATAAAGTGCGCTCATTTTTTCAAAAGCCAAGCCTTAAATACGCCGCCTAATGTTGGTTATCCAACGAACTTATTAATAGCACGTTTACGATCGCTCCGTCACGGGCCTATCGAATTGGAAAGAATGGCGAGAGGGAGCCCATTCGCGTGTCCGTACTTTCTGGATCTGTGTTTGAAACTCTTCAGAATATCGAAGCCGTCACGTCAGAGTTTCAACTGTTGAGCTCCGCGATGGGCGGCTGCGGGAAGCTTGATCAATTTCCTCTGCCTGTTGCTGATGGCGGTCCCTACGTCCTTATTAAAGAGATGCAGGTGAGCTGATGAAATATGATTTACTTTCAATTCGTGATCACAAGTCAACCCTCAAAGTAGAAGCCGGTCGTCCGCACTCTCGAAAGAATGTTGAGATTGAACGCTTCGGTATACGTCGTTTCGAAAACGGAAGAATTTATCAGGCCTCGCGACTGGGTAAGTCCTCCTTAGATCGACTCCTAGATGACACACGTGAGTGGGGCGGTCCTGGACTGAATCACGAATATGGGTTTGCTCCACATCATGTAGAAGTGCGACGAGGTAAGAAGGTTGAATTAACAGTCTTTGACCAGTTTCTGGATAGCCTGCGAAGTCTTCAGTCACAGTTCCCGCAGTTTGTCTTCTCGGGAAGATGTCAGATTCAAAGTTCAGTGACAACTTTAAACTCGAATTACGGGCTGGCTCTTGAAGTCAGTGGCGATCTTTGCGACTGGTATTTCGTCTATCAGCGAAGAGACTCCGGCAACATGCTCGATGGCTTTTTTGGTGAGACGACCTCTTGTCCGGATGTTCAGGCGATGATCCAGAAGCAGATCCCGTTTCTCAAAGTTGAACACAAAGAAGAGTCGTTAAAGCCGGGTCGCCTACCCGTGCTTTTTATAGATCCACTTCAGCCCATTTCAAAGCTTGTTGATAGCCTTCACGTTCATAAATATTTCGAGGGAGCTGGACTTTATAGTGGCCGTCTAGGGGAAAGTCTTTTTGACTCGCGTATCTCACTTGTGGACGCGGGGTATGATCCGATCCGAGGTCCTCTAACCTTTTTTGATGGCGAGGGCACCGTCAGGTCCCAAGATTGGCTGAAGGTGGTCGATCAAGGAGTTTTAGTGGATCTTTTGAGCGATCTACGTTTTGGAAAGAAGTATGGTCGACCCAGCACTGGGAACGGAATGCGAAGCTGCAGAGGTGGGGTGATGCTTGCCCCGCGTTCCCTGCGATTTGCTCCAGGGAAACGCCCTTGGAAGGACATTCTTAGCGGTCTTGATCGGTGCCTTGTTGTTATTGTTGCTGCTGGTGGTGATAGCAACGATTTGGGAGAGTATTCCACGCCGGTTCAGGTGGGGTTCATCTTTGAAAAGGGTGAAGTCATAGGGCGTGCACCGCAGGTCACAGTTAAGACTTCGGTAGCTGACTATCTGGGAAATTCTTTAATTGATGTTTCGTCGGATGGATTTGATACAAGCTCTGTGTCCCCGTGTTTGATCTCAGAGATGGATATCTACTCTTAGGGCCCTTGACGAAAGGACCGGATTCTTCGCGTGACTGGATCGGGTGGCTTAATCTTCAGGGGCGGGGCGTGAGCAGCGCTCGCGTAGGCGCACGACAAGGCGATGGGCCAAGGGCGTTTGGCGACGGAGCAGAGAGCGGGGGATTTGGAACTCTCGGCAATCGACCCAGTTCGGGAAGGACAGAGTTCCTTCTTCACCTTCCACATCTTCGTCGACGGCGCGATCAATTGTGGGCGGAACATAGAAGTTTTCAAGCCGGAGGACATCTTCATCCTTGAAAAGTCCCATTCTTTGAAAGCTGAGAGCCACTTCGATAGGTGTGACGAATCCGAATTGGCCCGGCTCGAGCGGGGCGCCCACATCCTCACTCCAGTCCTCCCGAGAAACATAGGCCTGACGAATAAAGGTGGCCGAGGGAAGGCGTGGGAACTCTTTGACGGCCTGGGCGTAGATCTGAGTGTCGCGCTCGCCGTTGTCACCGATGAAGATCACGGCTCTCCAGCCGGGGCGGTTCAAGATTCTTCGGATCGTTGTGATCTTGTGGTCTGGGTCGGAAAGGCTTTCGCGCAGAAGCAAGTGACCTAGGGGGAACTGATTCTCCGACAAAAAACGGCTATGGCTGTTTTCCATCAACGCTCGTGGAGCATTGGTCACGTAGAAGAACTCAGACTCGGGAAACGCGTTCTCGAGCAGTTGGTAGAGCTGGGGCATACCCCGAAAGACATTGTGGGTCCGAAACGCATTCACGACAGACTCGGAGCGATCCAGAACATGAGAGACCTTAATCGTATCGTCGATATCAGAAATCACGGCGATTTGAGCCCACGCAAAACTCGAGATCGCAAGAAAGAGCGCGACGACATAGATCTGCATATTCAATCTCCTTGCTCAGAAGCCCTTCGCGCCCTCAAAAAGACGCCTTTCCTGGTCATTTCTCTTATGATGAGGATGTGGTCAAGAAATTAGGTCGAGATCCCGACAGCTATGCTTTGCATCCTTCCCAAAAACCCTTGGCGGACATCTACGTCGACTAGCGCTCCGGGCTTCCCCTGTAGGCAACTCGGGCTCCTGCCCTCGCCCGGATCTCCGCCCGTTGGGCGGGGGGCGCGTCCCGCTTCCGGGAGGTTTCCTCAAGGGGACACCCTCCGCTTTGCTGAGGGGGGACGTGGGGGGAGTGACGAACGGCCCAGTTCTTTGGACTGCGGGCGCCCCGTGAGGCTTTCAGGAATCTATTTTTTCTTGCAGAAAAAACTTGAGTCTTCGACGACGTACTCTTCAGAACCCGGAATCACTTTGCCGTTTGCATCTTCGTCGTAGTAGAAGTTCACGGATTGACCCCTGACCGCCAGGTTTCCATTTTGAATTGCAAGAACTGCTTGGGCCTTCAGTTTTCCGTAGGAAGAATCCGTGACAATCTTGTCTCCGTTACAATAAGATACCCTTCGAATCCCAACTTCATCTGTGCGGTCGCTGATGGGAGTTAAGCTGACGGAGTCCGAGCTCGATTCTCCGTCGACTGTTACGGTCACTGTCATTTTTTGACCGCCAGGAACTATTTCGGTCTTGATGGCCATATCAGCCTCGACCTTGTAACCTGGACCTTCGAAAACACACGCAAATGTATCGTTGATTTTCGGGCAGGCTTGCGCAATCGAACCCGCTAAAACTAAGAAAAAGATCTTTTTCATGAATCCTCCTTCAAGGAGACTCGTTTCTACACGAGCGGAGTCTCTTCATCAAATTTTTGGATTCTTCGATAGAAGCGTTTCAAGAGCGTCGAAAAGATCGACATGTGGGATCTTTCTAGAATTCGTGGGGAAAATGTGGCTTGAGGCTCGGGTCGGCTTCAGGCCGAGCTTTGGGTCGGAGTTTACTTTAAGTGGAGTTCACGGCCCGCTTCTGCTTAAGCCGATAGAGGAACTGATTGAATTGTTTTAAGAAGCGTTCACGCTCCTGATAGCCGAGCTCACGCTCACGGTGATTGGCTTCGAAGTAGCCTTTCAGGCCGAGCTCTTCAAATGCGCTTAAAAGAACTCTCGTATACACCAGGCCATCCCAGAAGTGACCGAACTTTACTCCCCTGCGGGCCCCTGTGATCTTTCTTGCGAGCAGGGCCGAGAAGCTCTTTAAGAACTGCTGAAACCGCACTCGATCTTTGAACCGGACTTTTAAGTGCAAGTGATTCCCCATATTCACGAAATCGAGCACCTCGATAAAGAACTTCTTTGATTTCTCCTTTAAGAGCGACTGCACAAGCTGTTTATGCGTGTAGAACGAGAGCTTTCCTTGAGCTTTCGAGGATTTAAACACCACATGATGGATACGACCCACTTCAAGGGGGCGCTTCACTTTACGACGTTTCTTAAGCTTTGAGCCACCAAAGGTGCGAGCCTTCAGGGAGCGAAGAGTTTGTCGTGGGATCAGATCAAGCTGTTTTGATGACTTCATTTGTGGGGCAATATAATTACAGAGCGTAAACCCCGTCAATATTTAACTTGCAAATCGATGCACTTTGTTAAACCATGGGGGCTTTTTTTAGCCGTAATCTTGAGGAATGTGGCGGGGTTCCGGGCGAGGTGCCTCGCGGGGGAGGAGGGAGACTGAATCATCGACTGATCTTGGACCCTTGGGGCGCCGATCTTCGACCCTCAAGACCCAGTTCAACGACTGGAGAGCCGTGGGCCCGAGTGCCCTGCCGGGACCCCATGATGAATTCGGCTCACCTGCAGAGAACACGTCGCTTTTGAAGTGGGGCTTGGCCTGGAGTAAGCCAGAGCAGCAGCTGGGGCGGGACTTGAGGTCCCGAGTCGGAGCCGTTTACAGGAGAAATAAAAGTTTGCGTGGCTTTGCTCATGCTCTCTTCCCACCAAGTTGCGCGGAGGGTGCAGCTCAGCGGCGAGGATCTTCAAGCTCGATCCTCCCTGTCCCCTTCTCCGATCCCCACAAAAAACAGAAAGAGACGAAACTTTGTGGAACTTTTAGCCGCTCAAACGGTGGGTGCATCGACCTTGGGTAGAGGCCGAAAGAGCTCCTGCAGTTCCGGCTTCTGTAAGGGCTGGGACTCGAGGGCCGAAATCCAAGTTTCAGGAGTCTCCATGCAGAGGAAAATGCGCCACTTGTCGCTGTGGGATTTAAAACGGGAGTGGACGAACTTCAGCATTTCCTGGCGAAGACTTGCGTCGTAGCGAAGCTTTGCGCCTTCAGAGGGAAACATCTCGGCCTGAGTGACCCAAGACTTCATTCCAAAACGCTGCTTCATCATATGGCGCTGCTCGGGCTGAAAGCGCAGGGTTCCCAGAGAAATCACGTTGATGTCGTCAGGAGAAAAGCGGGACACAATTTGATCGACAAGATCCGCATAGCTCTCTTTCCAGTTCGGATGCCAAATCAGGGGGTCGAGATGGAAAGCGACCGAGAATCCCTTCTCACGACACTTCTGGGCTGCTAACAGGCGATCAGGCAAGCGGGCCGTTCCATGCTCTTCATGATCGATCACTGCGGACGCATTCACGGACCAGCTGACGACCGTGTTCGGGCTAGGGCCTAAATCCAAGAACTGCTCAACGCGATCGGATTTTGTTTTGAACTCCAGGGTCCATTTTGGATAGCGTTCAAAGAACGGGATCAGATCTCGAGAAAACAGAGTAAGTTCATCTAGCGACAGGGAATCGATGACTTCGCCGGTTCCGACACGAAACGGAAGATGCCCATGGTCCTGGGCCATCTCTTGGAGTTCAGCCAAGGCTTGATCGAGGTTCGTGTACATTTTCATGATGGGCGTATTCAAATAGCTCTGCAGATAGCAGTAGCTGCAATTCATATTGCACTGAGAACCTAAATTCAAAACGTGATAGTTGCAGCAGTTCAAAACTTTTTTCTGTGTGGCGCCCGGGCAGCGTTTGAAGAATTGTCCCTTGAAGGGGGTCAGGAACAAATTGCGTTTTGAACGGTTGAATTCTTCAGCGGTGAGGCCGCGCTTGATATGACTCCAAGGCTGCTCTTGAACGACTTCAATTTTTGACTTTGGAAACAGAGCGAACGCCCGCTGCGCCAGCTTGGATTCCACAGCTGCGGCGTCCACATAGATCTTCTCAAACGACTCTAAGAGTTCTTGTCGAGGTTGGAAGTCCATTCCTGTGCCACTTTCATAAGGTGTTGCGCGGTTTTTGTGAGTTCGATGGGCGTCCCGGCAAAAAAGTGGATATCAAATCCCCCTTTGTCACCCCGACGATTAAAGGTCCGACGAATCGATTTCGGCCACGAAAAAGGGGCCTGCGCCAAGTTCTCGTCCCGTGAGGTGGACTCGGGAAAGCGCAGCTTTCGAAGGTCTGAAAGTTTGAGTCCTTGCAGCCTGGCCTTTTCGTGTCCCATCTGAAGAAGATCCGAAAGCCACTCCAGACGTTGTGCGCCCTCGTTCTTGTTATCCTGGTGAAGGAGAATTTCACCGGTCACGAACTCACGTTGATCTTGAGAAAGATCTGCCAAGCCCAGCCACTCGTGGTAGCCCAACTTTTTCTGAGTCGCCCAAGTCTGAAATTCAAGAGAAGTTGTCGCAAGAACGGCCAAGCCACGTCGAGCGTCGTCCGAGTCTTGCCACCCAAAGTTTTCAAGCAAACGCCCCAAGTCCAAAACTGAATTCAAGCTAGGCTTTTGGAAAAGTCTCAACAGCTCGACCAACTGAAGATCGGGGTAGAGGGTCAAAAACAGATCCGTATTCTCAAGCGTCGAGCGAAGGGCATGCTCGACAACGGGGTGTTGATCCGAAAGTCCAAAGCCCGCCACCAAATAACGGCCTAGGGCGACTCCCGGTAAACAGGAAGGCCACGGACGGAGCGGCTGAAAATCCAGTGATAAATCAAATTCTGATTTCAATTTCATCGAAGACATTGACCCCCAAGGGTCTGACAGGGGTATCATAAACCATGGCTCAATGGCAACATTGGCGCTCTCGCGCGGACATCAACGGAGACGTCGTCTTTTTTTCCTACGCTTCTCGAACTCTCGAGAAAGAAGCGCAGCAGGTTTTTCTGTGGGACCTTGATAAGACCTATTTGGACACGTCGATCGACAGTTTGAGCGGTCTTTTGCAAACAATTCTCGAAAAGGCGATGAGTAAGAAAAATATTCCGGGAACTGACACGCTCTTGCATTGTTTAGCTCGTCGTTACCAGGTTCCCTCGCAGGAAGCGACTCGCTTTCCAATCTACTTTATTAGTGCGTCTCCGCCCCAGATGGAAGAGCGGATCATTGAAAAAATGGGTCTTGATGAAATCAAACCCCTGGGATGTTTTTTTAAAGACAATCTTAAGAACCTTCGACCCGGTCGATGGTGGCGTCTGACGAAGCAAGTGGGTTTTAAAGTACAAGCCCTGCTGCAACTCCGGACTCGACTGCGAGACGACGTTCGGCAAATTTGTTGGGGCGATGATTCAGAATCCGATGCGACGATCTACAATCTTTACTCCGATATCTGCGCCCGCCGTCTTTCGACCAACGAAGTTCGCTCGGTGCTCGAGGACTTGAGCTGCACGTCGGATCAGATCGATCAGATTCTACTTTTGCAATCCCAAGTTCCTCCTCGGGATCCCGTCGAGAAAATCTATATCAATCTGGCAAAGGACACCGATCCTGATTATTACTTGAAGTTTGGTCGACGAACCATGCCGACGATGAACACCTTCCAAGTGGCGGTCGACCTCTACCAATTCGGGATCCTGGGTCTTGAGGACATCTACGAAGTGACGGAAAACATGACGACGGAGTACGATTACACTCCAGAAGAGCTCATGTCGTCTTTTCAAGAGCTCATTCGTCGCGGCGTGATTCAGGAGAAAAGCTACTCACAGATGAAACCTTTCTTCGTACAAAAAGGACTTCTTCATTCTTCTTTCGAACCCAGCACTCCGCTCGTGAAAGAAGACACGATCATTCACGATCCGTGGATTCCAGACCGCATCGATTATCTTAACGATTTTCGTTAACCGGAGCGACCGTGATGGGGATCGTGAACGCGACCTCATCACCTTCGAACGAGGGAAGCTTCATTCGAAGCACGGTGTTGCGTAAGCATTTTTCAGTCTCGGCATCGAAGAAGGCTCGATTGAGCAATTCAAACTTTCGCACTCGCCCCGAGGATTCGACGACCAAGAAAATTTGCCACATCGAATTGGCTTTGGAGGCTTCGGAGGATTTCAGCCAGCATCTTTGAAAATTCCGCTTCTGCTGCATCAGACTGTTTTGCAAAAGGGCCACAGGATCGGGACGAGCCTCGCCAGACTCTTGCGGGCTTAGCGCTGAAGACTCAGAATTTTCTTGAGTTTTTTGACTGCGAATTTGGGTCAGGGCCGCTACGAGCAGAAGCAAAACGCCCGTCGCGATCATCAAAAGCTTTTTAGCAAGTTGGCGAGTCATTCCTACTTCTTAGGAGTTTCAGAAGAGGCGGGAGCTTGAGGGGCTGTTGTGCCCCCTGAGCTTGTCGCATCAGCGGGAGGCGTTTGCGCTTCTGGAGCCGCCGCGGGAGCTACAAGCGGGCCTGCGCCTTCGACAACGGATCGAGTTTTGTGCGCGGTCATCACAGAAAGGCCAATCGAAGTCAGAGCAAAAACTACGGCCACCCAGCGAGTCGCTTTGGCTGCGAGAGTTTGCGCGCCACCAGCACCCAACACGGAGTTAGATCCAGTTGAGCCACCCATTCCAAGAGCTCCACCTTTGGAGTCCTGAATCAGAACCAATCCAATCAGCACAAGAGCCACCAAAATATGTACGACGGTAATGAGTGTTTCCATGTGTCCTCGCCTTCTAAAGGCCGCACATTACGAAATCCCGTTCCATTGTGCAACCCTTGAGGGTTGACAGTGCATTACGCAAAGCAGCAATTGGGTGACATAAAGGGCCTGACAAATCAGAGGGCCTATGGGAGGTGTTTCAGGCATGTATTTTCTGGTGTTTGAAGGCCTTGATGGATCAGGAAAAAGTTCGCTCATGCGCGAACTTCAGGCCGAGCTCACGCGCCGGAACCAAGCCTTCATCGTCTCGCGCGAACCGGGGGGCACTCCGCTCGGAGAAAAGTTGCGAAATTTAATTCTGGAAAAGTCGGACCATCCCCCCGGAGCCCGCGCCGAACTGTTGATGTACGAAGCGTCCCGAGCGCAGCATGTGGAGTTCCTGATCCAACCGAGTCTGCGATCGGGGCAATGGGTCCTTTCGGATCGTTTTTCCGCTTCCAGTTTGGCTTTTCAAGGCGGAGCGCGGGGGATCAGTTGGGAAATGATCGAGCAGCTGAATGACTTTGCGACTCAAGGATTACAGCCCCACTTAAATATTCTTCTCGACCTTTCCGTTGAGGAATCTGAGCGTCGACGTGAACAAAGGGAAAAATCCCTCGGCGTACAGCCCGATCGAATCGAATCCGAAAACCGCGATTTTCATCAGCGAGTTCGAGACGGATTCTTGCGAGCGTCGCGACAGGATCCTTCCCGATGGCTCGTGCTCGATGCTTCGTTATCAACGGAAACTCTGTTTCAAAAACTTCTACAGGAACTCAAGAGACGGCAATGGCTTCCCTAAAGTCGAAGATTCTGGGACATGAAGATCAACTGCACCAGTGGTCTCGGCTTCTGCAGGAGGGGCGACTGACCGGGGCCTTTTTGTTCGTCGGACCGCCGGGAGTTGGAAAAATGAAGGCCGCTTGGGCTTTTGCGCAAGAGGCCCTTTGTGAAAATCGGGCGCAAGCGCCTTGCGGGGCCTGCGGCAGCTGTCGTCGCGTCGAGCATCACCAACATGAAAGTGTGCTGATGATTCAACCCGACGGAGCGCAAATCAAAGTCGAACAGGCCCATCAAGTTCTTGAGTTTTTGCATTTACAGTCCTTGAACACGCATCGCTTTGTTTTGATCGACGAAGCTTCGAAATTGAATCCGGCTGCGGCCAACAGTCTTTTGAAAACCTTGGAAGAGCCTCCCGAAGGAACGACTCTCATTTTGACGGCACCCTCGGTCAGCAGTGTGCTTCCCACGATCCGATCTCGCTCGCGAGTTTTTCATTTTACGCCGGTGGCGCCCGAGCTGATGCTTCGCCATCAAGTGGCGGCCGAGTGGGCGATCTGGGCGTCGCAAGGGCGTTTCGATCGGTTGACCGCTCTAGGAAATTCCGAGTCTCGCGAGTTGCGACAAAAGTGGGCGCAGTTCCTTGTCGAATTTTTGCTAGGTCCAGAAATGCTCACGGAAGAAACCTGGCGCGACAAACTGAAAAACCGAGACGAAGTCCGGGCCGCTGTCGAAATTTGGCTGGGTTTGATTCGCGATGCTTTGTTTTTGCAGCAAGGAGAGCAGAAGTCGCTCCTGAATTTAGATCTCAAGTCCGTTTTGGCTCAACTTTCTCAAATCCCGACGGAAGTTTTGCATCGGGTGGGCCAAAGTCTTCTGCAGTTTCAAAAAGAACTGAGTTTCAACAAAGATGCTGTTTTGTCTCTGGAAAGCTTGTATATTCAGACCCAGAGGGAGTCGATCGGACGATGAGCTTTATTGACATGCATGCCCATCTTGAGCGCCTGGAGCATTCGCCGGAAGAGGCCCTTCGTTTAGCGCAGGCCGAAAACATCCAGCGCGTGATCACCATCGCGACAGAGCCCAACGATCTTGAGCCCACTCTGACCTTAGCGCGAAAATTCTATCCGAAAGTCTTTTGCACGCTCGGGGTTCATCCTCACGAGGGTGTTTTGTACACCGATGAGGCCGAGGCCTTCATTCGAAAAAATGCGGTAAGCCCTGAAGTCGTGGCGCTTGGGGAAATGGGTCTTGATTACTACTACGAGCACTCTCCGCGTGAGCCTCAGAAACAGGCCTTTCGAAGACAGCTGCAGGTGGCGAGCGAACTGAAGTTGCCTGTGGAGATTCACACTCGCGATGCCGAGGCCGATACGGTGGAGATCTTGAAGGAATTCCGAGGGCGAGTGACAGGACTTATCCACTGTTTTACCGGGACGCAATGGCTGGCGGAGCAGTGCCTGGATTTGGGTTACAACATCTCGATTAGTGGAGTCGTGACGTTCAAGAATGCGGAAGACCTTCGAAAAACGGTGGCGTTTATTCCTCTCGATCGGCTTCACGTGGAAACGGACGCCCCTTTCCTGGCGCCGGTTCCGATGCGGGGTAAGCAGAATACGCCGGCTTTCATGATCCACACCGCGAAGCTCGTGGCTCAGTTGAAGGGGCTTTCCCTTGAGCGGTTGGCCGAAGTCACAACTCAAAACGCCTTTCGGTTGATGCCTAAACTTGTATGATTAAGAAAATTCATCGCCACCACCAATTCATGTCTCGGTACGCCCTGAAGCTTGTGAAGTCGTTCTTGCGACCGGCCAGTCTTTTTCTGGGACTGCTTGCGATCTCGGCCCTTATGCTGGGATCTTTGTTATTCTACAGTTTCGAACATGAGGTGAATAACAAGGTCGAGACCTATTTTGACGCCATTTACTTCGGTGTGACCCTGATGACCAGCGTGGGGTTGGGGGATATCTCGCCTGTCACCGTCGGCGGCAAAATGGTGGCGATGTTCATGATGATCTGTGGGACTGGCATTTTTGTGTCATTCACGGCCGTCCTGGCCACCACCTTGATTGAGATCGAAGATCAGCAGATTCGCGAGCACAACCGCAACTCCGACGACAAGTAGGGCCTTTCACAGAAAGACCGGAGACTTTGTGGCCGGGCCGGCTAGCCAGGGACTGGAGTGGTGCGTCGCCCAAGCCTTGGGCGTTGAATCAGAGGGGCCACCGGTTGCCTGTTCGGGGCCTTCGTGCGAAAACAAGACCTTCACAAAGGAGACTTTATCATGGCGAAGATTCGTATGGGCATCAATGGATTCGGTCGGATTGGACGTGTCCTTTTCCGCGCTGGTTACAAGGATTTGGAAATCGTCGGGATCAACAACTTGGATTCTTTGTCGGGATCGGCTCACTTGCTGAAGTATGATAGCACCCACGGAATTTTCCCCGGTGAAGTGTCTCACACGGAAAAAGAACTCGTCGTCAACGGTAAGGCGATTCCTTACAGCTCGACAAAAAACCCCGCCGAAATTCCCTGGAAAGCCTGGGGCGTGGACGTGGTTCTTGAGTGCACAGGCGCCTTGAAAAATCGTGACGACTATCAAAAGCACATCACGGCGGGTGCGAAGAAAGTTTTCATCTCGGCTCCTGCTGAGGGTGTCGACATGGCGGTGGTCTACGGGATCAATCACGAAATGTACAATCCGTCTCAGCATCAGTTTATCTCGAATGCCTCGTGCACGACGAACTGCTTGGCGCCGCTTGCAAAAGTTCTTCATGAGACTTTTGGAATCGAGCACGGCGTGATGACCACTATTCACTCCTACACGAATGATCAGCGAATTCTCGATGCTTCCCATAAAGATCTTCGTCGCGCGCGATCGGCTGCGGTTTCGATGATTCCGACGACAACGGGCGCGGCGAAAGCCGTGTCGCTCGTGTTGCCTCAGCTGAAGGGCAAAATTGACGGCATGGCGATGCGAGTTCCGACACCGAACGTTTCGGTTGTCGATTTCACATTCCGTCCTGAAAAGGATGTCACTCTGGAGGCCGTGAACGGCGCATTGAAAAAGGCGGCTGAAGGATCCTTGAAAGGGATTCTCGCTTTTGAAGAAAAAGAATTGGTGTCGGTGGATTTCAACGGCAACACGCACAGCTCGATCGTTGATGCCGAGAGCACGATGGTTGTCGGTCCTCGAATGGCGAAAGTTCTCTCATGGTACGACAACGAAACGGGATTTAGTCACCGAATGGTCGACTTCATCCGCTACATGGCTCAAAAAGGACTGTAGGTTTTATGCAAGGGCTTAAGAACATCAAGACGGTTCGCGATTTTGAACTCCAGGACAAGATTGTGTTCTTGCGCTTGGACTTGAATGTGCCGATGGAAGGAACGACAATCACCGATGAAACTCGAATTCAAGCGGCCTTGCCGACGATTCAGTATCTTCGGGATCACGGGGCGAAGGTCATCATGGCCTCGCACTTAGGTCGCCCGAAATCGGCTGCGGACAAAGAGTTTTCCCTTGAGCCCGTGGCGAAACGACTGTCTGAGCACTTGAAGACCGAAGTGCTCTTGCTTGATGAACCCGATCCCGATGCGATCAAACACCTGGTTCAGGGTATGAAACGCAGCCAGGTCATGCTTCTTGAAAACGTGCGCTTCGAGCCGGGCGAAACCAAAGACTCGGAAGAGTTCGCCCAGCGCTTGGCTCAACATGTTCATGTTTATATTAACGATGCTTTTGGCGCGTCTCATCGGGCGCATGCCACGATTCATGCTTTGCCCAAGATGATGAAGGATCGTGGAATTGGTTTCTTGATCGAAAAAGAAATTCAGTTTTTGGATCAATTGCTTTCAAACCCCACTCGTCCGTACTGGGCGGTGTTGGGTGGCGCGAAGGTGTCGGATAAAATCGCCGTGATTGAAAAGCTCTTGGATGTGGTCGATGGTTTTGTGATCGGCGGCGCCATGGCCTATACGTTTTTAAAGGCCATGAATCACTCCGTTGGAAAATCCTTGGTGGAGCAGGATAAAGTTCGCTACGCCGCCGAGATGATTGAGCGAATTAAGGCGCGCAATAAATCTTTGCTCTTACCTGTGGATCATTTGATCACAACGGATTTGCATAACACTCGAGATTTGAAGACCACGTCGGATGCGAATATTCCAGACGGGTATTTGGGTGTGGACATTGGCCCTAAAACGATTTCGCAGTTTCAAGCCGCTTTGTCGAAAGCGAAGACCATTTTCTGGAATGGACCGATGGGGGTTTTTGAAACTCCTGAGATGGCGAAAGGGACTTTTGCCGTGGCTCGCATGTTAGCAGAAGCCGATGCGATGAAAGTGGTCGGGGGCGGGGACAGTGCCGCCGCTGCCGAGGCTTCGGGTTTTGCAAGTCGCATGACCCATATCTCGACCGGTGGGGGCGCAAGTCTTGAGTACCTTCAAGGTGATGCTTTGCCAGGCCTTGAAGCGCTTCGCTACAAACACGGACGCTAGAAATGAAAAACAAAATTTTTGCAGCCAACTGGAAAATGTTTAAAACTCCGGACGAGACTCGAAAGTATTTTTCAAGCTTTCGAGAGCTTGTCGCCAAAACATCCGCTGATCGTCAGGTTTTGTTTTTCCCTCCGGCTCTTTGCCTAGAGGCCGCCCTGGAAAGTACGCGTGGGACCTCACTTCAAATCGGCGTTCAGAACTGCCATGCAAAGGGCGAAGGCGCGTTCACGGGCGAGATCAGCGCCCAGGCGGCTCAAAAGATGGGAGCTCAGTGGGTGTTGTTAGGACACTCCGAGCGCCGCACTCTGTTTCATGAAACCGATGCGATGGTCTCAGAAAAACTTCAATTCGTTCAAAATCTCGGAATGAAAGTCATGCTCTGTATTGGGGAAACCCTCGACGAGCGACAATCCCAACGAACCGAATCCATCTTAAGTGGACAACTGGAAAAGGCGCTGGCGAAGGCCAGGGCCCAAGATCTTGCGATCGCTTACGAACCCGTTTGGGCGATCGGAACGGGCGTGAATGCCAGCCCTGAGCAGGCCGAGCAGACTCATCAGTTCATCGTGCGCTGGCTCGAAGGCCGAGGCTTCACGGGAACTCCGGTCCTGTATGGCGGAAGCGTGAAGCCCGAAAACGCGAAAGCCCTCATCGACCAGCCCCATGTGAGCGGTTTCTTGGTCGGGGGCGCATCTCTGGACCCACAGTCTTTTTCGAAAATCGGTGGCGTTTAGGGTTTTGAGAAGTCGCCAGTGTTTATCTTTTTTACGGGTTTTAAAGAATCTTCGAGTCAAACGAACCGGAATCGCGAGTTCTCCAGGTCTATGTTAAGTTTCAAGACCATCATTTCAAGAGGAGACTCCAGCTATGAAACTTTTCGCGATTCTTATTTTGGCCTCAACCCCTTTTTTAGCCCAAGCTGCAGAACCTGTCATCGGGAGCCTGTTGCAAAACAGAAGCGAACTTGCGGACTTCAAAGTGACCGTTGATTTGCCAGCTGAATTGCGGGAGATCAAAGCCGGTCAAGCCTCGGTGGATCTTGGAACTTGGCGTCTTATCATGGCTGAGCCGTTTTCCAGCTGCTCTTTAGAGTTTTCGGCTCGAAACCACACGCGTACGTTTGAGAAAACTCAGTTTAGTATTGCGGAAGCGGTTTACTCTCCGCCTCGATCAAACAAGTCGGATGAGGAAATGAGGGAATTCTTGGTGAAGGAACTTGGGGCTCGACCGGAATATGTCGGCGCTATGAAAGGCCGAGAGGATCTAATGGGAGCCATTTTGACTCTGGGTGGACGAATCGACACGTCTCCAAAAATTCATGTCCTCTTTGCCCCGGTGACGGCGAATAGTTCTTTTCAACTCGTGTGTGAGGCAAAAGCGCACTACACCAGCCTTGGAGAGTTTGTCGAAGATTTGAAGCTCTCCGAAATCGGAAAGTTCATTCAAATTGAAGCGAAGTTTTAAGGTGGCAGGGCGGCCCTGCCACTCGATAAACACTCGGGGCCTTTAGACGGGTGGCTCGAAATTACTTTTCTGATTGTGATCTAGCAGGAGAAGCACTCGACCCTTGAGGCTTTCCCTTTTTCCCGACAGAGGCCGACTTCGCTTCCACTTTTTCGTTGAGCGCCGCCACTTGGCGTTCGGCTTCACGGCAGGTTTTGTCGATGTCGTCGAGGGCCGCCTTGGGATTCGGGCGCGCTTTGACGAAAGGATTTTCGGCGATCTGCTCACGTGAGCCGCACAGATCTTGGAACATTCCGCGAAAGCGCTCATACTGCTGCGGGACGATGGATGTAATGAGTTCGCGAGCCACTTTGGTCAGTCTTCCGTTTTCAGCTTGTGCCGCTTGACGACAGTCCCATGTCGGGCGTCGACCCGAACGCACGCACAGAGCCTTAGCTTGCTCTGGGCAATCCACAAAGTTGCGGCAAGTTTTTGGAATCCAAAGACCAAACAGCAAGGGGTTACAGACGACATCGTTCTTATCGGAGCACGATTTTTCCGATGCCTTCATTCCGTCAAAAGCCAACCAATCGGGAATGCGTCGGGGACCCTGGCAGGGATGCCTCTCAATCACCCATCCTGCATACAGGCATCGGTAATGCGCCTTCGTTTTGGTTTCGGTTGCGGGCTTTGCGGCTTCTGCCGACGCAGAAGCAGAGGGAAGAGCCGGCAGGGGAGTGGGTTTGCTCGGCGTCGGCGGAACTGCGACAGGAAGGGATTGAACCCCGCTGCCGCCCGTTGAGCCGGGTTTCTCAAGCTTGTTGGCATCACTCGTGACAACTCCCTCAATAGAGAAATCACCCCGAGCCGTTGTCACTGGGGCTGGGCTTTGTTGGGCTGGGCTTCGGCCTTCGGATTTCAATAGTTCCGCCATAAAGGGTGTTGTCTCGGCTATGTCAACAAGGACATTTTGAAGTCCTTGAATGTAAACAAACTGCTGTTCAGGGGAAAGTTCGCGAAATCTTTCTAACGAAAGCATATCAGGTGGTTGTGACCATGCATGGTTGACGAAGGTAAGGAAAAAAAGAAGAGTTGCGATTCTCACTTGACCCCCTGTTGGCAGGCGTTCTGGAGTTTCAGGTTTGGTACGGCTTCGCCTCGAGCGTTCACTTTGAAGCGCGGAAAGCAAATGTGCAGATGTCGGTTGTGATCGGCGCGGTAGCTGCACTCTGGAAACTCTTTTGCAATCTGCTGATCTGCGATGAAACATCGCTCGGCCCCAAGTTGTTGAAAGAGTTTGAGCAGCGACGTAAAGGCAGGACGATTGAAATCACCTCCAAAAGAGCGCCCCCCAGAGGGACCCGTAGCGCCCAAAGACATCGGGCGAATATCAATGCAGTCTCCGTTGTCGTGGTCATCGTGAGAGTTGAATTTTTTGTCCGCGGCGTGGCTCGCGTCCCCAAATTCGATTCGGCACTGGGGCTGTCCCCGTGGACAGAATTTTTCATCCCAGGTCTTCAGAACCTGAATGAATCCGCAGGCAGACTCCGGGCGCAGGTAAATTTCCGGATTGCCCTTGCGAAGGGGTCGTGAGCCCGGCATATATCGGTACGAGTTATAGGGGCCGAGCTGACCTGTATTATCATTCGGAATATGTTTTACTGGAATCTGCACAAGTCCGCGCGCATCCACAAAGTTAAGGTGTTCAATTGATCTAAGTTTCGCAGTCGGAGACCTTGGGGAAAGGCCTAAATCGGGATGCGAGAGAATTCCCTGAATGGGTTTTACAAAATCGGACTGCATAGGCACCAAGGACGAAAGCCAGCAGTCTTCGCAGCGGCTGTGGACGAGGATGTCCCGGCCTTGTTTGCCTTTGGCTCCAACAGCTCGAAAGATTGGAAAGTCGACGCAAGTTTTCTTGTCTTCACTGCAACAGTGATTCACTTGATAAAGGCCCTCGCTGCGAAAAAGTTCCAAAGCAAAAACTTCGGTGGCCGCCGCGTTGGGGTTAAGGGGATCATGAAGGGCTCGAAAGAGGGGGGAGTCGCGTTTCACAATGAACAAATAGTCCTTCTGGTTTTCGACGCGCTCAAGGTCACCGATTCGAATGCGGCCCTCTGTCCCGGGAGTGGCAAAGTCCATAAATTTTGGTTCCGCTACGGAAGCCACACGGGCCGACACGGCTTTCGCGAGTTCTGTGTTCGTTGGCGGCGTCGAGACAACTTTGACCGGGATCCACTTTTCAGCGTTGGTCTCAAGATCTCCGCGTGTTTCCACAAACGAAGCGTACTCAGGACTTAAACGAACAAGAGAACGCTTAGGAACAACCATGGGCTCGCGCCCTTCGGGTCCCAAGAGACCTTGCGTGTAGTTTTGATAGTTCTTGTAGTCTTGATCCCGACGCGTATCGAAGCCGGTGACCGTCACCCAAATCGGTGGCGTTCGGCGACCCACGCGAGTGCAATGGGGAACGTCCTGGGTGCTTAAATTTCTTTTTGTTTGAGACAAAGACTCGAGTGGGATCGACAAGGTGAGAGCAGATACAAATAGGGTCCAACAGAATGTCCAACCCTCTCCAATGTTGAGAATCCGCATTTCACCAACCTCGCGCCTTTCTTTTTCGGTGTAAGGGCGTGAATTCTAAAGAAAAACAGGTGAACACAAAGCGTTGTAACGCGTCAAGTCATTTGACGTCTTGAGACGCTCATCCCTGAGCCAAGTCGAGAACGGGGTGCTCCAGGTTTTGCAGTGAGGATCCATCATGATAAACTAGACCCAAGTCTTGGATCGGGCTCCAGATTTTTTGTACGTTTGTGTGTGGAGAGAAAAGTCCCAGTCTCTATATAACTTGGGTCAGAGGAAGGAACACCATGGTGACTCCTCGTCTCCATTTAAGACGTTGCCATCTTTGTGGCCACGTGAACGAGGCTTCCGGGAATCTGGTGCAAGGCTGCACGTCTTGCGGCAAGGCCCTGCCTCCTTTTTATTACTTCGATGAAAGTCGAGCTGCCGGTTTGAAAACCGAAGAAGAGGCTGCGCAAGACTACAAGAGCTCGGCTTTGCCTTGGCGCGAGTATCCCCCTATCCTAGGATTAACTGCTTACTGGGAGATGCGCGAAAGTGAAAGTCAGTTTTGAGGATATTCAAAAAGCTCGAGAACGCCTGAAGTCCGTTGCGCAGTTGACGCCTGCCGATCAAAGCACAAGTGCCAGTCAAATCGCGGGTAGCGAAATTTACTTTAAGTTCGAAAATACGCAGAAGACCGGAAGCTTTAAAATTCGAGGTGCCTATAATAAGATCTCCCAGCTGTCAGCCGCTGAAAAATCTCGCGGTGTTGTTGCAAGTTCTGCTGGAAATCACGCCCAAGGCGTCGCGCTTTCGGCGCGTTTGATGGGTGTTCCTTCGACAATCGTGATGCCCGTAACGGCTCCTCTCGCAAAGGTCACGGCGACCCGGCACTACGGGGCTGAAGTCGTTTTGCACGGCGAGATTTATGACGAGGCCTTCGAAAAAGCCAAAGAACTCGAACGCGAAAAAGGTCTGCTCTTTATTCCTCCCTATGAAGACCCCCATGTGATCGCAGGGCAGGGGACCTTGGGTCTTGAGCTCTATGAGCAGATTCCAAACCTGGATACAGTTGTTGTTCCCATCGGGGGTGGGGGTCTGATCAGCGGAATCGGAATCGCGCTGAAAACTCTCAACCCGAAAATTCGTGTGATTGGAGTGCAGAGTTCACAAGCGCCCGGGATGTATGATCTTTTTCATCAACTTTCTGTGACTTCTGTTCCGCGCCGGATCTCGACGATCGCCGACGGTATTGCGATCAAGAAACCCTCAAAAGTCATGTACGAGAATTTCATTTCAAAGTATGTCGACGAGATTGTCACGGTTTCGGACGACGACATCGCCGGTGCTATCGTCTTCCTTCTTGAGAGAGCCAAGACCGTAGCCGAAGGCTCAGGCGCTGCGGGTTGGGCCGCCGTCATGAATCGCTCTTTAAAGCTTGGAAAAACGACAGGTGTGTTGTTGTGTGGTGGAAATATCGATCTTAACATCGTTTCAAAAATTATTGAGCGAGGTCAAATCAAGCGTGGTCGACTGGTTCAGCTTTCCGTTATTGTCGAAGACATTCCCGGCCAACTCTATCAGCTTACCCGAATCCTGGCAGAACAAAAGGCCAACATTATGCAGGTCCATCATGACCGTGTTTCCTCTGGGCTCTTTCTGCGTGAGACTCGGATCGATTTCGTTCTTGAGACCTCTAGCCACGAGCACGTTGAACTGATCAAGGCTGCCATTCAGAAGGCCGGCGCCCGTCTTGTTTAGGGTCGCAACGGGTGGTCTCGAACTGTCCTAGTTCGAGACGTTTTTCAATCCCAATATACAAAATAGCGATTTCTTCAAGAGTCTTGAGTCTGTCAAAAGAAAGTCCGATACACTAGAGAGGAAGGGTTCCAAGTTCTATTGAACTTGAGTCTCTCATGTCCTAGTCGTAGGGGAATATATGGATGTCAAAAACAAATCAATGAGATCGAGGCTATGGCCCCTTGCACTCTTGGTCGCCCTCACGATTTCTTCGTCATGTTCGCAAAAAATTGGTGAAGAGGAGTTGGGCTCGGATGGTGGGGGTGGTACTGGCGGTAATACCAATCAGAATGCCCTTGCCTCGCAGAATACGCCTTTGTTCTTTTATATTCAGACGAAGCCAGCCGACGGGGCCGCCACTGCGACTCGAACCTACTGGGGAACGTGCGAAATTGATCCGGCAAACTTGGCCGCGAACAATATTGCCTGCACGATAAGTATTCCTGAGGCTATACTTTATTATGGCGACACTGTTCTCACCGTAGGAACAAACAATTCCAGTCTATGCCCGCGAGTCAACTTTCAGCCGTACTTTCGGCGTTTGACCAACGTTTCGTTTACGCCTTTGGGAGCGTCTGCAGCTGTTGATTGTAGTGCAAACCCAGTCCCAGTCGAATGTTATGACGGCGCGGCCCGCTATATTGTTCCAAACTTTCCAAATTTTGTGGGCATTTGGTTTTGGACCGTCACAGCAACTTCAAACGAATTCGTAGTTGATGCGCCCTTTGGCACTTCCAGTTTCGGCAATACTCGAATTTGCAATAACCTTGCAGTGGGAAGCCGTGGCGCGAACCAATCCATAGGAGGATATCCGACTCTTCTGGCCAATACGTTTCAGGACTACGTCGTGAGCTGCCGTGATCAGTTCGAAAATACGCTTTATCAGGTCACCATCACAATTGAGGACTACGATCGCGACAACATTCCAAATGATCCGGGATTCAACGAGTTCTACGATTGGAACTAGAGTTGTCTAAGCGGCGTCCATTTTGGTCAAAATCTATACCAAACGGACTTCGAATTGCGCCCCTTGCCTTAAATCGAATTGCTCGACCTGGCCACTCTCGACTCGAAGGAGTTTTGCGGGCTGGAGCAGCTCGTACTGCATCGCCAGTTCGGACGTGCCGATAGTCTTCAGCCAAGGTGACTTCTGAGCCCAAGTGGTTTGAATTTCGTCCGAGGTGATGGTTTGACCCGAGGTGGGCTGAAGCTGCATCCATCCTTCTTTTGAACATTTCCAGTCTTCGACCGCGAACTTCATCTTGAGCAGCATTTGCTTCAAATGCGACTCAAGGAACGGAACCGCTAAAAGATGGACTCGGGCTGGATGGCGGAGTTCCTTTTCGTTCAACCAACTTTGCTTAGGCTTGACGATTTGGAAAAAGGGCTCAGTTCCATGGTTGTAGATCTGTTGCAGCGATAAGGCTCGGGTCAGGGCAAAGGTCACGATGGATTCGGTAAACTTCTCGTGCAAGGCCATCTGAGACGGCAAACTCGTTCCTGTAAAATCCACAAGGGCGCCCGTCGTGCTCAGGCCTAATTTCACACTCAGAATTTCAGAACTTGCCGTCTTGGCTTTGTGCTGAATCTCGTTCCAGGGAACATCTTGAAAACGATCCCGGGCCCACTTTTCACTCTTGTCGAAATAACTTTGCAACCGACTTGCGGTGAATTCCTCAGCTCTCCACTTTAAAAAGAGTTGAAGCTTTTCGTAGTGGGGACGAATTCGAGACTCATAAGGTTCTGTCAAAGCCCAAAACGGCGGAGGAATTTGGGGATTTTTTTCTCCACCCATTCGAAGGGGAAGTGGCGGGATCTTAGGCCCCAAGCTTTCCCATTTTTCTTCTAAGCTCCAAACAATCGGGGACTCCAAGCGAACGGACCAAATGACATTCTGGATTCTCCCGACGAAGTTCAATCCAACGGGTGTGCTTCCACCCCCAAAGGGATCATTCAGAGCGACCCAATCCCGATCCTGCAGGGGAAAGTATTGAAGAACAAAACGGGCCGCATGAACTGGCGATAGAAAGTTGACTCCTCGCTGGGCTTGGGTGCAGATCAGCTTTCCATCAGCCGTGAGGAAAGCGGAGGCCTCGGCTACTTCACGAAACACATTCTGAAGAAACTGAACCTCGGCTCTCACAGGCGTCGGGTCCAATCGAAAAGCTCAGGTAGCGTGGGAAGTTCCACCTGGAATGAAATTTGTCGCTGGCTGAGATCGCGAAGATCGCTTTGAATCATCTCGGCGAGTGGGCCTAAGAACAACCAAGTCTTTGTTTGCGACAGCTGCAGGGCCTCCAGGGCCCAAGATTGCAGAACACTTCGCTTGAGGGTTTCCTTTTCTCGCTGAATCTGATCAGGGGTTCTTAATCCCAACAACGAGGCAACCTGGCGGTTGATCTTTTCGTGCGCGTCCGCTTTGATCTGAAACTGGCTCGCCATCAGATCCGGAGTTAAAACGAGATCGAGAACCGTCGGCTTAAGTCCGCGACCCAAAAAGACGGGTCCCGGTTCAAAATTGTCGGCGCGACCTAGCCAATGCCAGTCGCCAAAAGCATCTTTTTCCAGCGTTTGAGTCGGTTGGACGGAGAAAAGCTGAACATTCGGTACAGCTCGAGGAAGGCTGACAGGTCCCCACGGAGTCCAGCGCACATTCGAAGGTTGGCCGATGTGAAAACAGCCATCCCAATCCAAAACGAAGACGTCGCACGCCTGCCCCAGTTTTGCTTCGGCCCAACGAGCGACCAAGTGAGTCCACGAAGAGGTCAGTCCGTAGCGATTCAAAGTCTTTTCTTTCAGCTGCAGATCCTCATCTAGCCACGAGAGAGGCCCCTCGTAACCCACATTCTTCAGTGCCAACTGAACTTCTTCCGTCAGTTCTAGAATCGGCCCCGAGCAGGACGCATTCAAAAGATTGCGGCGCCAATTCAACACCGGAGACTCATTCGAAGTTTCGGTCAGAAAATTCTCGTAACCCTGGGCTTGAAAAAAATCGAGCACCTCTGAAGGAGTCTCGCACTGCCAGGCGATTCTTTTGATACTATGCTGCTTCAACACGTCACGAGTTTTTTCAAGCCAGTCTGGGCTCCACTCTGAAGGGCTGGCAAAGACAACTGTTTCGGAGTGAATCGGAGAGCTTTGAAGGTGACTGGTGAGCTTTTCAAGGCCTTTCGGGAAAACAGCGGCGACCGATCCGCCCAAACGCAATCCCGACAGGCGATCGGCAAATTCATCAAGCAGGGTGACGGATTGGATTTGCCCGTTGAAAGGCGCCAACCAGGTTTCAATTTGCGATTTGAAGCGATGTTTCGAATACAGCCAGCGCGTAGTTTGAAGAACTTCGCCCTGAGAGTCGATAAGACTCGCATCGCAGAACGAGACGCCGCGATGAAGAACGAAATGTTTTGCCGAATCCACTGAGCCCAATTTCATCCGTCCGTTATCAATCTTGAATCAACCAGAGGTCCATGCTAACTGCAACAGTGTTGTCGAATGAGTCTCTTGAAAGGTCAATTGAATCATGAGAGGCCTTTGAAAAGAAGGGAAAAAGGGATATGAGGATTTCTCCGGAACTGGAAAAGCTAATTCCCTACAAACCGGGTAAGCCAATTTCAGAAACCCAGCGCGAGTACGGTCTAAAAAGTGTCATCAAGCTGGCCAGCAATGAGAATCCTTTGGGTCCCAGCCCCAAGGCGGTGGAAGCGGCTCAGGCGGTGCTAAAAAATCAGCATCTGTATCCTGACCCTGGACATTATCAAATGCTTCAGGCCGTTTCCACGAAGTGGGGTCTTCCCCGAGAAAACCTGGCTTTTGGCAATGGTTCCGATGAGCTGATTGATTTCCTTTGCCGAATTTACTGCGAGCCCGGTCAGGCCATCTTAACAATTCCCCATGCCTTTGCTGCCTATTCTATAAGCGCCCAGGTCAATCGGGCCCAGGTTTTTGTGGCACCCCCGGAGTCCCTGGTCTCTGAGTATCGTCGAAACAAAGATAAAATCCGTTTGATCTTCCTGCCGAATCCCAACAATCCAACGGGGCAGTATCTCAACGAAACTTCCGTTCGGCAGCTGACTCACGAGCTTACGTCTGAAGAAGTTCTGATCGTTTTTGATGAGGCCTACAACGAGTTTGTCAGAGCGAAAGACTATGTTTCCGCTCAAACACTTTTTTCAGAGAGCGGAAATCTTGTCGTTTTACGAACCTTTTCGAAAGCCTACGGCCTAGCGGGTTTCCGGGTGGGCTGTATGGTCGCGCCGTCAAAGACCGTTGAGATTTATAACCGAGTCCGAAAACCCTTCAACGTGAATGAATTGGCACAAGTGGCCCTGGTTGCCGCTCTGCATGACGAAGCCTTTATGAAAAAGACGCAAGAAATCACGTGGAAAGGACTTGATTACTTCTACCAGAAACTTCAAGAATTGGGACTGCCGTTTCTGCGGTCGGAGGGGAACTTTGTCCTTTTCGACACCAAACGAAAGGCATCCGACGTTTACGAAGCCTTGCTGCGAAAGGGAATCATCCTGCGACCCGTTCTGAATTACGGGTTTCCGCGGCATTTGCGCATGAGTGTTGGATTGCCCCACGAAAATGAAGCGGCTGTGCAAGCCTTGAAAGAGGTTCTCGCTAAGATTCCAGAGGGAGACTAGAAACCATATGGGTTGGGTGATCACGATCGACGGACCTGCGGCTTCGGGAAAATCTACCGTCAGCCGGGAACTCGCTAAGCGCCTTGGCTGGCAGTGGGTTTCAACGGGAGCCTTTTATCGTGGACTTGCCTATGTCGCTCTCCAAAAACAAATCGATTTTGAAGATGTTCCTCGACTGATTGACCTCACTCAATCTCGAGAGTGGTCCGTTCAAATGACCGAGGCCAAAACTCGAGTTCTTTTCCAGGATCAAGACGTCACCGAATTCACCGCGCGTGAAGATGTGGGAAATTACGCTTCAAAGATTAGCCATTATCCTGAAATTCGAAAGGCTCTTTTGGACCATCAGCGCTCCTGCTCGCGCGGCGTGCGGGGCTTAGTGGCCGAGGGGCGGGATTGTGGAACCGTCGTATTTCCCCAGGCCCAGGCCAAAATCTATCTGACGGCCGACCAAACTCATCGCGCCGCTCGCCGGGCCGCTGAAGAGGGAACAGCTCAAGAAGCCGTGATGGCGGCCCAACAGCAGCGAGATCAGCAGGATTCAACTCGGAAAGTGGCCCCCCTTCAGGTTCCGGAGAGCGCCCTCGTCTTGGACACCACACATATGAGCGTGTCGGATGTGATTTCCAAAATTGAGGATTTCGTTAAGACGAAAATCCCTGTCTAAGAATCTCTGACTACGCCCTAGGTCCGAGCCTTCAAAAAATGAAAATCTTTTTTGCCTTCCCTCGAGACCCTTGAAAAGGGTGAAGTCTGTTTACCTAAGTCCAGACTTTTGCAAAGGCGCTCGCCCGGTCTCAAATCAAGAATTTCTTCTGCCGATAGCGACTCATGATGAGTCAAACCAACCTTCGAATTTTATCGGCCGCTCTTGTTTTTCTTCTGAGTGGATGCAGTGATGGGTTTCGCAGCTCGACTCCGATTCCCAGCGTCCAGGAAGAGCCGAAACAGAGCCCTCCTGAAACAACTCCGCCTCCCGTGGCTCAGCCAGCGCCGCAGCCTCAGCCCACACCTCCTCCGTTGCCAGAGCCGGGAAGTCCTTTGTCGAAAATTTGTTCGAAATTAGACTTCAAAGACGTGCAATGGCCCGCTACGATGTCAGACAACGAACATATATATATGGCGTTGGCTTTAAATATCACGGGAAGTTTCGAAGGAAATTTGGGCTGGAAGAATCTTGCTGGAGATTTTGACGGGCAAGGGATCAGCATGGGTCTGATGCAGCAGAATCTCGGTCAAGGGACTCTTCAACCCCTGTGGATCGAGGTGTTCCAGAAGGACCGTGCGACACTGTCACAAAATTTGAGTTCTGGCCAAGTGCTTTCGATGCAACGAATGTTGGAATCTTGGCTCGGCCAACCGATCCCCGTTTCAAAAAGTTCAATTCTTTCCGAAGCGACTTTAGAAGAGGAACTGTTCCCAGAGGGTGATAGCTTCAATGAGCTCGATATGGGGTATCCGGACAGTGAATTTCAGGTCTTGAATGCACGAAATCAGGCCTCAGTTTCTTGGGCCCGTTCCGAGGCGCTTGATTCTCGCGGTCAAGTGCGGAGCTCCTGGAGCAAGCCCCTTCAGACAATTGCGGAAACACCTTTCTACCGATCTTTGCAAATTCAGACTTCTCTGAAGTATTTCCTGCGGGCTCAGGCCTATCTTAGGTCGTTCGGGTACAAGCAAGTGAGATCTTTGCTTCTGATGTATGACTTTGTTGTTCAGAACGGAAGTATTGGTGAATCGCACTTGAAGATTTACAATGATTGGTTGCAAAAGAACCCGTCCGCAGATGAAGAGCAAAAAACCCTCGCCCTTCTTGAGGCTCGCCTGACAACCGTAAGACCTCAGTATCGAAACGATGTTCGGGCTCGCAAGACGACGATCATCAAAGGCCAGGGCGTCGTTCACCAAAGGCAGCGCAATCTTCCTCGCGAATACTGCTTTAACCATCTGGATCTTGTCGTCGAAAGACCCACGAATCTTCCTTAATCCTAAATGATCCTGCGACCTGGGGCGAATGATCTTGCCCCGGTTCAACTGATTCTCTCTCATTCCACCCTCGGGAAAATATTTCCTGTCAAAAGATTGGACAGCATCCAATATTTTCCTTGGGTTATGAAAGTCTCGAAATCCTCGCTGAATTTGTTTATGTTGCGCGGGTCATGGGGGGCTTTCATGCTTTTTTTTCATCGTAATTCAGATCAATCGTGTCGATCTGCGAATCTATTTTCGCTACTCGCTTTAGGCTTTGTCTTTCAATCCCTAGTGGCGTGTGGAGGGTCCTCGGGGCCTTCATTTAATAACAACGGGAACGTTCCCGTTTACACGTATCCAAATGAAGAGGCTTCTCAAGAAGCTCTTCGAAACTGGAAGGTCAGATGTTCAGACTCGAGCAACTGTCCCGACACTGTTGGACAACTTGTGATGCAAGTCGGGGAAAGTGTAGGGGTCTGCACGGGGACTCTCATTGCTCCCGATCGTATTCTCACAAACTCTCATTGCTTTGACATGCCAGATGCGGGTTTAACACATGCGACTCTGTGTTCGCAAGGGACTCGAATCGTTTTCGCAGAAAACAGTCGCAGTGGCCGCGAAGTTGTCGAGTGTGAATCCGTCGTTGTAAAATCACGCATTAGGAATTCGGGGGAACAGAAGTTTCTTGACCCTGACTATATGATCCTGAAGCTGAAGCGTTCTGTCTCTCGAGGTTTTGAATCCATCAATTTCTCGGGGCTTGAGGACGGAATGAGGCTTGAAGTCCGCAAGGTGAATCCCAACCGCCCTGGCGGTGGAACCCTGGATGTAGCTCGGTGTGAAGTGCTTCATCAAACAGCTCTTCTTCCCTCGGCCAACAGTGCGTTGGCTCCCGTTCACATTTTGGCCGGTTGTCCCGTGATCCCTGGAAACTCGGGTTCTTCGGTCTTCGACTCTCAAGGCCAGATCCGAGGCGTGTTGTTTGCTGGGGTTCAGCGCGAACTCCTCGATCAAGCGCGGCTGCCGCGCGCTGTGGTGTCAAGACTTAAGGAACTGATGCCCAGTTATGCGGCGAATGCGGCGTGCATTTCGACCTTGGGCAGAGAGTCCCTTCCTTCTCGCTGCTCTCAAGGTCGAACGTCTGCCGAAAACAGAGACGAAGATAGGAGCGATTTTAATCAGCTGGATATTAGAAACCGCCTTGAACGCGATCTCCAGAGCTTCTCTGGCAACCCTCGTTTTGGCTACGACTTTCGACGAAAGGTCAACGCGCGTGGAGAGTCGGAAATGGTTTACCGGCCCGTCTGCCTGCGGGCCTCCGCCGCCTCCAGCTTCGGCGAGGTCATGCAAGCCAACTTGATGATCTGGAGCGAAGATCTCCAACTTGACGAGCGTCTGAAGCCAAGGGTTGAGTTCCGACCTAGGTCAATTTCGTGTCAATTTGAGTACGAAGGACCATCGGGTCACGGCGTGCGAATAGAAACCTTAAGTTCTGACTGCCGACTTGGGTCGTCGGCCTCGAGCCGTGAGACCTGGCCGATCTGCCTCCCCTAGGCCTTGACGGGGCCCTGCCTGAAACTGAGACAGGGTCCAAGCTAGAGATGGTTCAAACCCATCCAGAATGGCCCCCAGCAGGGGCTTCCAGACGGGCCCCCTTTTCCCTTTGACAGGGCGCGCGGGCTCCCTTAAAACCGACAGACTATTAAACTGAAAAGCGGGTCCGACGCGGGTTTCACAACCCAGCCCCGTCTTACGAGGCCGGCTTTTCTCAGGAGGTATTTATTTTGACTATGGGTAAACAACTTAACAAATCCAAGGCTGAAAAAGCCAAGGTCCTAGCCTTTTTGGATGCGGAAGATTCAAAAATTCCATCAAATCCTGGCTACTACAACGAAAAATCCAAAGAGGACTTCAGCTCTCTGTTCGAGCAAACTCTGAACGAGCAGAACTTCAAAGTCGGTGACGTCGTCACGGGCACTGTCGTCGAAGTTCAAACAGACTACGTACTTGTGGACATTAACTACAAGTCAGAAGGTCTGATCGATATCAACGAATTCCGAGTCGTTGATGGTGTTCGCCAAGTGAAGCCTGGCGACAAAGTCGAAGTTTTGATTGATCGTATCGAAAACGAAAACGGCATGATTGGCCTTTCAAAAGACAAAGCTGATATGCTTCGTGCATGGTCGGACATCTCGAAAGCCGCTGAAAACGAAGAGGTCATCGAAGGAACTGTCGTGGCGAAAGTCAAAGGCGGCCTGAGTGTTGATATCGGCGTGAAGGCTTTCTTGCCTGGTTCGCAAATCGATCTGCGTCCTGTTCGTAACATGGACGTTTACATCGGTAAGAAATATAAGTTTAAAGTTATCAAGTTTAACAAAAAGCGTGGAAACATCGTCCTGAGCCGACGTGCTCTTCTTGAAGAAGAACGCGAAAGCATGAAGACTCAAACGCTGGATCAAATGAAAGAAGGATCTGTTGTGACAGGTCTTGTGAAGAACATCACTGACTACGGTGCTTTCATTGATTTGGGCGGAATGGACGGTTTGTTGCACATCACAGACATGAGCTGGGGACGCATTAAGCATCCTTCTGAAGTGTTGAATGTGGGCGACGAAATCCAAGTTAAAATCTTGAAGTACGATCAGGAAAAAGAGCGCGTGTCACTTGGCATGAAGCAGCTTCAGCCTGATCCTTGGGAAAATGTTCGCCAGAACTTCCCCATCGGTTCAAAGACCAAAGGAAAAGTCGTATCTGTCACTGAGTACGGAGCTTTTGTTGAGCTTTCGGAAGGTGTTGAAGGCTTGATCCACGTTTCTGAGATGAGCTGGACAAAGCGCGTGAAGCACGCGAACCAGCTTGTTCAGCAAGGTCAAGAAGTCGAAGTTCAAGTTCTTGAAATTGACAGCGACAACCGTCGTATCAGCTTGGGCATGAAGCAACTTCAAGCCAACCCATGGGTTGAGTTGAAGGAATCATATCCTCCTGGAACCATCATTGAAGGAGAAGTGAAGTCGATCACAGATTTCGGTATCTTCGTGGGAATCGAAGAAGGAATCGATGGTCTTGTTCATATCTCTGACTTCTCTTGGACAAAGCGTGTGAACAATCCTGCTGAGCTTTTCTCAAAGGGACAAAAAGTTCGCGCGGTTGTCTTGGGCGTTGATGTTGAGAACGAAAGATTCTCTCTGGGAATCAAGCAACTCGAGGGCGATCCTTGGGCAAATATCGAAAACAAATACGCGATTGGAACTCAGCACGAAGTGAAAGTGACGAAGCTTGCGGATTTCGGAGCCTTTGTTGAGCTGGAAAGCGACATCGAAGGTCTGATCCATATTTCGGAACTGACAACTGAGAAGATCAATCACCCAGAAGATTTCGTAAAAGCCGGCCAAACTTTGAAAGCGGAAGTCATCTCAATTGACAAAGATGCTCGAAAAATTGGCTTGTCTTCGAAGCTTGTGAAGCTTCGTGAATCGAAAGCCGACGTAGAAGACTATGTCAAAAAGGCCTCTTCGACTTCGAAGACTTCGTTGGGAGACCTCTTCGGTGATGCCTTGAAGGGTGTTAAGACCGACAAGACCTAGGTTAACGCCAGGAATCATGACAAGAATCTGAAGACGGGGGAGTCTAAAACACTCCCCCGTTTTTATTTTCACGTTCTTATTTCGGGAGTGCGCGAGGAGGAACTGGTCATGAAGTTTTGGCGTCGCCTTTTTCTAATTCTTCTAGCTTTAGTTGGACTTTCGTTTCTTATCAAAAAGGGTGTCGAATCTTGGACAGGCTCAGCGACTCGAACTGTTCTTGTTCGCCAGTCTGTTCTTCACTTGGACCTGAAGGGCATTATCTTGAACGGGAAAAAGTTCCTTGAGAACTTAAAAGAGTACCGCGAAGAAAAGAATGTCAAAGCGATCATCGTTGAAGTTAACTCTCCAGGTGGCGCGGTCGGGCCCTCGCAAGAACTTTTTTCGGAGCTTCGTCGAACTCGTGATGAATTTCAAAAGCCCATCGTGTGTTACACCTCTGGGATCATGGCAAGCGGCGGGTATTACGCAGCTCTTGGTTGTGACAAGATTGTGGTGGCGCCCGGGGCCCTGATTGGGTCTATCGGTGTGATCATGAGCTTTGCGAATTTAGAAGGTCTTTACGATTGGGCGAAGATCTCGCGCTACTCGATTACTTCGGGCAAGTTTAAAGATTCTGGGGCCGAGTACCGACCCATGCGCGAAGATGAGAAAAAGTTGTTTCAATCCATGATCGACGAAGTCTATCTTCAGTTTAAAACAACTGTGAAAGAATCTCGTCCCCAAATTAAAGGGGAGCTTCTTGAAGAGTACACGGATGGTCGCGTTTTCACTGGTCAAAAAGCTGTCGAGACCGGGTTTGCAGATGCGGTGGGAACTTACGATCAGGCCGTTCAAATCGCGGCAGACCTTGCGGGCCTAAAAGAAGATCAGTACGATATTTTTGAAATCCCCAAGCACCGCCGCTCAATTTGGGAGTGGGGCTCTGAGGAAGAAGACGACACGATCAATTCCTTGCTTCAGAATGGAATTCAGAAAAGCTTGAAGCAACTTTTCGGACTTGAGCTTTTGAATCAGCCGGTCTACTTGATGCCAGGCGTATGGGTGGATTAGGAGAAGGGTTGTGAAGAAACCGACAGCTCGAGGCTCAAAATCTCAGAAGTCCAAGTCTCCACGGCCACGCCGAGGGGCTTCGAAGTCTGCGGCCCGAAGCTCAGCAAAAGGTCAGGGGTCTGACTCCGATCATCCTCTTGTGCGAAAGGTTCTATTCCGGCCCGATCGCTACAATTATGTGCGAAAACTCATTCCCGATCACGGTTGTGTCTTCTGTCGAGCTGCGAAGAATGAACCCAGTTTTGAAACCTTGTGTGTCTACCAGTCTGAACACTCGATGATTGTGATGAACAAGTATCCTTACAACTCGGGACATCTTCTGATCTTGCCGAAATCCCACAAGGGAAGCTTGTTGGATCTGGATGAGTATGAGTATGAGGATCTTCATAGGACGGTTCGAAAAGCGATGGCAGCCCTGCAAAGTCTTTACAAGCCCTTGGCGATGAATATGGGTTTGAATCAAGGGAAAGCGGCGGGTGCCGGAATTCCCGATCATCTTCACTATCATTTGATTCCAAGATGGGACGGGGATCTTAATTTTTTCCCCCTTATCGCTCAGACCAAAGTTGTCATCGAAGAACTGAATCATACCTATGAAAAACTCAGTGAGCACTTTCGAGGGTTAGCCTGATGAATCGATCCATGAATTTTTCAATGGCACCCCTGACGCCCATGATTAAAGGAATTGTGATCGCAAACGTCATCATCTGGTTTGGTCTTCAGGTTCTAGTTGAAGGGTTCATGAAGGTTCCGGTGACTCTGTTTCTGGCCCTCGTGCCCGCGGATGTGCTTTTTGAGTACAACATCTGGCGACTGGTGACTTATATGTTCACGCATTCGTTGCAGGTGACTCACATTCTTTTCAATATGCTGATGCTTTGGTTCTTTGGGCATGAGCTAGAGGAACTCTGGGGTTCGCGTCGCTTTTTACTTTATTACCTTTTGACGGGTGTGGGCGCGGCCCTCATCTACACCATGGGAATCGGAGCCTACGCGTTTGTCACCGGTGAGACGCGCTCTTTGATCATTCCTGTCGTTGGGGCTTCTGGGGCGCTCTATGGTGTGATGCTGGCTTACGGAATTCTGTTCGGTGACAGAACCGTCTACTTCTTTATGCTGTTCCCCATGAAGGCTCGCGTGTTTGTTTTCCTCATGGGCCTTATCGAGTTTGCCAATATGATGACGTCGCAGGTTCTGGGCAGTGAAGTGGCCTATTTGGCGCACCTTGGGGGTCTTCTTTCGGGGCTTTTCTTATTTTGGCTGCAGAAGACGCTTTCCCAACGACGCGACCGGAGCGGGGGTGGGCGCCGGGGACGGCATCTGCATCTGGTGGTTGATAATGATAAAAAGGATCAAGGGCCTAAGTATTGGAACTAGGGCCCACTTGTGCTATACATGAAGCCGGTTTGAGCAAACAGGAGGTTCGACATGTCTTTGGATAAAGCCCTCAAGAACTTGAAGTTCGATAAACGACTGACGGAGTACAACCTGAATAAGGGACATCTATCGAAAGAGGAGCTCAATAAACATTTGAGCGAGCTGCCAGATGTAGGAAACAAGATTGATCTTGTGAGCTTGGCTCGGGATGAGCGTTCCCAGTCCGAGACTCACTAATCTTGAGATCTTAAGAATCGCCATAAGGGGGCTCGATCGAGTTCTCAATGTGAGCGAAGAAAAAAAATGGAGTCTTCAGACTCCGTTTTTGTTTTTTGAAAGGCACACGCGAAAAAGAGTTCAGTTCGGGTGTCAGCCTTCACTTCGCTTAGTTGTGCTGCATGGAAAGGCTCTCAGTCGAAATCATCTGTCGACTGGTGAGGGCCTCGCCGGTTTCTTTGGCGGCTGTCCACTCTTCACGCACAATTTTGTACTGGCCATTCTTGAGAACGGCATAGACGACTTTTACACCGTAGTCCGTATGCTGATCCGATGTGTATTTCTGGAGGGTCCGAACAATCATCTTATCGGCGTGGACCAACAAGAAGGGCTGATCCAGACGGACCTGGATGAAACCATAAAGATCTTTCAGTCTTGTTTTATGTTTCTTCCAAGCGCGATGGCCCTTAAAGCCGGGGGCCGAAAAGCTTTCGTCGTAGTACGATATATACCGGTCTATATCTTTGGATTCCCAAGCCTCGATCCAGCCTTTTAGAAATTGAGCCTTTTCATCTCGAAGTCTCTTGTGCTCGGAAACTGTGACATAATTCACTTTATCGAAAATCAGGATCGGGGTCTGTTTGAACGTGATGTACTTTTCAAGTCGGGCGATCTCGTCGTTACGAACGACCACGCAACCACGAGATCCTCGCGTCAAAGGAACGTCATCAGGCACCGAGTGAAGCCAGATTCCATAGCCAGTTTTTCCCTCTAGGCGATCGAAGAGATTCGGATAATCCATTGTAAAGGCCATCGAACCATAAAGCTTGAAAGGGATTTCGGGCTGGGTCTTTTTCTCTTGGAAGAAGTAAATTCCCTCGGGGGTCTTATAGTCGTTTTCTTTTTCTTTCTTCCCATTGTTTTTACCCATGTCAGTCGTGAGCTCTTCGACCTTTTTAATCGAGTCTCCGTCACGTTCAAAGACATAGAGCTTGCGCAAAGATTTATCGACTAGAAAGACGTACTTAGAAAAGGCTTGCGTCGCTGAGATCTGCAGCAAGTTCTCGGGATAAAGCTCTTCACCGAACGCTGTCCCAAAAATGAAAACAGTCGAGAAAACAAGCAGGAGGTGTTTCATACTCTTCTCATTATCGGCTGGGTCTGTTCAAAAAATGAACTGTTTAATTCAGGAGTTACGCGAAAAATGTATCAAATTGAGAATCTTTCGTTCCCGGGTTGAAAGTCTTAAGACTTGGGTCCAGATCGTCCGATACTTCACCTAGATACGATCAAATTGAGGTTCTTACTATGGCAGAAAAACAAGCTGAAAAATCAGAAAAGAAGCCGTCTTCATTTCCGATTCAAAAAATCTTAACAGCCGCTTTTGTGGTCATAAACCTGGGCGTTTCGGGATTCGGGCTCTATTTAGTGTATAGCTCGACTCTGGGCTGGGAGCCTAAAAAACTCACAGAGCAGTCTATCAAGCTTGATCCTTCCTTTGTCTACCAGGAGGAGAACTCGATTCCTTATGTGTACACCATGGACAAATTCACGGTGAATCTGAATGGTGAGCCTAAGCGTACAATCCGACTTGAAGTGAATCTGAATATGTTGGGTAAAGAAGACTTCGAAGAGGTGATGGATGCACAAAATCGCGCTCGTGTTCGAGATCGAATCGTGCGACTTCTCAATGACAAAAGCTTCTCGGAACTTGAGAGCATTCAGGGCAAGCTCTTCTTGAAAGATAAGATTGCCATGGAAGTGAACTCAATTCTCAACAAAAGTGTGGTCAAGGATGTGTACTTCACCGATTTTGTTGTTCAGTAAGCAAATCTCCAATTAAGATAAGAAGATTCTTTTTCCGTGAGGGACTTCATGGTGCATCTTCTTTCTTTTTTCCGCGTTCTGTTTCTACTAATCTTCTTTAATTGGACCGCTCAAGCCAGCGAAGATTTGAAGATCCAGCTTCAAGTTGAAAAGTTCAAACTAGAAAACGGCCTAACCGTTTTGCTTCATCGGGACCCCTCGATTCCGTTGGTGAGTTATCACACTTGGTATCGGGTCGGTTCTCGAGATGAAAGACCTGGTATTACAGGCTCGGCCCACATGCTTGAGCATATGATGTTCAAGGGGGCTGAAAAGTATTCCAACAAAGAATTCGATCGCATCCTTCACTCCAACGGCATCGTGAACAACGCCTTCACGAGCTTTGACTACACGGGATTCTACCAAACGCTTCCGAAAGATAAGCTCGAGCTGATGATGGATCTTGAAAAGGATCGGATGAGCGCTCTTCTTTTGAGGGCGGAGGATCTTTTGAGTGAAAAAGAAGTGGTGGCGGAAGAGCGAAGATGGCGCGTTGACAACAACCCTCAAAGTCTTCTACGTGAACAGGCGATGGAAGCGCTTTATCCAGGCCATCCTTACCGCTGGCCTGTTATCGGTTACATGAAAGATATTGCAAATTTCGACGTTAAAACTCTCCGTCGTTTCTACGATGAGTACTATGGACCCAACAACGCGATTCTTGTGATTGCAGGCGATATTGACATCGCCGCTACCAAAGCCCTCGTCGAGAAATACTATGGATCTCTGAAGGTCAAACCCGTGCCGCGTTCTTCTGCTTCCAAGGTTAAACCCCTACGTGAGAAGCGCGTGATCACTTTGAAGAAGGATGTGCAAGTTCCGAGTTTGATGGTGAGTTATCAGTCCGTACCTGATCAGCATCCAGACAGTTATGCTCTTGAGATTCTGGCTCAGATCTTGGGGAACGGGGCTTCAAGTCGGCTTTCTAAAGATCTAGTTCATCGAAAACAAGTGGCGACCGCGACCGGGGCCACTCAGTGGTCTCTTCGAGATACCGGACTCTGGGGGGTTTTTGTTTCCTTGAAGCCCAACGCCAAAGACAAGACCGTTCTGGAAGCTGTAGATCGCGAAATTTTTCGACTTCGCCATCAGCTTGTCAGCGAGCGCGAACTCAATCGAGCGAAGAATCAATTCATGACAGCTTTCGTTGATGGAATTTCAACGATCGATTCCAAGGCGCGAGCTCTGGCTTCGGCAGAAATCATGACCGGAGACTACAAGAATCTTTTCGGAGATCTTGAAAAGTATCAGCGGTTGACCGCTGAAGATATTCGCCGAGTCGCTCAGAAGTATTTGAATCCGAACGCCCGCATCGAGGCTTGGTTAAAACCCGCAACCACGACAGCAAAGTCCAGCCGCCAACAGGAGATCCAGCTATGAAATCGATTTTTTCTATCAGTCTTGGGGTCAGCCTGGCCATTATTTTTCTTCAGTCGGGATGTGCGTCCCATCGTAAGTCAAAACCTCAGGAAAATGTCCCAGCAGCAAACCCAACGACTTTTAAAAACGAACGGATCGAGACACTTCCTAATGGGATCAAAGTTTATTTTGTTCCCGATGACTCGCTTCCGCGCTTGAGTCTTCAGGTGCTATTTCCGGTGGGAACGGTTTCCGAAAAACCCGAGCAGTCGGGGCTGAACGCGCTGACATCGCGGCTTCTTGATCAGGGGACAAAATCGAAATCGGCTCTTGAGGTGGCCGATCTTCTTGCCGATTACGGAGCTGATTTTAGTTCTCAGGCCGGGGCCGACTTCACGGTCATGGCAAGTTCATCGTTGTCCACACAGTTTCCCAAACTTTTAGATTTGTTCTTTGAGATTGTAACAAGTCCGTCTTTTTCGCAGGAAGATTTCGAAAGAATTCGCCAGCAGATGCTTGTGCAAATCAAGGGGCGACGGGATCGTTCGGGCCCATGGTCCGACTTCTTGATGATGCAAAAGTTCTACGAGGGCACGGCCTACGGTCGGGACGTGCTGGGAACGGAAGAAACTTTGAAGCGGCTCACGCGCCAAGATGTCGTTCAGTTTTATCGAACGCATTACTCATCGAATGGTGCCCTTGTGGCTGTGGCGGGACGTTTGACTCCCGAAATTGAAAAGGCCGTCAAGGCTCGTTTGAGTTCATGGGGTGGCAATGGGACCACGCCAACTGTGAAGACTCTGGCGGGCGTTGTGGCTCCCCAGGGTCAATCGAAAATTGAAACGCCCCATAAAGCGCAAACGGAAATTCGAATTATTCAGCCTGGAATCCCGAGAGCACATCCCGATTATTTAAAGCTTCGTCTTGCCAACGAAATCCTGGGGGGATCTTTTGCAAGCCGCCTGAATCAGAAGGTTCGAGATGATCTGGGATTGACCTACTCGATCTACTCTTACTTGGATACTCGTGCTCTTTCGGGGGCCTGGGTGGTCAGCACGTTCTCGAAGAACGAAACAGCGGTTCAAACAATCGAAGAGACCCGTAAAGTTTTGCAGACGTACTATCAAGAGGGTCCAAGCCAAAAGGAACTCGACGCCGCAAAAAATCTTGTGAAGGCTCAATTTCCTCGCGCCTTAGAAACAGCGGACAAATTGGCTTTTAACTTTCTTGTTCTTGATTTTTATGGGATCGGCCCTTCGTATTTGATCAACTTCGAGAAGACGATCGATTCTTACTCACTTCGCGACATTCATCAGGCCGTGCGAAATTATCTGAAGCCTGATCAGCTTCTCATCATGAGCTTCCAGTAGGGCGCCGCCATTGGCGGCCGGAGGTCCTTTTTTGCGGAGCTTGAGCCGCTTGGGAGGGGGAAAGGGGGAGTGGACTTCTCTGTTAAGCAAGACTTTCCCTAAATTCTGACGCGGGAAAGTGGTCGCTCTAGAAGATCCAAAGTTGTCGGACTCTTGAGCGTCTAGAGCCGAGCCTTTTGCTTGCAATCAGTAACACTGAAGTTCTACTTGAGTTGTTCAGCCTTACAGAATTGTCCGAAGGGTAAGACTTCAATCTTATCCGAAACGGCGTAATGCCTTTCGCCGCGATGAACCTGATAAAACTTGGGAATAGGAGTTCTTTCGGTGAAGTACTTGAGATGTGGAGAAACAGGGCTTTCTCCTGTTTTGCATTCGACTGCGAATATTGGTTTTCTATTCTTCAGCACGACAAAGTCAACCTCACGCCCTTGGACATCGCGTAAAAAACGAAGCTCCATTCTTTCCCCCTGGGTGTCCTCAAGATAGTGACAGTATTTCAGGAGATGGCTTGCGACGAAATTTTCCCATTTGGCCCCTTCCTTTTCAAGCTCACTCCAATCCCAAAAATAAATCTTTTGCTCCTTCTTGACGGCTTTAATTCGAGGGGCCCCGTAGGGAAGAATTCGGTAGCAATAGTAGACGTTCTCGAGAATTGAAATCCACTTTTCTATGGTCTTAAAATCGACTTCTAAATCTTGAGCAAGATTCTTTCTTGAGAGCGGAGAGCCAATTCGATCGGGAAGAGCGTCAGCAAGCAGTTCAATGTTTGAAATTTCTTTGACGTTCTCAAGATCCCTAATGTCAGCATAGATTATTTTCTCTCTTCGCTGTCGATGCCAACGTTTAAGGGTCGCTTGATCCATCTTTAGATAGGGCTCTGGAAAGCCCCCGAATTGGTAGAGACGCTCCATTTCAGCGCGCAGACAATCAAGTGATACTTCTGGTAGGGTCAAGGGATGCATTCGATAGTAATGATAGCGACCCAAGAGGGAATCACCCCCCTTTCGATAGTAATCTAGGCGGGCGGAACCTGTGATAAGGAATTGATGGGTGTTCTTGAGTTTATCGTAGAAACCCTTCAGTAGTCCTCGCCACTTTACAAATTTGTGGATTTCGTCCAAGATGATCAGCTTTTCGGTCTTAGGCCAACTGCCAGAAAGAATCAGCTTTTTATCGTCAAGATTGTCCCAGTTGAGATAGGCGGGATGTTGGTCTTTGTAGTTTCGGAGCTGAGACTGGGCAAATGTTGTTTTGCCAACCTGGCGTGGTCCGCCTAAAAAGACCATTTTGTGTTTCAAGTCCTCGAAAATCGGCGCCTGAAGATACCTTAGTAAAGTGGACATGACTCTACTTTACTGTAGAGTAAAGTAGAGTCAAGTCCACTCTACATCAAAAGGCCCTCAAGTTATCTTGATCGGGTCGAATCCGGAAGTGCTTACTTCTTTTTCTTTTTGTAATACAGGAAACCGACAATGGAGCCTGCGATCAACAGCAGGCCTAGCAGCATGCTCAGATTGCTGCCCTTGCCCTTTTCAGGTTCGTTGTACATATCCATCGGCATAATCGGAGCAATTGCGGGGGCTAAAGATTCGCTGCCAGGACGGATGGGGCCCGACTTGGGGTCGAGATTTTTCGAAGCGATGACCTGCATGCTCATGATGGCATTGTGAAACATGGTGCTGAACTTCTGATAGAAACGTTGATGAGCCGAGAAAGTCACAAGCACGGCAATTTGCCCTTTGATCGTTGCAAGGTAGCGAGTGAAGTAATTGGGGACCTCGCTGCTCAAGTGAAGTCCATCGATCCACTTCTGGTTATTGATCTGCACATTCTTTGCGGGGTAGATCAACTTGGACTTCGTAGCCTGTCCGGGAAGAGTCGAAGAAATCGGATTGTTCAGGTGATTTTCGTAAAGACCAAAGGAATCCGTCGGGCCCACTTCCTTCGCCGTAAGAATGATGATGGCTTGTCGAAGATCGGGTTCTTTCGTCGATCGACAGACCCATTCTGTCTGTTCAAGTTTGCAATCCCAATCGTCGGGCATCTCAAAAACGATGTAGGCATTTCGAAAAACCTTGGCCTGGACGAGAGTCGAGGAGAGGAAGAACAAGCCCATCAGAAAGAGCGGATAGAAAACCTGTTTTTTCATAGTCATTTCCTATAAATTTCTTTTATGATCTTAAAAGATCTCGGAGGATGACGTCATGTTGAATTTGCAACAGCTCTCGACTTTTGTCACGGTGCTATCGGAAGGGAGTATGACGGCGGCGGCCGATAAGCTCTTTTTGACTCAGCCCGCGGTCTCGCAGCAGATCCGAAACCTTGAAGAGGAACTGGGAGTTGACCTTCTCGTTCGAGGTGTTCGCCAGATCAAGTCGACACCTCAGGGTGAAATCCTGTACGAGCATGCAAAAAAGATTCTTCTGCTGGTCAACCAGGCCGAGGTGGCGATTCGCTCAATGGGCGCCGACATGCAAGGGACCCTTCGCATTGGGACCTTGAACTCGCTCGGGCTGCACCTGATGTCTCCGATCATGAGCCGTCTGCTTCGCTTCAATCCCGATCTTTCGGTGAAGGTTCACTATGAAAAGGGTGACGAGCTGATTCGGTTGTTTAAAAAGGGCGCGCTCGACATTCTGATTCTTCCGGATGCCGAGAAAGAATTCGGCACCCAGCTGGAAGGCGCACAGAAAAAGTTTTTGCTGAAGGAAGAAATGTGGCTTGTTGGAAGTGGAACTCAGATTGAAAGTGGACACGAAATTGAGCTCACGCAACTGAAGAAGTATCCGCTTGTGCTGTTCTCCGAAGAGTATCCTACCTTTGAACAAAAACTGATGACCTTGATGAAAGAAAAAAACGTTCGCTACGACATCGTCTTTGAAAGTTCAAATGTGGGAACTCTCAAGCGGGTCATCGAATCGGGTTTGGGCTGGGGTTGGCTGCCCGCGCACTCCGTGAAAAAGCAGGTACGTTCAGGGCGACTTTTGCGTCTTCATGTGAAGGACTTCCACTACGAATCTGATTTGATCTTTTACTATAAGGCTCAGGGCGATGCGAAGATTCTTGCCGAAAACTTCTACGACATTATTTCTCACCAGGAGAAGGTATGATGCGTTTATTGGGCTTCGTTTTCACGATTGGTTTTGTTCTTTTGTCCTACTCGTCTAGTCAATCTGTCGATGAGTATAAACAATCGGTCACCAAGTCGGTCGAAAAAAAGATGAAGGACCTGAAAGCTTGCTTTAAGGGTCTGAAGGATGAAAAGGGAAAGCCGCTTCAGGGGAAGTTGATTCTCAGTTGGGAAATCGACGAAAAAGGGAAGCCTCGCGACGTCAGTCGTTCGGGAGGAACTTTGGATAATCTTGAGGGCTTCCACTGTATTCAGAAAAAGATCTTAAAAATGAAATTTTCGAAACCGCCACAAGACCGGCCTGTGGACTACGAGCGCGAATTCTACTTCGATTAGGATTGCACGCCGAATTCTGGATCGGCCTTTTGAAAACTTAGAAAAGTACAGAGTCCGGCAGACCTAAGCGCGCAGCGATCACACGCACAATTTCGCTGGCTGTTTCTTCAAGGGCTCGTTCCGTGACATTAAAGACTGGCCAACGGCGATTCTGTTTGAAAAGCTGCTCGGCATATTCGATCTCTTTTGAAATCTGCGCCATCGAGGCGTACTCGCCCCCCGTGTCTTGACCGAATTTTTCAAGTCGGTTCTTTCGAATTCGCTGCAGGGACTCCATATCAATAATCAGACCGACCACGCGACGCTGATCCACTTTAAATAATTCTTCGGGAAGAGGGCTTCCCGGGACCAAAGGAACGTTCGCCACTTTCCATCCCTTGTGACTTAGAAAAATCGACAGGGGTGTTTTGCTGGTGCGACTGATGCCCACAAGAATGATGTCAGCCTTGTCCAGATCCGAGAGGACTTTACCATCATCGTGTTTCACGGTGTACTCAATCGCTTCGATCCGCTTGAAGTACATTTCATCAGTCGTGCGGAGCACATTCACGCGAGAACCCGACGTGACTCCGAAATACTGATCCAGAACTTCCAGAAGAGGCCCCAGAAGATCGTAGCTCAGGAGGCCTTTTTCCGTTGCGGCTTCTTTGATTCGAAGACGCATCTGTGGCGAGGCCACCGTGTAGACGACAACCCCGCGGCGGTTGTAACACTCTTCAATAATCGCTTCAGCCTGGGTTTCGGTGCGAACATTTTTACAGCGAACAATTTGAATATCAGGTTGCTGATACTGAACGAGGGCGGCACGGATCATTGTGGCCGCGGTTTCGCCCGAGCCATCGGAAATGATGTAGATGACAGAACCTAAGGGATTCGTCATGGTGTGAAAGTCGTTCCCAGAGCTTGAGCTAACTTTGGAATTTCATTCTGCATCCACAGATCCGGTACCGGAGAAAAAAGGACAAAGGCAAAATCGGCCGTCGGTCTGACCAGGTAGGCGCGACAACGACTGTCGGGATCCCACCCGAGCTTCAGTTTTCGCATGAACACTTCACCTTTCGTCACCAGGATTTGGTGCTCGCGGGTCGTAGGCAATTTCATCTTCACTTGATGAAAGTCATCACCCGCCACATGAACATGGCCCCGATGAAAGTAAGCGACCGTGTTGTAGGACTGATCTTGATTCTCCATCAGCAGTCCGGACTCGAAGTAAGCGTGCATTTGGCGAAAAGCAAAGACAACGCGCTCGACATGATCCGCGGGGGCGCCTTGTAGAGCCTGAACAATCGTCGAAAAATCCACTTGCAGTTCGTAGTGTCGCTGCAGAGGCGTCACCACCGAATCCGAAGTCTCAAGAAGAAGGTTTTCAATTCTAGACGAGATATCTTTCCAGGTGTGCTTCAGAAGATTGGGTTTCATACCCTCATTGTGGAACTATTTCTGGTCTTTATCAAGAACGACAGTAAGGTCCTGATGTTCCGAAAGACTTTGCCATTCTCGTGCCAAATCCGAGGTGGACACTCCGCCAGGCAAAAACAAACGAAGCGAGGGGTGCTTCATTTTTGACCATTGGACCACAACCTGCTGACACCATTTTCGAAGTTGGCCATTCCATCCCACAACCAGGACCCAGCGATTCGGCAACTGGATGTCAGTTGAAATCAGAAGATCCTGGGTCGGAGCATTCACATCCGTCCAAGCGATTTGATTTTCGTACAGCAGACCCTTCATTTCAGGTCCTAGGCTTGGCATTCGATGCTGAACCCCTTTTCGAATTTGGTGATTCAAATGCCAATCCAATTCTTGAGTCCACTTCGAATTTTGAATGTCAGGACAGACCCAAAGATCTGCGCCGGCGCTGAAAGCACTTAACTGATTCAGCGGCAAGATCGGCATTAGAGTCTCTTTCCAATCTGATCAAGAAGACCGTTCACAAAACCCGCGGACTCGGTCGTGCCAAATTTCTTGGCCATCTCGACAGCTTCGTTGATGACGATGGCGGGCTTCAAGGGTTCGGGCGAAAATTGCATTTCATAAACAGCTAAGCGAAGGATATTGCGATCCACACTCGCCATCCGATCCAACTTCCAGTGTTGAGAAACGGACGAGATCCGCGCATCAATTTCACTTTTTTTATCTTGTACACCCTTAACTAGCATTTGCGCATGCTCAACATCTTCTTGAGTGAGAGGGGTGTCGGAAACATCTGTGAGCTCACGTGCGAGAACCGCAGGCGCAAACTCGGATTGAAAGAGGGTTTGAAGGGCAAGTTCTCGAGAGTTTCGTCGCATGGGCTTCGCTTCTAATTCGGAGTTGAGATAAAAGGTTTAAGGCTTAGCTGAGGGTTCTGTTGGTCTTCGACGAAATCCATGAGTTCTCGATCTTCAAGAGAATCTACGAATTCCTGAACATCTTTGAACTGACGGTAGACGCTGGAAAAGCGGATATAGGCCACATCGTCCAGCTGCTTAAGTTCGGCCATCACTTTTTTCCCGATCAATCGAGACGAAATTTCATTTTCACCGCGATTGAGGACCCATCCGGCGATGCGATCGACGATGGACTCAAGAAGATCAAGGCTGACGGGTCTTTTCTGACAGGCGGCTTGAAGACCCTTTAAGATTTTTTCTCGAGCGAAGGGCTCTCGACGACCGTCTTTTTTGATGATCATGGGATAGTTCAGAACCAGAGTTTCAGCGGTGGTGAAGCGGGCCTTGCAGCTTAAACACTCGCGCCGGCGCCGAATGGAGCCATCTTTTTGCACGCGCGTGTCGAGCACACGATCGTTCTGGTTGTGACAGAAAGGACACTTCATCCTTTATTCTCCCGCTAGGGTGCAAGTTAAAGGCTCGAGACAGACGGGTCAACGGCCACCTCATTTACGCGATGCAACATCTTCTCTCAACAGACCCAGATTGTGATAGGGTTTTCCTATGCGATCACTTTTTCTTTTCCTTATGGTTTCTCTTTTTTCGTTCGGCGCTGGCGCTCAAACACCTGTGGTGGGTCGAGAAGCCGCCGCTCAGTATTTCGGCGAGTCGCAAGAGGTTCGTCCCTCGGGTCCGTCGTCTCATTACATGGCTTTGCATATCGGAAAGCTTGTAAATACCGAAGCTTGGCGCTGGGGTGACCGAAATCGTCGAGACGATGCTGGCTCCTTAAGTCTGGGAGTGACTTACCGAATTCGAGAGTGGCACCAAACGGACTTCGCGATTCGATTGGATTTTAACGAGTATGATATCGATGGAGAGAAGCCCCAAAAACTCTCGTTTTTACCAATGATTTTCTTTCCCGAGGCCTCTGCAGAGTTTCCTTTGTACTTCGGTGCGGGAATTGGACCCGGTATTTTTTTCAAGCAAGTCAGTGGAGAATCTTCCGTGGCGCTTGATTACCAATTGGTGGTCGGCATCCGTTTCTTCGACGTGTTCGAAAATGCCGGATTCTTTTTGGAGAGCGGTCTGAAGAATCACATCCAGTTGGGCGACGATGGCCAAGTCAATTCGGCCTTTATCACTACGGGTGCTCTTTTTACATTCTAGTGGCCTAGGGGCCTGAAACGATTTTCATGAAACTACCCCAGTCGATTTTTGAAACCTTGCCTCAGGCCCTTTTGAATATTTTTTCTGAGGGACGCCCTGTGGACAAGGTCGTGGAGTTCCACTCGCGCCTTCACAAAAAGTGGGGCAGTCGCGATCGTCGCTTCTTTGCAGAAACCTGTTTTGAAATCGTTCGTCACTATCGTCAGTTTTGGGTTCGTTGCGGACATCCTCGAGAACTCTACCTATCGCCTGAGCAAGTGACCGCATCGCGAATGGAAAAGATTTTGGGACTCTATTTTCAGGATCGTCATCCGACGCTCTCATTTCCGCCGCCGTGGCGCGCAGAAGAAAGGGCTCGCCCTGAAACCTTCGCCGAGCGCGAGTCCTACAGCGAGTACTTCGATCAATTGGGTCGCCAAGAATTGGGTGCGCGCTGGGAAAGCGTTGCGATCGCGATGAATCACAAGGCGCCCGTTTACTTGCGCGCCAATTTTTTAAAAGTCGAAACAGCAGAACTTCAGAACCGACTTCGGGAGGAAGGGGTTCTCACCGAAAGAATTCCTGGATTAGACGGTGGACTGAAGCTTGTCGAGCGAAAGAACGTTTTCGTCACGCAAGCTTACCAGAAGGGTCTTTTTGAAGTGCAGGATCTTTCATCGCAAAAAGTGGTTCCCCTTTTGGATCCACAGCCGGGCGAAAGAATCGTCGATGCCTGCGCGGGAGCGGGTGGGAAAACTCTGCATATGGCGTCCTTGATGCACAATCGGGGCAAGATTATCGCTATGGATGTTCAGGTTAAAAAGTTGGAAGAGCTGCGAAAGCGCGCCAACCGGAACGGGGCTATGCTGATCGAGACTCGACTGCTGGAAAATCAAAAAGTCTTGAAGCGACTTGAAAGGACAGCGGACGCCTTGCTGCTGGATGTGCCCTGCTCGGGCAGCGGTGTGATTCGCCGGCATCCCGATACTAAGTGGCGCTTTCAAGAAGCCGATTGGGACCGTCTGCGCCAGACTCAGCAAGAGATTTTACAAACGGCCCCCGGGGTCGTGAAGCCCGGGGGCCGCATGGTTTATGCCACCTGCAGTGTCTTTCCGTCTGAGAACGAACAGGCTCTGAGCACGTTCTTAAAGAATCACCCGGAATGGCAGCTGACGCTGCAAAAGACCTTCTATCCTGACCAAGATGAAGGGGATGGTTTCTTTATGGCCCTGCTATCTCGCACCTAGGGACTCATAACGCCTTTCATCATCTGTTCTTAAATTGACTCATCGGCAGCGGGCCACTACGACTCTGGACTCAAATAAGAAGTCAGGAGGGTCTATGAAATTCTTATTGGCAAGCTTTGTGGCGCTCGCGGGAGTGGCGGCTCAAGCTCAAAATCGTGATTCCCGTTATTATGAAATCAAGCGAGTCGTGATCACGGAAGTTCGTGATGCTGCGAACACTCGTAACCGTCATCTTAAGGATAAAGTGGACAACTTTACCGAAGGTTGCGAAAACCCCGTAGGTCCCAACGTGAATCCAGGTGGACAACCACCAACACCGACGAATCCTTTGGATCTGGTGGATGTCATCGTCGATAAGATCATCAACATCGGGAAAAAGATTTGGGCCATCGTAGATGCCGGTCGACCTGTTGTGAATTTGAAGCATGACACAGCTCACGCTCTTCCTGCGGGAATCAAATGCTGGACTGACCTTGAAGGTTGGAACGCACCTCAGACGAAGTTGTATGAAGCCGCTTATGAAAATGGATTTGGTTCGACAGTTGTGAACTATGCTTTCCGTGTTTCTTTCATTTCGGGAGGATCTTGGAAGGGTCAGGGTGATTACATCACAATGGCGACAATCCAGCCGACACGAATCGAAGTCGCATGGGGCTTTAACTTTGATGCGGTGGCGACAGTGCCGATCGTTTTCAACCAAGGAACTCGTCAAGCTCCCGTCGCGGGCATGCAGCTCGTGATGAACTGGCAGACACGCTCTCCTTTGAAGCATATCCAAGAATCCGAGTCGTTCTTCATCAACGGTCAGGGCCGTTTGGAGCACTTGAAGAAGTAATTCAGAAAGTCTTGTGAACTCGAGCTCCCCGGGGAGCGGAAGTTTGAACAAGCTTGACTGTTGAAAAAGGATCCTTCGGGATCCTTTTTTTGTGTCCGAAACTTTGTTCTTCAGAAAGCCGGGCGCCGATCGATTTGCTATGAGGCGAAACCGAATTAGAACATTCTTTCGAGGGTCAAGAGGGCCGAGCGGCCTTCACCGTAGAAGTCGATGCTGATCTCAGGTCGAAAATCCAACCAGTTGTTCACGCGAAGACTTAAGTTCGTTTTCGGATCTAGTCGATAGCGAACATTTGAATTGATTAAGAAGTAGCCAGGAAAAGTCGCACGGCTTGAGCTGAAGAAATCGTACCGTGTTCCCACTCCTGTTCCTTCGAGCATCCAACTCCAATCCGTGACGGCGTGAAGGTAGCGAGCGGATCCCGAGACAAAGGGGCGTCGGCGAAGGGTTTCGTGTCGAACTTGGTCTCGTGGTTCTTGATAGGCATACGAAGTCTGAAGGGAGCTGGCGTCATCCAGACGGAACGAAGCCGTGGCTTCAACCCCGCGTGTTTTCACTCGAGCGGTGTTCTGGTACTCGAGCACTCCGCCCCCCGCCGGGCGGGTTTCGATAAAGTCATTGAACGAAGTTTCAAAAAGAGTGACTGAAAGCTCTCCGCGATCCGAAAGCGGAACATCTTGTGTGAGGGAGTAAGTCTGAGAGGTTTCGGGTCGGAGTTCCGGATTTTCGAAAAGTCCGTACTTCTGTGCGATGGAGGGGGCTCGAAAGCCCGTGACCCATTCCAATCGGGTGTTTTCAAAAACTGTCAGTCCAATTTGGTAATTTCGATACTCAGGCAGATGGGACACCTTTTCAAAGCGCGCCCCCGCCTCGAACAGCAAATACTTCGAAAGTCCCCACTGAATTTGAGTGAAGAGGGCCCGCGTTTCCTGAAATTTTTTGTCGCGACGAGCATTCACCGTCAGGGTGCCGGCGGGAGAGTTCAGGAAAAGATCTTCTTTCTGATAAGTCGCGCCGACTCGCCAGTTAAGGGTCTCGGTCTGCAGGGGGGACATTTCAAAATTTGCTCCCTGTAATCCCGAGCGAAAATTGGCATCCAGCACGCTTGCGCTGGGCGGGGGTTGAGATTCGGAAAAAAAATAGCGCCAACCTTTTTGTCCAAAGAGGGCAAGTCGAGGAGCAAAAGGAAGTTCGAGGAAATGAAAAACTCCTGAAGCGCCCACCTGTTCATCTTGTCGTTGAACATCGGAATCGAGAACAGTCTGTCGACCTCCGACCAAAGCGGTGGTTGGGTTCCAGGATTTGTCTTTGAAGTAGAAGCTTCGGAGCTGAATGGCGACGGGTCCCTTTTTTTGGTAGCCCAGATCCAAGTTGTGAGTCCACTGATCGTAGAGTTGGTTCGACTCGAGAACGGGGGACTGGGCCTTTCGTTGCATCAACCGACCCGAGGCCTTAAAGGCTTGATCCTGTTCTTCAGAGGTTCGTTCGTAGCTTGCGCCCAAGCGTCGATCATCGAGTCCGCGATCAAAAGAATCCACGGGAAGCCCACCGGTCACGGCCACTTTGGCTTCGTTCTGAAACTCACGGCCGAAGGTTTCGATTTTGATCACGCCTGCGAGCGCTTGACCGCCGTAGAGAACTGTCTGGCCACCCTTCAGAATTTCGATGCGCTTCACATTTGTAATATCCAAGTTATTTAAGTTAAGCGTGCGTTGGGCCCAGCTAGGATCGAAAACGGGAACGCCGTCGATAACGAAAAGCACGTGGCTTGCTTCACCACCTCGAAGGAAAAGTTGCGGCGGTTGGAAGTTGTTGTTGAAGAGCGTGATGTTCGCTTGAGTCGTGATCAAAGAGATAAGATCGGGTGCATTGCTCTCACGAATGGTTTTTTCGTCAATGACAACTTTCGAGGACGAGTTGAAGACGATGCCCTCGACAACGGTTTCGTACTCTTGAGAAAAGGCGAAGGAAACAAAAAATATAAGAACGACAGAACAGAGAATCTTCATGATAACTCCCAGATTCTCTGTTTGTGCCTTGAAAGCTATCGAGACTCAAGACGAAACCTGTACACATAGACGATGCGCACAGCCACGGGACGTCCTTCTTGTTCAGCAGGACTGAATAGAAATTTGCGAAGAGCTTCGAGCGCGGTTTCATTCAAACCGTAGCCGGGTCCTTCAAGAACTTCGGCCTCTTCAACTTGTCCCTTGGTGTTAATCAGAATGGAAATTCGAACGGGCCCTTCCACGCGCGCTTGTTTTGCGGCCTCGGGGTAGGTGGCCTTGAAAGAACGCAAAACGCGCGGCTTGACGCTGACATTTCCGATTCCAACAGGGCCCGAGTTGGACTGCGGAGTCGAGTCAATATTCGAGTTTTCGGAAATCCTTTCGAGCTCGGGCTTGGGTGGCTCGGAGTTCGGGGCCGCAAGTTTCGTTGCCGCTCGGGGGGCGCGTCGAAGTTCGCCGGGTTGACGTTTGTCTCGAAGGGTGACCGAGACCTCCGGGTCCTCAATCAAGGGGACGACGGGGCACCAAAGGAGCCAGGCTACGAAAAGGCCATGAAGAAAAACCGAACCGAGAAAAAAACGCGCCACCTTTTGGATTTACCTTTTTAGAAAAAGATTTGCAAACCCGTCTTATAACCTGTGCGCTTCGTCTCGGTTTCGACAGAATTGAGCTTTTCCACTTGAACATCTTGAAACAAGGACCCGAACAGACGAAGTCCGCTAAAGTCCAAGAAGACTCCGCCCTCGGTCAGCGTGCCCTCGACGTCACCCAGCCGTCTGTTCTCATTGGAAAAGTAGTGTCGATAGGAAGCCTGAATGCCAAAGAAGCGAGTGAGGTAGGCTTGCAGACTGCCCTGAGCCAAAATGTTGCGAAGAGTTTCCTTTTCTCCTTGGTGCCAAAGTTGACGGGTGCGCTGACCCACGTGAAAGGTCAGGGAGGTCGTTTGCAGAGAGTTTCCCAGAACTCGAAGGTTCAGCATTCCCGTGACGTCGTTGTAGTTTTCTTCCCAATTGTTTTCATATTCGCCCGTGACCCCGACGGCTTGAGCATAGGCTCCAAAGGCCCCACTTTGAGTTTGAAATGTCTCGGAGCTGCCAGCGTCGCGGCGGCGTTCATAGGAGTGCTGGGCCCCCTTCAAGTAGAACTCGTAAGGCGAAGGCGAATTCATCACCAGCCACTGATCCATCAGGGCCATGCGATCTTTTTGTTCGAGCCACTCTTGCAGGGTCCAGCGTTTGCTGGCTCGAGACTGAGCTCGTTGATTCCAGCCTCCGCCCCGGGATTGCGAGAAAGCCGGCTCGGTGAGCAGGAGGGTGAAGACGAGAAGAAGGATCGTCTTCACTTGAGACAGTCGGATCATATTCTTCATCAATCCAGTTTCTCAAAAACGCAGTGCAATAGATCCTTTTTCTGCTGAAATTCTCATTCTGAAAGGTGGACATCAGAACACACTCCGGTAAAAATCACACACATGGTTCATAATCTCAGTCCATTTCTTTTGCAGTTTTCAGAAAATTTCGGAGTTCGCTGGTATGGTCTTTCTTATTTGGCGGGCTTCTTTTTAGCCTACTTTATCATCTCGTGGTTGGCCGAGCGACAGCACGCGGGACTCTCGAGGGCTCTCGTGGGTGACTTTATTACGACCGTGGCCATCGGCGTGCTTGTGGGTGGCCGACTGGGCTACTGTCTTTTCTATGCGCCGGATCTTTTTTTGAAGTTCAAATCCGAGATTCCTTTTTGGGGAGTTCTCGCCGTGAACGAGGGCGGAATGGCCAGTCACGGAGGCATCATCGGAATCGTCGCAGCCTGTTTGTTGTTCGCGCGACGCTATCGTTTGAACTCTCTTTATCTTCTGGATCTGGCTTCGGTCTCGGGACCTTTGGGAGTTTTTTTGGGGCGCACGGCGAACTTCATCAATGGAGAGCTTGTCGGGCGACCCGCTCCGGAGAATTTTCCTTTGGGCGTGAAGTTCCCTCAGGATATGTGGCTTTGGCCCGCGCAGGATTCACAAAAAATGGGTCAGCTGGCCGACGCCGCTGAAAAAGTCGGAGTCTCACGAGAGACCTGGTTCCAATGGATCGATAGAAGTGCGCAAGATCCTCAAGCTCGACAAAGCCTTTACACTACGATCGAGACCTTTATTCAAGAAATTCAAAAGGGAAATACGGCCGTTCGGGATGCGGTCGCCCCCTTGTTGGAACTTCGTCATCCGTCTCAGTTGTATGCGGCCTTTGGCGAAGGGCTTTTGATCTTCATTTTGCTTTTCTTGCTTTGGCGACGACCGAAGAAGCCTGGGTTCATCGCCGCTTCTTTCATCATCCTCTATGCCTGTGTTCGTATTGTGACCGAGATGTTCCGCACTCCTGATGCTCATATTGGGTTTCAGGCTTTGGGGCTGACTCGTGGACAGTGGTTGAGCATCGTGATGCTGGTCGTAGGTTTGGTGCTGGCGCTGATCTGGAGCCGCGCGGGATCTTTGCCTATTAATGGTTGGGGTCGCGGTCAGTCGATAAAACTTCACCGTAAATAGTTTTAAGTTTAAATCATAGTTCTGGCGGGGTGTTGAAAGGCTCTATACTTCCAAGGTTAGCAGATCCCTTCTTCGAAGGGGGCCTTACGAACCCTTCAGGGCCTGCGCTAATTGGGCCACGGGCCAGCTCTTTTGCTCTCCGGTTGCCAGTGACTTCACGCTGACCATGCGAGTTTGAACCTCTTGTGAGCCCACAATGACAGCGAACTGCGCTCCGAGTCCCGAAGCCTTCTTCATTTTTTTGCCGACGTTTCCATTCCAAAGAATTTCACACTTCAGGCCTTGCCGGCGCAGATCCAGTGCCAGTTCAAGAGCGAAGAGCTCGCCGACCTCGTCAGCGGGAACAACGGCGGCAGTCAGAACGCGCGCGGGGATCTTTTCCGAGGGCACCAGTTCAGCCAAACGTTCAAGCCCCGCCGCCCAGCCCACGCCGGGAGTGCTAGGGCCACCCATGGTTTCGATCAAGCCGTCGTAGCGGCCCCCCGCGAGAACGGTGCCTTGGGCTCCCAGTTGATCGGTTACAAATTCAAACACGGTGTGGGTGTAGTAATCGATTCCACGAACCAATCGAGGATCGACGTCGAAAGCCAATCCTGATTTCTCAAGTCCCTTCAAGACAGAATCAAAGAACTTTTTCGACTCTTCCGAAAGAGAGCTTTCCATTTTGGGGCAACCTTGAACGATCTCGCGGTCCTTCGCATCTTTTGAGTCCAAAATTCGAAGGGGATTCTTTTCAAGGCGAAGTTGGCTATCCGCGGAAAGATCGTTCTTGTACTTCGAAAAGTAGGCGACAAGCTGATCGCGATAGGCCTGGCGAGAGGGCGAGTCTCCCAGCGTGTTAATCAAGAGTTGGCACGACAACCCCACGCCCAGATCCTTCAAGAACTGAGACGCCAGCTGAATCACTTCGACATCACTGTAGGGGGTGTCATAGCCCAGGCACTCGACGCCAATTTGGTGGAACTGACGGTAGCGACCTTTCTGCGGGCGTTCATAGCGAAACATGGGCCCCGAGTAGTAAAGCTTCAGAGGTAATTTCTGAGCCAGCCCCTCGGAAATAAAAGAGCGCGCGATCCCGGCTGTGCCTTCGGGGCGCAGAGTGATGGAATCTCCACCACGATCTAAAAAAGTGTAGGTTTCCTTGTGGACCATGTCCGAAGTTTCGCCAAGAGTTCGGTGAAAGACCTCGGACATTTCAAAAATAGGGGTGTCGATTTCCCCGTAGCCGAAGTTCTGCGCCCAGGACCAGGCCAGCTGTTCGATCCAACGAAAACGCAAGGATAATTCAGGCAAGATGTCTTGCGTTCCGCGAACGCGCTGCAATGTTTTGCTCATAGAGCTCCCCTAAGATTCCGTGTGAAAATATCATGACCCCGGTTGAGTCACAAGCTTGCCTTTTTTCCGAAGGCTTAAGATGATTTGGATCGGGCCGGGGCTCGAAGGTGGATCTTCCTATGAAAAAAAGCTGGTACTGGGTCGCAGGTTTTGCAGCCTTTGTGGCGGGAATGCTGCTTTTTTTCGCCTCAAAAAGCCCTCTGAATGCGACAGAAATTGACTGGCGCCTTCTAGGTGAGCTGGATTACATCACGGGTCATGCTCCCGCCGAACTCAAGTCCTTTGATCAGCAGAAAATCAAGATGCCCGGGTTTATGGTCCCCCTCGAGGACAATGCGCGCCGGGTGACCGAGTTTTTGCTGGTGCCCACTCCGCAGGCCTGCATCCACGTGCCGCCGCCACCGCCGAATCAAATGGTCCATGTTCGCGTGAAGGGATCGGGGGCGCCCACGGCTTTTGGCCCAATTTGGGTGTATGGAGATTTTAAGATTTCGACCTCGAAATCTATTTATGGCGAGTCTTCTTTTGAAATTCAGGCAGATGCCATCGAGCCCTACCCATGAGTCAGGCCCTTATTGAAATTCACAATCTGGAATTTTCCTACGGATCGAAGCCTTTGCTGCGAATTCCGGCTTGGCGTCTTCAAAAGCAAGAGCGCGTTTTTCTAGAAGGACCCAGTGGAAGTGGCAAGACAACCTTTCTTGAAATTTTGAGCGGCTTTTTGCAAATGCAAAAGGGAAGTTATTTTTTCCAAGGCCAAGATCTTTCTCAGGCCTCGGAATCGGAGCGGGACGATCTGCGCCGACGTGCGATCAGTTTTATTTTTCAAAATTTTAATCTGATTCCGTATTTGAACGTGGAAGACAATGTGCTTCTTCCGTTTTCTTTGGGTCTTCGGGACAACCGAAGTGGCGGCGAACTGCGTCGAGAACTTTCGGATCTTTTGGCTCAGTTGGGGCTGAAGGATTTTGAAAAGCGAAGTGTTTTGGAACTTAGCCAAGGTCAACAGCAGCGAGTCGCGGCCGCGCGAGCCTTTTTGAAGCGGCCGACTTTGTTGCTAGCAGACGAGCCGACTTCGGCTTTGGATCAAGATCATCGCGAGAGTTTTTTGCGGGCTCTCTTTCAGCTTGCGGACCAGAACTCGACCGCGCTGATTTTCGTGAGCCATGATCGAACGCTTGAGACTCTGTTTCATCGCACCTGCCATATGCGAGACTGGAGGGCGCCGTGATGTGGAGTCTTGCGTGGAAATCTTTGCGCCATCGGCGTCTGACGGTTGGGTTGACGACTCTGTGTGTGACCTTGAGTGTGGTGCTTCTTCTCAGTCTTGAGCGAATCAAACAGGCTTCGGAAGACGGTTTTATCCAGACCGTGAGTCAAGTGGATCTCTTGGTGGGCCCTCGAGGGGGATCCCTTCAGCTTTTGCTGTTTACGGTTTTCAACGTGGGTCAACCTATGAACACCCTCAGCTGGAAAACCTATGAAACATGGAAGAATCACCCGGCCGTTGAGTGGACGATCCCCTATTCTTTAGGGGACAGTTTTCGAGGCTTTCGAGTGGTTGGAACAGATCACAACTTCTTTGAGCACTACCGTTACCGGGGGCAAGAGTCGATCTCCTTTCACGGGGGCCGAAAATTTGAGAGCGGTTTGGAAGTTGTGCTCGGGTGGAACGCAGCTCGAGATTTAAAGCTGAAAGTCGGGGACTCCGCTGTCATCACTCACGGGGTCACTCACGGGCCTGGTGTTCTTCACCATGATGAGAATCCTTTTCAGATCGTCGGAATCATGAAGCCGACGGGGACCGCTTTAGATCATGCAGTCTATGTGTCGCTTGAGTCGATGGATCATCTTCATCCGAGCGAGATGCCGAACTCGGGGCCGGCGGAGGAGAGCACCGAAGCCTCGCATGAACACGAACACGATCATGCCCCTGCGGACTCCCAGGCCTCTTCAGATGTGAAAACAAGCGCAAACGCGATGAGGACCCTCAATTCATTTTTCGTGCGCTGTCGAAGCCGAATGGACACTCTGAAGTTGCAGCGAGGGATCGCCGAGTCCAAAGGTGAGCCTTTGATGGCAATCATTCCCGCGATGGTTCTGGCCGAGCTTTGGAAGAATCTGGGCTACTTTGAAAAGATCTTGCGTCTTTTGATCCTTTTGGTCGCCGTGTTTTCCTGGGTGACCCTGATGCTTGTGATGATGGCCGGGCTTGAGGCACGGCGACGGGAGATGGCCCTGTTTCGGGCGCAAGGGGCTTCGGCGTCTTGGATTTTTCGCTTCCTTGCGATTGAGGCGCTTTTGATCGGATGTGCGGGAGCGTTGTTAGGCTTGGCACTTTCGCGTCTGAGTCTTTTGTTTCTGGAATCTTGGCTGCAAGAAGCCGTCGGGCTTTCCATCGCGGTGGGATCGCTCACTCTTAGGGAACTTCTTTACTTGCTCCTTATCATCGTGGGCTGTGGACTTGTCAGTTTGGTCCCGGGTCTTCGAGCCCGTCGCCAGGTCCTGAAAGATGGACTTGCGGTGAAACTCTAGAGCTCAATCCCTCTGCTTTCGCGATCAGGCGCTTTGCGACAGGCCTTGAACATTAGAGGAGCTCTTTCTACTCTGAAGGCCTTAACGTCGGGAGGACCCATGGATAAGAAAAAGGTGATCGAGGCCCTAAATGAACTTTTGGAACATGAGCTGGCGGGTGTTGTTCGTTATACCCACTACGCTTTTATGGTGTTCGGTCACAACCGAATCCCCATTTGCTCTTGGCTTCGTGGTCAGGCCAAGGAGTCTCTGGCCCATGCGGACCAAATCGGTGAGCACATCACAGCGATTGGGGGACATCCTTCGTTGAAAATCGGAAAGCTTCTCGAGTCGAACAAACACAAGATCAACGACATTCTGAAAGAAAGCCTTGAACATGAAAAGGTTCAAAGTGAACTCTACAAGAAGCTTTTAAAGCTTGTTCAGGATGACTCTGTTTTTCTAGAGGAGTTTGCGCGCGACATGATTGCCGAAGAGGAAATGCATATCGCCGAAGTCGAGAAGATGCTCCAGAATCCGGGCTAATCTTTCGGATTGAGTTAATTTAGAGTTGAACGCGGTTTCTACAAAAGCCTCTCGATCGAGAGGCTTTTGTTTTAAAACTAAGACGCGACTTTCACTTTGTCCGCATGTTCAGCTTCGTAGTCGGAGTACTCAGTGCGGACCTCAACATAGCTGCCGTTTTCTTTGTAACCCCGGACTTTGTACATCTTTAAGGGTTCCGAGCGTCCCTTCACCTCGGCGGCTCCCGCTAGTTCGACCAGAAATTCGTCTCCGATTCGCGCGACGACCTCTTCACTGATCAAAAGATCCGCGCCGAAGGCCTTCGTCGAGGCCTCGATTCGGGACCCCGTATTTACGGTGTTTCCGATCACAGTGTACTCCATGCGCTCCGTACTTCCGATCGTACCCGAGATTACACTGCCCGCGTGTAAACCAATTCCGATTTGAAGAGGATTCTGGTCGCGGGCTCGGCGCTTTTCATTCAGTTCCACGAGGGCCATTCGCATCTGAAGACAAGCCATCACAGCATGATGAGCATCTTTTTCCGTGGACTGAGGCGCACCCCAAACAGCCATAATAGCATCCCCGATGAATTTATCCACGACCCCGTGATTTTTATTGATGATTCCGACCATGACTTCAAAATACTCATTCAACATCTCGACGACTTCCTCCGGGGCTCGCCTTTCCGAGTAGGCTGTGAAGCCTCGAATATCTGAGAAGAAGACCACAACTTCCTTTTTTTGTCCGCCAAGGCCGATGTCTTGGTTCATTAAGTCTTCCGTGATCGTTGACCCGTGAAACTTAGAAAAGAGGTTCTTAACCTTGTCTCGCTCTTTAAGTCCTTCGGTCATGTTGTCAAAAGCAAAGGCAAGATCCTTCACTTCGTCTTGGAAGACAGAGCGAATTCGATCCGAAGCTTTGACGTCGAAATTTCCCTTCGAAACAAAGCCGATAAGTTCCGCCAATGTTTCGATCGGTGAGGTGAGTGACATAGAGAACAAGAAAATGAACAGAATGGATCCCGAAAGTACAAGTCCTGCCATAAAAAAGGCTTTTCGCCGAACCTCGCGGGCGGGTTCAAGAATGATCTCTTCCGAAATGAGGGAGTAAGCTGTGACACCGAAGCGGGTTTTCGAAAAGGCACCAAAATAGTGGTTGCCTTGAAACCGGATGAGCTTCTGACCGCGAGGAGTTTTACTGCTGCTTGAAAGTTTGTAGATTTCTGAGTTTGATTCGTCAGTTTGACGGAGAGCTTTACTTTCATCGGAATCCGCAAGAACCTGTCCGCGGCGATCCAATAGGGTAAAGGATCGTTCTTTCTTTTCAGCAAACGGTTTTTGAATGACCGAAAGACGAAAGAAACCAAGAGCCATGTGGGTGATGCGACCATAGTCGTCTTTCATCAAAGGAATCCCGATGGCAAGCAAAGCCGGCTTTCCAGCTTGGGACCAGTTTAATATTTCGATTTGGCCTTGCATGACAGTTTTGAATGGAAAGGTCATTTTTTGTTTCAAAGCCTGCAGATACGATGCATCCACTTTTTCTTTTTGAAATTCTTCTTCTTTCGCTTGAGATTTGAGAGTCCTCATAGCGCCGTTTTGAGAAGAGTAAATTTCAAGGGCCAGAAAATCATTTTCCTTGCTAAAATTGATCTGAAAATCCTGCGACGGAGTCTCTGTTTCCGATTTCATAAGCAAGGAAGCGGCGACTTGAGTTTTGTCTACGATGCTCGATAGAAGATTTTCGACCTCGGTTGACTTCGCGGCGGCATAGTCAAGATTGATGCTCTCTTCTCGCTGTTTAGAAGTCTCTTCAAAGAAGTTTGAACTCTGAATTGCGATAAGGGTGGCGACCGTGATCAGAAGCGTGAAGGAAAGAAGAATCAACTTTGCTGAAATCGGTACACGCATAAAAAACTCCCTAAAAGAGATACTCCGCCATCAGGTTCAAAAAGATTCCTGAGATTTCTGTTCGGACATTACTATTGAAGAAATTCTGATAAGCTCCGGTACTCCAAGCTGGTGTATTGGAAGAATCTGTATAGCGATAGGACTCCATGCGGTAATTAAGACCTACCAGAGTGGTCAGACTTCGGGAGTAGCGATAGCTTCCTAGAAAACCGATGGCGTAGTTCAAATCGGACGAGTTCTCAAACTTGCCTCCGTTGGGGAAGGAAAGACCCGTTGTCGGCAAATACAGGTGGACGTTCGCCTGAAGGCCCAACTTTGGAGTGAGAGAGTACCAGTACTCGGCCCCGACATGAGGGCCCGCGACGCCGCCCTTGCCGTACTGTCGAGTCACGTTATCGGGATTTGTAAAATTAATATTGGCAGATTCGCTAGTCGTCCAAAGAGCAGGAAATTCTCCCATGTAGGCACCTAGATGATAACGAAGATCGCCACGATCCGAGACGACTTTTTTTCGAATCGCAGACTTCGAAGCCAACAAAGCTGTAGACCCGGTTGTCGAAGACAAACCCCGAGACATCCCCCAAGGCTAAGAAGCCCCAGTCCGAATCGGGCTTGATCCACCCCATACCGAAGCGGCCCGTGCCCGTGATCGCTTCCGTCTCAAAGCCGACGGAATTTCGATACTGAGAGCTCATTGAAATCGAACTTGCAAACCAGCTGGCATGAGCAAACCATCCGTTGAAGCGGTCGATGGATTTACGCAGGGTATGAACGTACTCAGCCGCAGGAGATCGATCACCTTGGCGAACGGCAAAGGAAATTGCGGAAAGCTCGGAAGGATCACGAATTGCGGCTTTCGATTTCACGATGAGTCGGTACTGACCTCCGGGCCAATCTTGCTCAAAGTTGAGCGATGTCTGAGTGAGGTTTTCAAACTCCTTGAATTTTTGCCACTTCTTGATCTGCGGATTGTAGCGGGCCAGAATCACATCGTAACTTTCGGCAAGGGTCGAGGGTTCCCACTTCAGTTCACGGATGAACTCGTGGTCGGGCTTTTCTATTTTAGGTTTTTCAAGCTTCGGTCCGACGACAACGAAGGGATTCTGAGTCAGGGCTTCGCTCTCGAGGCCTTCTGCCGAAATCGCTCTGCCTGTCCAAGTGTAGCGAGTGGCGACAGGTAGGCTCTTTTTTACTGATGTTCCACTAACTTTGTCTTCGAAAACTTTTTCGTTTTTTTCGTTCAAAACTTCAATGGAGTAACCTGTGGCCGCCGGAGTGGGCGACCATGAGAATTCGACCTCATGAGTTTCAGCGTCCGCGCCTTTGACTTGAGCCTCCGGAGCCGGAGTGAGAGCCTTGACCGGTTCAAGGCCGACATCGAGATCACTGTATCCGCTCCACTCGCCGGGAATTTTTCGCTTACCTAGGGTTCGAAGTCGGAATTCGTAGCGCCCAATCTGCAGTCGGCCATTCCATTCCGCAGAAGTTGTTGTGAATGAGGTCGATTTCGTCGGACCTTTTTTGCGAATTTCAATCTCGTAGTACTTCGCTTCTTCGACGGGTTCCCACTCGAAGTTGACAAGACGACGGTAAACGGAGCTTTCGCCCCAAGCCGCCACTGTCACGAAGAAAACAAGAGTGAACCAAATTCGCATCAATTCACCTTCACTCTTTTGACAGCTGGTGCACGAAGATTACTTTTTTCAGGAACAATCAGGGCTCGCTTCACGGGTTTTTCGCTGATGCGATCAAACTCATCTACGGAATTGAGTTGGACGGTGTACTCGCCGGGCATCAGATTCACGAGAGTCGTTTTGGTTTCGCGATAACGTTTTTTCAGAAGCTCTTCGCCGTTTTTCCCGACAACGACGAGTTCGTACTCTTTCGCCGCTTCCACTTGGGTCCATGAAAGATCACTGCGCCCGTTGGGTTGGGCCATGACGGTCTTTTCGGTTGCGGGCAGCAGCTGAGGCGATGGCAAGAGAGGACGCTCTTCAGTGCCAACAGTGAGAGGCTGCGATTTCCCGATGGAACGGCCCTTTTGATCGAAGGCTTCAACCGACGCAAGATAGCGGCCCGGTTTTTTCAGTTTTGTCTGAAGCCGAGTCTCTGAGGTCTCAAGAGTTTCAGCTTGATCGGCACTCTGCGATTCTTCGTGCCAGGTGACTTTCCACTGCGCCACCTTTTCAGTCAAAGGATCCGCATTCCAAGAAAGCTGAAGCTGAGGTTCTTGGACAAACTGCTGTGTTGTGGGGACTTGGTCCCAGGCAATCTGAACCTGCGTTGGAGCCTCTTCGGCCTTTTGCAGAACAGTAAATTTCTGAACGGATCCGCTCCAGGGAGTGGATTCGCCAGGGAAAAAAGCACTTAAGCGCCAGTAGTAGGTTCCTGCGGCCACGTCGGGAAGTTGAAATCTTTCAAGCCCGTCGACTCGCTGAGTGACGATCTTGTTTTTCAGAAGAGGATCGGACGCCACTTCCAGAATGAGCTGAGATAGCTCTTCCGGCTTTTGCCACTGAAAGCTGATCGCTGTCGGCAGTTGCTCGAGTTCAAGGTTCGCGTTCGCTGTTGGAACAAGAGGAAGCGGCGTGCTTCGGGCCATAACATCCAGTCGATAGACTGAAGATTCGGCCTTCACTTCATTTGTTTGACGATCTTTGGCGACAACCTTCCAGTAGTGGCGACCCAGCGCTAAAGAAATGACGGCCTGTTCAGAACCGGGATCCAGAGTTTGAAGCTCCTTCATTTGGCGGCGCTGTTGGCCAGCCATCACAGAGACCTTCCAATCGGCAGGAAAACCCGTCCAGCGAAACGAAATCTCGGGTTTCTTTTCAGGATCCAAAAAGACAGCCTTGTTTGGAGTCGGACTTAAGATCTTGATTTGGTTTGTATCAAACTGCAGACCTGATGAACCCAGGACACCGGCTTTTCCGCTGCTGATCTCTTTTGTCTGACCATCTTTTGATTGAATCTTCGCGCTACCCTCGACAACTTGAAGATTCAGATCTTGTCCGCTTGATTTTGATAACGTGGCTGAGGCTCCCGACAGATCGACCTTTCCCTGGGCCGACTTCAAAACAAGGCCCGAGGAAGGGGCGTCTGATTTCTGGTTGGTTTCAGACTTGGCATTGACGAAAAGTCCCCCTTCCATCAGATCTAAAGAGATTTCCCCTTCGGCTTTGGAAAGAACAATCAGAGAATCCGGCTCGATATCGATATAGCGCCCATCTTCGAATTGGACGCGCACTTCGCCCAAAGGACTTGTTCGGATGGCCTCGCCATTAAAGAGAGGATCTCCCGTGTTGACAGCATGCCAGAGCAGCCGCGTGGGAGGACGTCGGAGCACTTCATCCGAGACTGATCTCACTTGGGCCAGAGGCGTTTCGCTTGAATGGGTTCTTGATCGATCCGTGGATCGATACCATGCAAAGTCACGGCAAAACCCGTTCCTGACAAAAATGCGGCAAGCAGCAGTCGTTTGATTTTTGATGTCACAATTTACTTTCCTTCGTCTTCTAAATCGGTAATAGATTGAAATTGTTTAAGTCTTGAACAGAAGGATCAAACTTAAGTATGGCTCAAAAAAACTACATGACCCCGGCGGGCTTCCAACGTTTGAAAGACGAATACCACGAACTTTTGCATAAAGAGCGGCCCAAGGTCGTGGAGACCGTGGCGTGGGCTGCAAGTAATGGCGATCGGTCTGAAAACGCGGACTATCTTTATGGAAAAAAGCGATTGCGAGAAATTGATCGACGATTGAAATTCCTGACGGATCGTCTAGATGCGGCCGAGGTCGTGGATCCCACAAAGGTCCAGTCAAACCGAGTTGTGTTTGGGGCCACTGTCACGATTCGGGACGAAGAGGACCAGCTGAAAACGTATCAAATTGTGGGCGAAGACGAGATTGATCCTCGAACGGGAAGAATTTCTTGGAAGTCCCCGATGTCGAAAGCCCTTCTGGGAAAGCAGATGGGTGAAGCCGTTCTTGTGCAGAAGCCAAACGGGCCGGAAGAAATCGTCATCGAGAAAATCGAATTCAAATAGATCGAGTTCACAAGATCGAAAAGGTTTTTTGCTTTTTTGTGCGAAGCTCTTGAAATAAAAAAGCCCAAGAAAATTCTTGGGCTTTTTTTCTTCGATCAAAGAGTTTGATCGAAGAATTACTTCTTCATGGGCTCTTTGCAAGTGCCGTCAGCATTCTTTTCTTTGCAGTCATGAGCTTTTGCATCTTTCTTGTGGTCTTTGCCGTGAGCAGCTGCTTTTTCAGCAGGAGCTTGAGCAGCAGGAGCTGTAGTAGTTCCAGTTTGAGCAAATGCAGCAGAAGCTACGAATGCGATAGCGATAGCAGCGATTTTCATATGTTCTCCTTTAGTCATCATTGACTGTTTGGTTTTTGCTGTATGCGATATTCTAAACTCGACTTTTTGCCATTTGAAACAACTTTTTCAAGAACCTTTCGCTGCGCACCAAAGCAGACTCCGCTGCTGGTGAGGATTTCGCGAAACTCGAGTCCCTACTCCTTTAACAGTCCTTGAAAATTTGTGCAGGTCCAAATCGTAAAAATGCGAGACAGTTCGGTTC
>JBKDHV010000081.1:0-28412 GCA_046336915.1 Bdellovibrionales bacterium
CAATGGCTTCCGGATCGAGACAATAAAAATATTATGAAGATGATTCATTGGGCTGTCTCAGATAAAGGCAACAAGCGCGATTCGAACCAAGATTCCTATCTGGTGAACGAATCTCTGGGACTTTTCGTGGTCGCGGACGGAATGGGCGGCCACAGTGGGGGCGAGGTGGCTTCCAGCATGGCCGTGCAAACGCTTGAAGCTGAAATGAAAGCGTTGAAGGGAACCAACACGCCCATCCGTGAGAAACTTCATCAAGCCTACGAACACGCGTCCGTGAGAATTTTTGATAAAGCCGCGACAGAAAGCCCTGAACTGATGGGGATGGGAACAACGATGGTCAGTTGCTATCTTGACCAGGGCCGCATTTACATTGCGAACGTCGGCGACTCTCGTTGTTATCTGTATCACGATGCGCAGCTTTGGCAGCTGACTGAAGATCACTCTCTTTTGAACGAACAAATTCGAACGGGTCTTATTCGACCCGAAAATGCTCAGAACTTCACGGGTCGAAACGTGATCACGCGATCCGTTGGTTACGAGCGCATGGTTCACCCGGATATCATCGATCGTGACATTCGCCCGGGCGAAACTTATCTGCTGTGTTCCGATGGTCTTTCAAGTCTTGTTCCCGATCACAAAATTCTCGAAGTTTTCAAATCAAAACCTTTGCATGAGGCCGCCCTCGCTTTGATCCAGTTGGCTCTTTCTCATGGGGGCGATGATAACGTAACGGTTTTGATCGTCCATTTTCCAAACCACTAGGACATGATGGAAAAGAAAAATGTAACTCTCTTCTTTGTCAGTCATAGCACCGGGGCTTCGAAGAAGTTTGTCATGTCCCTGACAAGTTTAAAGGTGACCTCGTTCATTGGTGGGATCCTGATTCTGATCTTTGCTGCCGGTCTTGTGGATTATTTCGGACTGATGATTGAAGCGCTTGAGAATAAAAAACTCGAAGCCGAGAACGCCGAACTTCGAAAGCAGTTTCAGATTGTCGAAGGAAAATTAAGCGCCCTTGAAAACTCACTTGAGCGCGTGAAGACCTTTACGAACAAGTTGAAGTTGATCACAAATATCGATACGGAAGACCGAGTCACAAAGCTCACGATGGGAGTCAAGCCGGCCCCAGGCCAAGCCGTCGAAGAGTATGAACCCATGGACCAAAGACTTTCCAACGAGGGACTGGCCCAGCAAGATGTCAGTTTTCCGAAAGTTCAAGATCTGAACGAGCCTCAGGGTGAAGTGGCGGAGCAGACCTCCGAGCAGGACTACTCGACGCTTGTTATTCGGATTGATAAGGCTGTTCGTGAAACTCAGTTGAAGGAACAAAGTGTGATTGAACTTTGGGAAAGCTTAAGCGAACGACAGTCGCTTTTGAACGCCACTCCCAATATCAAACCGGCTCGGGGTTGGCTGACCTCGAGATTTGGATATCGTTTGAATCCGTTTACGAACAAAATGCAAATGCACGCGGGTCTGGACATCGCCGCGGCCCCGGGTTCACCGGTTTACGCGCCTGCCGATGGCGTCGTGATTTTTGCTTCTTACGATGAAACTTACGGAAAGCTTGTGAGTATTGATCACGGTTATGGAGTGACCACTCGTTTCGCTCATAACTCGCAAATCTACGTGCATGTAGGGCAGAAGGTCTCGAAGTACGACGTCATTGCTTCAGTTGGTAATACGGGGCGCTCGACGGGTCCCCACTTGCATTACGAAGTTCGCATTAACGGGACCCCGGTGGATCCCGTCAATTTCATTCTGGATGAATAGTTAAGGAACGGCTTCAGCAGCGCGAGGAAGAGGACACTGCAGTTCGGTCATCTTTTTCGCGACGATGTTCGAGAGCTCATGATAGCTCAGTCGGTTCACGGCAGGTCGCTTCTTCAAAGACAAGAGCGCTTTATCGATCGCGGACTTGTCGGACTCACGTTGCTCGCCTGAGTAGTCAGCGATTCCGCGGCAATAGCGGATAATTCGTGGGTCGACGGCGTTATCAAGGTGATCAAAAATTAAATCGCACATAAAGTTCGTCGCACCCAAGTGATCCAAGGCTTCGGAATAGTCCTTGATCGCTTTTTCGAGATCGATACATGCCAGCTCCCACTGCTTCGAGTTTTTCGGAAGCGTCTTGGGAGTCAAGATTCTTAAATCCTGAACAAGATTCATATCCTGACTTAACTGTCGGTTCGATTCTGCTGTGCTTTTTCCATAGGACTCCCCACGTCCTGTTTTAGTCAGGACGAAGGCGCGACCTCGAATCGTATTGATCGACATATGGAACGAGCCAATGGCTCGATCAAACTGACGGCGTTTGTGATCCAACCAGGCGAAAACAGGAGTCTCGCCATTCATTCGGAAGAAACCGCTGCGAACGCCCAAGAGACTTCTTTTAAGAGCATTTGCAGACTCGTTGAATTCCGATCGATTGTACACTGCAGCACCCGCGTTGGTTAGTTCCTTGAGGACTCGCGCCATACGTTTGGTGTTTTCTTGTTCAACTGTCACTTTCTCGAACTGCTCTTTCCATTTTCGATACTCTTCGTTCTTTGCGAGTTCTTCTTCGAACTTTTCTAAGTCATCGACCATGATCTTCGAGGTTTCTCGGATCATCGTCTCAATGTGCTTCGCCATGGTCATTGTGACGGTCGCGCACTGGGGAATTTGGTCTTGTTTGGGCGGTGATTCGAAGCTGGTCAGGATGGCTAAAAGCTTTTGGTAAGTCGAGATCAAGTTTTGGACGCGCTTCTTCAGTTGTACGTCTTTTTCATCCTGGCTTGTGCCACGGTTTCCAAAGTTGAATTCAAATTCCGTCATGTCGATGTTTTTCAGATATAACTGTTGCTGATAGGCTTCGAGAATACTTTGTGTGACCGTGTTCGGAAAAGAACGAGGATCTTGCGACACCAAGGAAAGCTCTTGACCCTTCAAGCAGACAAGTAGGGCATTGCCTTGAGCTTCTCGAATTTGCTGATTCAGCTCGTTCAAGGCTTCGCGGTCAATACGGACATTGGCTTGGATGGCTCCAATGTTATTGCGAACACCGTTTCTCATCGTCATCATATTGCCGAATTCGGCACTCATGTTACCGAACATCTGCAGCGAGTAAGTCTTGACACTTTCATTCAGCTCTTTTTCAAGTTGCGCAAAACGGCCACTCTGAGCTAGCTGAATGTAACGAATTTTACGAGCGACTTTTGTATACTGACATGTGTTTTGCAGGACTGCGTTCCGCTGCTCAGAATTGTTCATGTCAACGCTATTACTTGCAATCACTTGAGACAAGGCCGAGACCACGTTACTCGCAACGACACCACCCATGATGGTTGACTTCACAGTCAATGACAGAGCTGGATTCACTGCAAGCAAAAGGAGTAAAAACGGCGATGCGGAGTTCACAACGTTACTCAGCTCAAGAGCCACTCGTCCCCAAGACATGACTCGGCGGCCGCAGTTATTCGAAAGCGTTGTGGCGTTTCGAAATACATCCGCCATGCGATCGATTCCGGTGACAAGAGTCGTAACATTCGTCTGAAGATCCTGCGCGCTCTGGTACGCCGTTGCGGGATTTGAAACGAACCCTTGAAGAGCTTCGACAGACTTTCGGATTTCGTCGTTTGTCGACTTTAAATTTTGAACCTGATGCTGGGAGCTTCGGCACTCGTCAGCGACATTCTGAATCGCATTTGTTAGATTCGCGATTGCTACGTTCAAGTCCTGATATGAATTGTTCTCAAAAAGTGGACAGCTATACTGACCTGGAACTTGGGCAATGCGGATCTGACCGCCTTGAATCGGAGGATCAATTCCGATCGTAGGTCGACCGACACCACCGTCAAATCCACCGCCGGGCATAGGCAAAAGGACACCATTGCCACCTCCAGGGCGACCAGGTCCTACGCCCGGCCCTCCTGTGCCAGGAATAAAGGGCAGGTCTGCGTCCTCATCACCTTCGTCAATAGTGATGGGGCCTTGACCATTTCCAGATCCAGCTCCGTTATTTCCGTTTCCAACTGTGGGATTGTCCCGAATGTTCGGAAACAGGTCTCCATTTTGTTGACCCTGCCCGAAGCTGAGCGCGGACTGCAGAGAAAAGATCAGAGCTATGAAAAGCGGGGTAAAACGCACATCGGACTCCTGGCAAAACTCCCCGGTATACTACTTCAAGGTCAAATGCTTCTGTTTCAAAATGAGAACATCTGTAATCATGACAGGAGGGTGACCCAAACTTTGACACTCCCAACTCAGATCTATTCTAGGGGACTTTAAACCTAGTGGATTTGAGCCCGCTCTGAAGGCCTGGCAAGAAAATTGATAGTTAACGGGTAGGTATGAAGCGGTTTCTTTTTAGCCCCATGATTATATTGATCCTGATCGGAGCGCAGCCCGGGTTCGCGACGCCCGTGGGGGCCGGCCGCAAAGAGCTGAAAACCAAGACAAGCTACCCTTCCAAGCGCCGCATGGCTTTGCAAAGAAAATTAAAGGCTCAAGGTTATGAAGTGACCGAGATCCCGCAGTACGAGATCCCACCATTGCTGACCCGTGAGGACTTGAATAAGATAGTTCCCAAAGATGTCACACCGGCCGATTCTTCCCAGGACATCTTGCGACGTATGAGCGATCGGGCGGTCCAAGTTTGGCTGAAGTCGCCTTCAATGCAAAACATGGCCGTGGTGCAAACCGCTCAAAAGGTTGAAAATGCGATGAAGGCTGAAGTGGCTATGGGCGACCCGAACGTTGAGAATGGAATTCAACACAAGATCAATTTTCAAGTTCAGGCCTTCCAGGCCACATCCCGGGTCGATTACAAAGGCTACGTGAACGCCAGCCTTAGTTACAATCTCCGTGAGAATCGAGCCGGCATTGAAGTTCGCGAAAAGATCTTTAAAGATAAGGATCTTTTTTTAAACCATAGCTCCACAAGCCGCGAGAATCTTAGCTCCGTCGGCATGCGCTGGTCTTTCTAAAGGCCGGTCGCTAAAATCAAATCTAGTTTACCAGCACTTTAGAATTTTGAAGACTTTGTTCCGATGTCTTTTCGGTAATGGGCCCCTGTCCAATGGATGGAAGAGGCAAGTCGGTAGGCCTGTTCGGCGGCCTCGTGAAGGGTCGTTCCGAGTCCAATACAGTTAAGGACGCGACCACCCTGGGTGAAAAAGTCCTCGCCCTTTCTGCGCGTGCCTGCGTGCAAAACCCATGAGTTCGGATCTTCCTCTGCGGGGAGCCCCGAGATCACATCCCCGGGCCGAGGCGCCAGAGGATAGCCCTCTGCACTCATCACCACACAGGCCGCAGAAAGTTTTTTGGTTTTCAAAGGAATCAGTTCTCCCTTCGCAAGTTCAAAGAACACTTGAGCCAAATCCCCATCAAGCAGCGGAAGGATCACCTGAGTTTCGGGATCTCCAAAGCGGACGTTGAACTCGAGGATTTGGGGTCCTCGCGCCGTCACCATAATTCCAATAAACAAAACACCACGATAAAGAAACTGGCGCGAATCCAAATGTCGAACAGTGGGCTCAAGGATCTCGGTGACGATTCTTTGATAAAGGCGCGGGTCAAGCTGCAAAGGGGCCACAGTCCCCATGCCCCCGGTATTGGGCCCCTGATCGCCATCCTTCAGTCGTTTGTGATCTTGAGCTAGCGGCAGGGCCTGATACTCGTGACCGTTCGTCAGAATCAGGTAGCTCAGTTCCGTGCCCGGAAGAAACTGTTCCAGCAAAGCATGTGAGCCTGCGGCCCCGAAGATCTTTTCTTCGAAAAGGTTTCGAGCGGCCGATTTCAGATCCTCAAGAGTCTCGCAAACAAAGACGCCCTTGCCGCCACAAAGACCATCGGCCTTGAGAACGTAGGGGGGACTAAAAAGAGAGCTCGCACTTACAACCTGATCAACGGAACTGACGATCTGAAAAGGGGCTGTGGGAAGGCCGGCCTCTGACATGAACTGCTTTGAGAAAATCTTCGAGCCCTCAAGTTGAGCGGCCTCACGATCAGGACCAACACAGTGAATTCCGCGTTCTCGAAGTCGATCACTCAGCCCCGCAACTAAGGGATCCTCCGGGCCGATCATGACAAAATCAATTTGGTCTTGAATACAGAAGTCAATGATCTTGGGATGGTCCTGTGCCGAAATCTCGGGGTGGCAAAGAGCGTCTTTGGCCATTCCATCCGAGCCCGGTATCACATGAAGCTCGGTCACCAGAGGGGACAGCCGAAACGCCTTCACTAGAGCGTGTTCGCGGCCTCCCGATCCAATGACCAAAATCTTCATGGAATAAGCCCTCGCAGTTCTTTCAAGATCTTTTCGGCTTCGGGGAAGATTTCAGGGGCGACGTACAAACGATCAATGACTCGTGTGCCTTCGTATTTCTGGAAAATCTGCGTGGTTCTTTCTACGACAGTGGGCTCGACCCAGGCATCGTATTGGTCCACGACGTAAATTGGATAGGATTTCAGTTCGGAAGCGGAGTGATACTTCGAAAGACGAATCTGCGAAGAGGCCCAAATGACTTCGATGTCGCGTTTTTCCAGCGCCTCTTTGATCATGGCGGGACGCTTTTCGTCGGCCACGTTGTGCATTTCAATCAGAACTTTGTAGGGCTTGCGCTGGGCGATTCGTTTCGCCCAAGGGTTGGTAACGCTCGCCAGATGCTCGTACAGTTTGTAATCGTTGTAGCTTGTGTAACTTCGAATATCGGCAGGCAGGAAAAAAGAACAGTCCATCGAAGTCAGGTAACGATGGAGCATCTCTTCATAAATGATGCTCTTGTGATGGAAGTAGACCATCAGATGCATGTGGTGGCGTGAAATCAAAAAATCATCGAACGAGTACAGAGCTCGACGGTTCAGGGCCAGATAGGCTTTGCCATCCGAAATATGCAGAGTCATGTTCTGCAATAACCACTCAAGATCGATCTTTCCGTAATTTGTTCCGCAAAAATAGGAATCTCGTTCAAGGTAATCCAAGCGGTCCACATCAAGCTCGGAACTCACAAGCTGGGAAAGGAGTGGGCGGAAATCCACACCTTGATCCACAAAAAAATCATCTTTGACGGGAAGTTCTTTATCGATCAAGCAAGCGACGTTGTAAGGGTCCATGTCGGAAAACTGAGTTCGAATCGTTTCACCAATCGAGGACTCGGTGACGTACTTGATCGTGTAGTCTTCGTGATTGGCTTGACGATCTTTTTGTTCGGCACCATAGGCCTGAACCTTCAGATCTTTAAGTGGCGGCATGACCTCTTCGGTTGTGTGGCTTAAGGGACCGTGACCCACGTCATGAAGAAGGGCGGCTAATCGAAATGTCTGACGAAGGCGCGTCTTCACCGCAACTTTTGAAAAGGGATAGGCTCGAAAAATCGAGTCAAACGCAAGGACCGCAAGGTGGCCGACGCCGATGGAATGAAGGTAACGATTGTGGGTCGCCCCCGGAAAACTGAACTCGGAAAATCCCAACTGTTTAATCGATCGAAGTCGCTGATATTCGGGCGTATCAAGAACCGCCACCTCCGCGTTTGAATAATGAATCGACCCATGGACGGGATCGCGAATTTCCATAGGCTGACAGGTACATGACGGGCGGCGGAGCGTCAAGCGCCCGCGCAAGGCGTTTGTCGATTGGTTTGAGGGCTGAGATCTTTGGGTTTGTGCTCCAAAAGTGCGATGTGTTTTTATTTGAGTTCAGGTTTCATTGAGGATTGTTTTGGAATTAAAGCCTACAACGCGGTTGCACCTGTTTATCCAGGGCTCTGGGTTTTAGGCATTTAGGCTTTATCAAAAAGCTGGTCCAAGAATGTGGACCACTTTTGTCCAAAAAAGTTTGCAAGGGGGTGGGTGAGAGGCTACAAGCTTGCTCATGGACGTTGTACAGGCCCAGATCCAGTCACTTCTGATGCGCGAGTTGACTCACTATCAGCTCCGCAATCCGGCTTACTCACTACGAGCGTTTTCGAAAAAACTGGGAATTAGTCATTCTGCTTTGTCGGAAATTTTGCGAGGGCGCAGAAAAGTCTCGGCTAAGATGGTCTCTCGTTTTGCGGAACGGCTTTCTTTACCGCCACAGGAAGTCGCCCGAATTCTTACGCCGACTCAGTCGACAGGCTCAAGTCCGCGACAGGCCTTGCAGCTGGCGAGCGATCAATTCTATTTCGTTTCAGAGTGGTATTATTTTGCTCTCCTCTCAGCTTTGGAGAGAGACAAAACAGACGGAAAACCTTCGTCCCTAGCGGAGTATTTCGGGTTGAATCTCAAGACAGTGACAGCGGCGCTCGAGCGCATGGCCCGACTTGGGCTTCTTGAAAAACGAGTGGACTGCTATGCGCCGACGGGAAAGTCTTTCGCCTCAACGGATGGGGTTGTAAGTGCATCTATTCGAAAGAATCACTTGCAGGGTCTTGAACTCGCTCGGTTGGCCCTTGAGGGCGATGAGATTACCGATCGAGATTTCTCCTCGATGACCATGGCAATCGATCCTAAAAAGATTCCTGAAGCCAAACGAAGGGTCCGGCAATTTCAAGATGATCTTTGCCAGTGGCTTGAGGGTGGAAAAAGGACCGAGGTTTATCGACTCAATATTCAAATGTTCTCTTTAAAAGGGAAAGGGCGGAAGTATGGCTAAGTGGACACTCATGACTTTATTTTTCTTGGTTCTTACAAGCGGAGCCTTCGGTCTAGGCCATTCGGTTGGAAACGGTGGAGATGGCATCGTTTTGGACGGTCGAGTTTACTTATACGATTTGGTTGAACATGGATTGCACAAAAATCCCTACTGGGCTCCGGGGAACACTGTAACTCAAGATCTTCAGGAGCTTGTTGACGTCAACCTCGAACGCTTGAGTCCGGCCGTTCGCAAATTGGTGGCATTAAAGATTTCGGAAGTGGCGAAGGTCGACGCCGTTTTTGCAGCTCTTTTGAAATTAGCTCTAAAAACTTTTCAATGGCACCTCATCGAAGACTTTTCCTTAGTTGAGATCAACGACGAGGACGGCTCTGATGTCATGATTCCCCGGGATCGCTTCAAACAAGTCGCGGTTCGAAGCTTAGGATCCATCAAGATCGATCAAAGTCTCATTGAAAACATGGATTCCGAAAATCAAGCCGCTCTTGTTTTACATGAACTTATTTATGGTGTGTTGCCTATTCGATGGACGAAGATTGAACTTCCGGCTTCGAAAAGTATCGAAGTGGGTCAACCTTCTCGGTTTATCGATGTTGCGTATCAAAGCTCGCAACTCGCTCGTCAAATCACGGCCTATGTTTTCACGCCAAGCTTCGCTCGAAAGGGAAGAGAGGGTCTCCACGCGTTTTTGCCCGAAGAGCTTGCTACAAAATTCCCAGGCTCTACAGTTCTCGAAAAGAAAGACAAGATTCTCTACCGCGGGAGACTGAATTATTGGACCTATGGTTTTTCAGACCGCCTTACAATTCAAGACCAAGCCCATCTTGACGACCTGAAAGAAACGTACTGCGATCGAAATTCTGGTTCCGAAGGAGTTGTCATCCAATTTCCATTCTATCTTCTTGGATTAAAAGTCGCAACCTACGATGGTGTTCGTGACGGAAGTTTGAAGAAGCTGAGCTATCTAATGATTGTGGGCAGCGAGCGCGGCTGGAATTCTCTCTATGACTTGAAAGAGCGAACCATCATATTTAGACCGACATCAAGTTCGAACTTCTTTTTCGATATCAAGAATAAAGAAATGAATCGAAGCCAATGTCGAAAAGCGCACGAGGCCTCTTGGAGGCTCTTTACCACGAACGATATGGACATCATCTTAAGCGACCGCGAGACGACCTTTTGAGAGTGACAGGTACATTACCTGTGACGGCGCATCAGCTGAAGGGGGTTAGTTGCTTAGTATTTGAGAGTGCCCAGGCGTAGTAGCTTTTATTCGGTTTAGGCTTGAAGACCTGTTGCCGAAGGCCATAACGGATGGGCTCCAGATCTTCAGGAGATGAGATATCGTCTAGCCAGCGTAGGTTTTGATCGAGCCCGTCGAAAAAATGAAAATCATCGAAGATCGGAATTCGCATTCTCTCAAGGCCAAGAAAGCCCTTTAATGTCGAATAGGGATAGTCCAGGACGGAGTTACATACTTCGGCGCGCAAAGGGTTCTGGTAAACATACCTGATCACGTTCTGAAAGTAGCTTTGTCGATCAATGAGGGTCGCATAATAGCGATCACCGTAGAGGTGATTTCTAATTCCTCTCGAGATCCGGATATCTTCACTAGTTCTTTTCATAAAATGTTTCATAAAGTCACTCAAGTTTCCCTCGGGAGTCGACATCAAAAGATGGAAATGATTCTTCATCATTACAAAGGCTAAGATTCGTGTACTGAACGCCCTGGAGTAAAACATCAGAGCGTTTTCGTAGCTCACCCAGGCGTGTTCCAACGCACAAGGAAAGGGTTGGCGATCATTTGTTCGGGCGAGAATGTGGTAGGGGTATTCGGTATTTTGGGTGTTTCGCGTGCGGGGCATGCTGCAAGTGACTTCAAAAGAGTGCGCCAATCTATTTGGCACTAAAATCCAAGGAGCAAGTTGCGGGTACGGAATTCGTCGCGACCCTAAGCTGAAATGGTGTTTTTGAGTCGAATCTAATTCTGAAACCGAATTTCGGGTGCAGCCGGGGCTGGCGCTGGGCTGGGAGCGGGTGACTCGACGACTTTTTCCATGCAAAGCTCAAAGTTGCTTCTATCGTTGTCTAAGTCCTGCCTGCCCTCATTGAATTGAGTAAGAGGCAAGCATTTTCTGAACTCTGTCTCGCTAATTTGGTCTTCTTCGGCGCCGTTGAGTTTATTGAGGCAGATATTGCCTGCCTTATAGCGCCCGGCCTTCAAAAAACGAAGGCATCGGTTTTCAGACTTTGATGTGAGCTTAGCCGTTAGGCAGTTTAGAACATAAGTCGGTTTTTTAGAGCAGGCCATCTTGTCGCACATCTCTTGGCGACCCTTCGAGGCATTTCGCAGAGTCTTAGCTGCATTCACGCATTTAACCAATTCGTCTTTTGATGAGAAAAGTTGGCAGATTTTCTCAGGAGATGAGCAAAACCAAGAAGCAAGACTTGAGCCGAATATTAGAAAAACGAAGACTCCCATAACTTATTATAGATGGATTTGTGCACAAAGGGCGATACTTTCTTCCGGGGGCAAGTGTGAAATCTGGAGATTATGAGTTCGGAGGAATCGCCTCAAATTCTTCCTCCTTCCTGACGCGCCGTCACTGGTAATGTACCTGTCACTCTCGGCTTTAGTCTAGATTTTCACTTGAGGGCTTTAGTTGTATCAGGTTGAGCCGATGAGTCAGGTAAGGCAAGAACCCAAAAGCCAGAGGCTCAATGAATGAGCTTCCCAGTCTCACGGAACGAGACTGAGATCTTCAAGGAGGAGGAAAAAATGGGATTGCGTATTAACACGAACACGGCTTCGTTGAACGCACAGAAGGTTCTGTGGGGAACGAAGATCGGGCTCGACAAAAGTATGGAAAAGCTGGCTTCCGGCTTCCGTATCAATCGAGCTGGAGACGACGCTGCGGGCTTGGCGATCTCTGAAAACCTAAAAGCTCAAATCCGAGGTCTTAAACAGGCTTCACGAAACGCCCAGGACGGTATCTCACTGGTTCAGGTGGCGGAAGGATCCATGAACGAGATTTCCTCGATCTTGATCCGACTGCGCGAACTGGCGGTACAAGCCGCTTCAGATACTATCGGCCCTGTTGAGCGTCAGTTCCTGAATGTGGAATATGACCAGCTCGTTTCGGAAATCGACCGCGTCGCTGAAGGAACCGAGTTCAACGGAACTCAGCTTCTTGCAGGTGTGGGTTCGATCTTGGACTTCCAAGTTGGAACACGAAATAATCCTGAAATTGACCGAATCTCATTCGATGCTTCGAAAGCCGATGCGAACTCGGCTGCCTTGGGAGTAAACCTCACAAGCGTCGCTGACAAGGCGTCAGCTCAGAATGCGCTGGCTTCGATCGACAATGCGATCGTGTCGGTCTCTGCGATGCGTGCCGACTTTGGTGCCGTTCAGAACCGATTGCAGTCAACTGTTTCGAATCTCGCCGTCAGCATGGAAAACATGTCAGCTGCGAACTCTCGAATCCGTGACGTGGATGTCGCTGAAGAAACCAGTGAGATGACACGAAATAACATCTTACTGCAGGCAGGTACTTCGGTTCTTGCACAAGCGAATCAACAAGCAAACATCGCACTGGGACTCTTGAACAAGTCTTTCGGATGATGATCGAATCGATCGTCATCTGACGGACTCCGGGTTTAGATTTCTGTCACCCCCCAAGAGTTCGGCCCAGGCGATATAACAGAGGACCTTTTTGTGAGCCTTCGAAAGGAAAGGATTCCGATCGAAGCGCTCGGGAAAAGAATCCCTGAAGAATCCGCCCTCACCGGCGGAGCCCTGACCAAACAAAGTTTCCTGCGAACTTTTCCCCCACGAAAGTGGGGGAACGGTATTTGAAGATTTTCGGGCCCCCAGGCTCGTGTTACGATCTGTCTTCGATGAACCTTCGAAGATTTCTCTTTTTGTCAGCCGCTCTTGTTTCTCTTGCGGCCTGCTCCATGAAGCCCAAGGCGCCCACTTTCCAGAAAGAGTACTCAACTCCAAGCTCCCCCTGTTTTCGCGCTGTCATTTCGAATAGTCTCGAGCAGCTCACAAAAGCCGTCGATATCTGCCGAAAGTCGAGAACAGAAAATGGGACAACTCCTTTAATGCTAGCGGCTTCGAAGGGCTACGCGCCCCTTGTGGATTTTCTGATCCAGCAGGGTTTCGATGTGAACGAAACGGACAAGTCGGGCGATACGGCCCTGAACTATGCGGTGATCTTTCATCAACCTGAAATGGCTCAGCTCTTGATCCTGAATCGCGCCGAAATGGCCACCAAGCGAGAGGACGGGATCACAACCCTGATGCAGGCCGTGCAGTTAGGCTCTCCGCGAATGGTTCAGGTCCTGGGCCTTCATCCTGACGGTGTCAATCATCGAGCGCAAGATGGTTGGACCGCATTGTATTTTGCAATTCGTAGAAAAGATGAAAGTATCCTTCGTTACTTATTAAGTCGCGGAGCTTGCATCGACACAGTCGATTCCTATCAGCAAACGCCTTTGGACTTTGCAAAAGAAGTCGGCTGGGCAGCGGGGCAGGACATTCTTCAAAAGGCATCGCCTTGCTCACTCAAGACCTCCCCTGCAAGTTCGACGCTCAATCAAACAGGCCCCTAAGTCGTCGTCCAATCAAATCAGAAGACGCCGTTGTCAGCCTTTTGTCCTGGAAAAAAGTTTTTCTATTTTTGTAAAACTGGACTCGAGTCATTTTGAGATGCGCCGAAAAAGCAAATTGAAGGCGGTTTACTGCTTTCAATGAACCTGCTCCATGGATCGGAGCAGATGGCCAAATGGGATGGCCCCGAATCAAGGAGGATGAGCTATGACACAAGGAGGATAGTATGGGACTTCGTATTACAACGAACGTCGCCGCGCTCAATGCGCAAAAGAATCTGTATATGACAAACATTGCAGCCAATCGCTCGATGGCAAGGCTTGCATCTGGTCAACGTATCAACCAAGCGGCCGACGACGCCGCAGGGCTGGCGATCTCTGAAAACCTAAAAGGTCAGATTCGCGGTCTTCGACAAGCTAACCGAAATGCCAACGACGGTATTTCACTCGTGCAAATCGCCGAGGGAAGCTTGAACGAAGTTTCAAACATGCTGATCCGCTTGCGTGAGCTGGGAATCCAGGCCGCTTCGGATACGATTGGCGACACTGAACGCCAGTTTCTGGATGTCGAGTATCAGCAGTTGAAATCGGAAATTCAACGTGTCACAGAATCCACGCAGTACAACGGTTATGACCTTTTGAATGGAACAGGCGGTGTTCTGGACATTCAAGTTGGTACAAATAATGATCCGTTTAAGGATCGAATCTCATTCAATGCGGGTGCGGCGAATGCTACCCTAGAAGCCTTGGGTCTTGTTGCAGAGTCCTTGGCGACGAAAGAGGGCGCCCAAACATCTTTGTCTGTAATCGATTCAGCAATGGTTAGCGTCAACTCGATCCGCGCGAATTTCGGAGCTATGCAAAACCGTCTTCAATCAACAAGTAACAACTTGCTGATCTACGACGAAAACATGTCAGCTGCGAACTCACGTATCCGTGATACTGACGTTGCATCTGAAACAACGGAAATGATCCGAAACAATATTTTGATGCAAGCTGGGGTATCTGTTTTGGGTCAAGCCAATCAGCAAGCACAGCTCGCTATGAAGTTGTTGGGTTAGTAAAAGTAAAGCCAGAGGGTGCGCCCGCGGGTGTACCTTTCAAAAAGAAGAACCCAGGGGTCCGAATCCCACTTGGAAAGGTGAAGTCATCGGTTAAAAACCGACTTCAAACTCCTTGTGCCTTTCTAAGCGGACTGTCTGGGTTTTTCTATTCGTGCGGCTTGGGAAACGAGTTTGAGAACCAAGCTAAAGAACTTTGCGCCATCTCGATCATCTGACGGATTTCGAGGACGCGAGACTCATCAATTGGAAAGTTCGAATTTTCAAAAGACTTCTTATGCTGGAGCTCCCGCACGCACTGTTCGGCCTTCTCGAGCATGACCTTTTCGCGCTTTTCAAGAACCTTGCGAATTACATTAAAGATGTCGGGGTTCGAGCGAAAGTAGATTTCTTTGTTTCGCTTTTCAGCAACCTCGATCACTTCATAGTGAAGAAGGTCTTTCACCGCCAAACTGATCAGGGCCTTTGAAACATTCAATCGTTTGGTCAACAAAGTTGAGTTGAGGGGTTCTTTTGAAAGGAAGATCAGTGTCCAAATCTGCCCGTGGACGCTCTTAAAGCCCCAATGCTGAATGAAGCCTCCGATGATTTTCGCGAGCTCTAAAACTTCTGGTGGCGCTTTGGATGACATGATCAATATCTAACTATTGATCTAAGGATTTTTCAATCTCAGACCACAATTGGGGACTTAATAGCTCACTGCCTATAAGAAGAACTGGTTCTTGGTCTTTGACTTTCGTCTTTTTGGCCTCGGACGGCATCCAGCCTGTCCCCCCAAACTTTTCAAGCCAATCCTTGCGGATCATCAAAGAGTTTGAAACAAGAACGTGTTTAAAGGCCGATCGCTCCTTTTCGGGGGTCCGGTTGAACTCGAAAGTGCTGAAAACACCGAAGTCGTCCCGGGTCTGGACCTTGTCCAATCTTTGGTAGCCAATTTCTCGTAGGTGCTTGTATTTTTGACGCCCCGGCGTTTTCGAAGAAAAAATCAAATCGAGGTTACCCGATAGAAAATGGGACTCCAGTTCGGAAAGGTCGTAAATGTCCAAGGTGATCTTTTTAATTTCGATCTTTTCAAAACAAAGCTTTGTGATTTGGGTGGCGAACGTAGCCAACCCCTCTAGCGTCCCGATATGCAACTCCGCCACCAACTGGTTGTTTGAAATGGTCTTGAGTTCTGACTCTAGCCGGGACTGACTTTTTTCAAAGAGCTCTGAAATCTGGAGCGCTAAAGGTGTCCAACCTGACTTTCGTTTGGCCGAACGATCCAAGAGAACGACTTGCAGCTCGTCCTCAATCTTCGCAATGATTCGCGAAAGCTGGGGCTGGCTTAAACCTACATGAAGGGCTGCCGCTGATAAGTTCTTGTGGTGTATGGCTTTTGAAAGAACACTCAGCTCGTAGTGGATCGAGTGCATAGGAACCTCGCTCGTTCAGGGTTTTCGAATATAATGATAGAACCCGAGGGCTCCTAGCAGTCCAGCAAGCCCATACAAAACTAGACTCATCGCGGGTAACGACTGAATCGAGCTTTGAACCGAGTGCTGGGCAATCATCGAGCCGCTGATAATCAATGAGCCCGTGACAATTCCCAAAAACATCAAGCTAAAGGAATTTTCCAAAGTCTTTTTGAGCTCGCCCATATTGTGCAGACTGAACTTGAAGGCATGCTGCGGGCTATTGATCTTCTTGAGAAGCATCGAGGCTTGGCGCGGAAGCGTGTTGATCAGCTGGCGACTTTCCCGTGCCACATGGGACAGTTCATGTGCCATTCTTTGGGGGTCATACTGCTTACGGATCAGCTCGCCCGTGAATTCAAGGGCCGTGGCAAGGAAGTCAAATTCAGGATTGATCTTGCGGCCCAGACCCTCAATCGCGACGAGCGACTTAAAGAACATCATCAGTTCGGTGGGAACATGAAGTCCATGCCGGCTGGCCACGGCAGCAGAGTTCATCAACAAGCGCCCCATGTTCACATTTTTCAACGTGAGTCCGAAATAGGGTGCGATCAGGCTTCGCAGCTCTTTTGCAAAATAATCCACATTCACTTGATCCGTGAAGGGGGCGAGATCAACGTACTCATAGGCCAGTCGTTCGTAGTCCTCTTTCGCCAGTGCCATCAGCATGCTGGCAACTGACGCTTGCGTTCGCGCATTCAGTCGCCCGACGACCCCGAAGTCAATCAGACCCACATGATTGTCAGGCAGGACAAAAAAGTTTCCCGCGTGCAAATCCCCATGGAAAAGGCCGTCAATGAAAACCATCTTCATGTAGATTTGCAGACCCTTTTTGATCAGGGCCTCTTTATCCAATCCCGGTTGCATCAGGGCTGACTCTTGACTGAGGGGAAGGCCCTTCAGCATTTCAAGAACCAGAATTCGCTCTGTGGTCAGATCAAGATAGACCTTGGGAATCACTACCTGATCATCGTTCTTGAAGTTAAATTGAAAGCGTCGAATGTTGTTGGCTTCGACGATAAAATCAGTTTCCAGTTCAAGAGTCTTAAAGAACTCGTCCACAATGGACATCGGAGAAAAGGGACGCGTTTCGGGCACGTAGCGTTCAAGAAGTTCGGCAAGAAAATAAAGAACACTCAAATCATCATCGATATTTTTGATGATGCCAGGGCGTTGAATCTTAATGACAACATCTTCGCCCGTTTTCAATCGAGCTTTATGGACCTGAGCAATGCTCGCCGAACCCAGGGGTGCGGGTTCAATCGTTTCGAAAGTTTGTTCGACTCGGTTGCCAAGTTCGGCGCGAAGAATCGTTTGAATCGTATCAAACGGAAGCGGCTGAACGCGATCATGAAGAGTCGCAAATTCATCGGCATATTCTTTCGGGACAAGGTCGGGACGGGTGGCCAAAAGCTGACCCAATTTGACGAAGGTCGGCCCCAGTTCCTCGAACGCCATCCGCATCCGCTGAGGGGCGGTGTAGCGATCGACATCGGGGCCTGAAAGTCGCTCGACTAAAAAGCGGCCAAGCTTGATTCGTTCCGCAATATTATGGAAGCCATGCTTCGCAAAGGCCGCGACGATCGTGCGAAGTCTAACGGCGTTTTGAAGTGTTTTTCTGAGTTCGAGAGCCATGGGATCCCTTAGATTGCGATTTCTGCTGTCCTCTGCGCTTGAAAGGTGGCTTATTCTTCTTGAATTTCTTGCCACGACCCGGGCGATATCGTCCACCCGAATCTTCGGCCTCTCGAGTTTCCTCTCGGTCAGAACCTTGAGTCCGCGCCGATCCTGATCTTCGGTGGTGGCCATGGCTGCGCTCGTGGCGTCCACCTCGGTCGCGATCTCTTTCGAAGCTTCGTGTCTGGCCTTTTGAAAGATCCTCTTTCGGGGGTTCCGCAAGGGCGAAATTGATTTGCCCCAGTTCTGCGCTGGCGTCGACGACTCGAATCTTAAGTTTATCTCCAAGGGTGTAGCTTAGGCCGCTCCGTCGAGCGACCAGGCGCATGTTGTCTTCATCGAACTCAAGGGGTTCTTTCGCAAGATCACCCAAGCGGATCAAGCCATCGATATCGTACTGACGAAGCAGAACAAAGACCCCGAACTTGGTCACACCCGAAATCATGCCCTCAAATTCTTGGCCCACAAATTTTTCCATGAAGCGAGCCTTCTTGATGGACTTGATCAGGCGCTCGGACTTGGCCGCGCGCTGTTCGCAGGCACTCAGCATGGTTCCCGCAGATTCAAGATCCTCAAGACTCATCAAACGATAGGGGCTGTTCTTCAGTACCTGATTCTTGATCAGGCGATGCACAATCAAATCAGGGTAACGTCGAATCGGCGAGGTGAAGTGCGTGTAATTTTCGAAACCCAAGCCGAAGTGTCCCACATTGTGGGGTGAGTATTGAGCCTGCTTCATGGATCGCAAAGTCAAAATATTGATAAGCTGCTCTTCGGGTTTTCCGCTGAACTCGGAAAGAGCTTTGGACAGCTTCTTTTGCAGCATTCCGCCGGAAAGTTTTGTTCGGCTGCCGAAGTTGTTCATGTAGCGCTCAAGAATTTCCAAAGCGTCTTCAAACGGAGGTTCGTGGATTCGGTACATGGCCGGAATGTTTTTGGATGACAGGTACTCGGCCACGGCGACGTTTGCTGCGAGCATCAGCTCTTCGATCAAACGGTGCGAAAAAAGCCGCTCGGATCTGACGACATCAACAGGGGTGCCGGTCGAGTCAATTTCAAGCTCGGTTTCGGCAATTTCAAGATCCAGCGAGCCTTCTTTGAAGCGTTTCGCCATCAGCAGTTTTGCAAGATCAGCACAGCGGAGGATGTTTTCTTTCACGTGTTGAAATTGAGGAAGGTCCGTGCCTTCGATGACCTCTTGGGCCTCTCCGTAAGTGACGCGCGCCTTGGACTCCATGACGGCTTCATAGAATTGGTGCGATAGTTTCTGACCCGTAAAATCAAACTGCATTTCAGCGACTAAACAAAGTCGCGGAACTTTGGGATTCAGCGAGCACAGTCCATTTGAAAGGACTTCTGGAAGCATCGGAATCACGAAATTGGGAAAGTAAACAGACGTCCCACGGATGTAGGCCTCTTTGTCAATTTCACTTGCGACCCGCACGTAGTGCGAGACATCGGCAATCGCGACATAACAACGGAAGCCCTTTTCGTTCGCTTCAACCAGGACCGCATCGTCAAAATCCTTCGCGGTCTTGCCGTCAATCGTGATCAGATTTTTTCCGCGCAAGTCACGACGGCGAGAAAGTTCTTGGGACAATTCTTCCGCGGTAAGTTCCGGGCGAAAGCGATCGGCTTCTCGAGTGACTCGATCCGGCCACTCGTGGGGAAGCTGCTGTTGCACGATCACGCGTTTGATATCGCTGATGGGATCGGCATGATTTTGAATGATTTCGACCACGCGGCCACGAAATTCGTTTTCATCGGGGTAGCTGATGATTTCGACGGTCACCATTTGGCCCGGTTTTGCACCCATCGAGTCCGACCATTTGACTTTCAGATCGGCGCCCCAGCCATTGGACTCATCGCGAACCAGGGCGTCTTTTTCATTCAAATGATGAAGTAGACCCATCACACGTTTAGTGGCGCGCTTGGTGATACGCAGGACTTCGCCACGAAACCGATCGCTTCCACGTTCGGGTTCAACTTCGGCCATGACGTGATCTAGGCTCATGACGCCCTTCATGCTTGATTTCGGAATATAGACATCGGGATGGTCGCTGCGTTCGGGGATCAGGAATCCAAATCCGTCGGGATGACGTTTGACGATTCCCTGCAAGTAGGTCTTCTTTTTCATGGCTTGATTGTGCTTGCGGCAGGAACCTACTGTCACGAAATTTGGCCCGGACCTAGGTCTTGCCTTTCGTTTTCATCTGCAAATGGGTCCACGACATAGCGCGTGCGTCACGAAAGAATTGGTCTTAGGCCCTGTGCGAAAAATCGCACAGAGGGGTTCGAAGCCAGTTCTGCGAATGAGTGAAGGAAAGTCGACGGGTTTACCGCAAGGCCCGCAAATTTAGAAATTGAAAACTTCTTTTTTTCATTCTAAGAAAACCCTTGTCTCGCGCGGGTTTCATCCGAATTCAAAATTTTTGATCGTGTGAAAAATGCGGAAAACAAAATGCACTTTGCGCCCTGTCCTGTGGGCCAGGTGTTTTCAAAAAAATGCGCTTTCAAGAGTCTTTGCGGTCGATTTATGAAACATAAAATTTGGCTCAATTCCTTTTGGGGGTGTGGTTCGACATGCAAATTGACTTGAACTGAGCCACGTCGCTTATTACGATCGATTGTGTAAAGGATTACAGAATTTTATGGTGAAGGGGACATAGGGTCTTCGTTCGCCTTAAAGTTTGAAGCCTAACAAACGTCAACATTACGAAAGGACTCAACACATGAAAAAGCTATTGTTGATTACAGCTGTGACAATCGCATCTGTATCTGCACATGCATCGCGAGCTCGTCTGAATGCTCTGCAAAACGCACAGCACTTGGATGATATTCAGCGTATTTATATCGATCAGCCAGAGCGCATGGTAAATTACGAGGCGGCAACCCTAGAATTTGGTGGCAACGCTGGAGCAAATCCTTCTGCGGAAGGTGGTTTCATCCGACGTATGGGTGATTCTGCGTTCACAATGTACCTGGGTCGCCCTTCTCAGACCTTTGGGGATTTTGTAAGCGGATTTACTGGGAACTTCACAGGAGCGACTGCTCCGTTGGGTGCAAACTTGGCTGCCGGTCACACGCAGCAAAACTCGCTGCTCCTCGGTTACGGATCTAAAATGGGCGATATCAGCTGGGGTGCAACTGTTCTCCATATTGGTAACGATTTCCGCGGCACTCAGACTTTCGGTAATCTGACTGGTACTGAGACATTAGGGTACTCAGTCAGCCGAATTGAGCAAAGCATCACAGGGGTTCATCTGGGCGCGACAAACGGCGTTTGGGACGTTCAGCTTCGCCAGGGGCTGGGCGCTGCGATCAAGTCAACGATCTCGGGTGTTGGTGCTCAATTTGGTGGTGCCACAGGCCTTGCCGCGAATGATGTTCTCAATGTTGAGGCCACTCAGAGCACGCGTCTTCGCGCAGGTTACAAGATGGATACAATGTATGTCTATGGTAACTACGCAATGGGGGCTGGCGAAATCAAAACACCAGATGGTAAGCTTGTTGATCTCGAAAACAGTGAAGTTCGTTTGGGTGTCGTAAACTCAAACAAGAAGGACGGCGTTGAGTTCTTCTACGGAGCCGAAGTCGTATCAACGACTGCCGATAACGACGGATCTGTCGCTGCTGGGAAAACTGAAACAACCAACGTTCCTGTTTTTGTCGGTATCGAAGCTGAAGCAACATCTTGGATGGTTCTCCGTGGTGGTCTCTCTCAGTCGATCAACCTTTTGTCTTCTACAAAGAGAACTGGAACATCTGAGTCTGACATTGCAGACAACACAACAACTTCATTGGGCGCTGGCTTCAAATGGGGCAAGGCTATGATCGATGCAGTTGTGAGCACAGGCAACACTGGAAACTTCGGTTCCAATGGCGCCAATGGCGACATCCTTGGTCAAGCTTCTTTGACTTACTTCTTCTAATCGAGAAGTTAAATTTTGTTCGCTTAAAAACCCGGTCCTTGTGGCCGGGTTTTTTTATGCCGTTTGAGCAGAGGTTTTTGCCGTTTTGACATACAAGAGTCGCCTCCCGGGACCAAAGTAGGTCAGCACTAAAATTCAGTGGACTGAATTTTAGTACGTACAAATATTCAGCGAAGTCAATTTTAGTCGATACCTCCAGGGCTGAAATCTGCCGATGGTTGTGAAGAGATACCAACCGTGGTGTCGCCTTCGAAATCGGAATTGACACCCAAGGGCCCTCGCTCGGGATAATCTTTGATACGACTTTAAAGAGGAGTTTTTCGTGGGACCTTTTCTTCACCTTGTGCGATTCAGTTTTTTTACGGTTCTTTTTCCGCTTTGCACAGGGGCGGCGCCCATCGAGGACAACTCGTTTTTGATTGAAGAGGCCTACAATCAAGAAGAAGGGGTTTTGCAACACATCTTCCTCTTAGAAAGTTTTGAAGATCGCGCATGGGGAGCGCGGTTCACGGAAGAAATTCCTATCGGCGGAATGACCCATCAGGCCTCAATCACACTCCCTTATGTCGATCTCGGTCGACGGGATCGCGAGCGCGGTCTGGGCGACATGGATCTGGGTTACCGTTATCAGCTTCTTCGCAATGAGCACATCTTAGTGGCGCCCGCAGTGAATCTGCTTCTGCCAACCGGAGATCACAAAAAGGGACTGGGCTTGGGCGCGACGGGTGTTCGGTTCTTGATTCCCGTCACAATTCCCATCGCACCCCAGTGGATCGCCCATGTGAATGCGGGTTATCTTTTCCATGCGGATGCGAAGAATGCGGCCTCGCAAAAGTCCGACATTCACGGAACGATCTCAGCGGGAAGTCTGATCTATCGCACATCGGATGTTTTTGATCTCATGCTCGAGTATTACAGCGAGACAGGAGAAGAGGTGATCGGCGCGGGTGAAACTCAAGGGACTCGTGAGATTTGGTTGAATCCAGGTTTTCGCTACGCTGTGAATTTCGCGGATTTTCAGCTGGTCACAGGCCTTGCGTATTTGAACGGCGTGGGCCCGACCGCGGGACAAACAGGATTTTCATTTTATCTGTCTTTTGAGCATAAGGCTTTCTAGGCCGAACGCCTTAAGCTTGGTTGTTATTCGTCTTGGATTAAGGGATTCTGACGCTTCAAATCGGCTTCTTCTTCAAGAAGTTGTTTTTCGATTTCGTCGTTCTGGACACCGGATTCGAAGATCTCGGCTTTTAGGTCCGCGACTTGAGCCTGATGGTTCGCATCGATCTTGCTTTGTTTTTGATAGTCATCAAATAAGTTGAGGGCGACGTAATCAATGAAGAGCTCATCGGACACGATATCTTTTTGCCCCTGAGCGCGCGCTTCAGAAATGGCCTTGTCCACCGCTTCCATCAGGCACGGCAGGGCCTTGTCGATCTTCACATTGCGCTTTTTCCAATCCAGGTAGTTCATGGCCTCAAGCTGAGCTTGACGAGGAGTGCACTGAATCTTCTTCGCTGTCCCTTGTGCAAAGGCCGTCAGCGAGAGCGCTACAATTGTCCCAATCTGAAACACCATTTTCATAGATCCTCCTCAGGGTCCTGTTAGCCAACAGGAGTTCATGGTTTGTGCCAAGAAATCCAGGGTCTTAAGGGGCTTCAATTCGTTATTAAAATTTTCTTGTCCCACAGAGACAAAATTTGTTCCCGTTTGACTGCGGAAAGGACAGTCGTGCTAAAAGTAAGGAAATCTTATCTTTGTGAATTGGGGGCTCTATGAAAATCGTGTTGGGACTGGCGATCGCGCTGTTTGGCTTTTCTTTCTCGGCTTTAGCGCATCCGAAAGCGACGATCACCTGTCTGGGAGACGGCCAAACTCTTGTTGTGAGCTTTTTGGATTTGAAGCCAGGCTACCAAGAGGCGGCGGCTTCTTTCGGTCGGCCTGACCAGATGGTGGAGCTGTCCGAAGTCTTCGAAGTGAATACAAACCTCGCGCAACCCGGTGAGCTCGAACACAACTATGAAGTTCGAATCTACGAGGGCTTCTACATCGCGGACGATCTGAAATTAGGTTTCGTTTTGAGTGTGGTGATCAATAAGGATGGACAAATTCTTCGCTTCGGTCAGAACCGTTTTCTTGTGAACCGCGAGCCAGTCGGCACCTGCTCAATCAACACGACCATCGAGTGACTGTATTGCTAGGCCTTCCTCATGGCCTTTGACTTCAGTCATTCTGCTACAGGCCCCAGGGCTTCATTCAAGGGGTTTTCGCGACTGAATTAGATGTCTTCTCAGTTTTTCTAATCGTGTGAGGGCGTGGAAGACATCGACTTCATAGATTCTCACAAGGGCAAAAAAGTGCCGAGCTAAGATAGGCCGGCCGGCTGTTTCATAAAGAACAAGCTCAACTTCCGAGACATCTCCAAGTTGGTCGCAGACATCTTGAATGTTGAGCCCCTGGCTTTTGCGCCAAGTTCTCAGCAAGAGGGCTATTTCTTCTAAAAAGGTTTTGGTCGCCTGATTCTTTGATAGAGCATATGGATGAATCTTTGCGAGCGGCTTTTTCTTTCTTGAAACCTTTAATTTTCGCTGCTTTTTGACGCTTTTCACACTTCCACCTTTCCATTTCTAATAAGAAAAGTCATCTTATTCCTTATTAGGAAAGAAGGTTGGCTTGATTCGATTTACCCTTAATGCATGTCCAAGCGATCCAAGACGCCAACGAAAATCCTAAAATCTGAGCCAACCAGTCGTCGGCGGTATAAGAATACAGGTTTTTTGCTTCAGCTTGGCGAGCACTGTCGTCGTTTGCGCCTGCAGAAGGGGTATTCAATCGACAGACTTGCAAAAGAGTCTGACCAACTCTCGACTGCTAGTATTGATCGTTTAGAGCGAGGCTTGGCCGATACACAGATTCTTGTTTTAGTGCGTTATGCAGAGGCGTTGGGGGTTAGCCTACTTGACCTATTTTCTTTTATCCAGTCGAACAAAAAGGACCCTCGCCTGATTTCCTTTGAGGAAGGCATGCGTCCCCCTTTAGGCTACGTTCCTGTTTATCCGCTCTCGGTTGCAGCCGGTGTCTTTTCACACAATCGAGAGACTTTAGATTTGGAGCCGCTCGGGTGGGTCGAAAGTGGGATACGAACGACCTCGTCAGACTATTTTGCGACCTATATCCAAGGTCATTCGATGGAGCCCCTCATACCAGATGGAGCACTTGTTCTTTTTAAGCGCTATGGTGGGGGGTCGCGACAGGGGAAAATTCTTCTGGTTCAAGCTCGCGGTCTTCGAGATTCTGAAACGGGACAGTCTTATGTGGTCAAGCGCTACCAACGGAAGACCCCACCTCGTTCACACTCGCAAGCCGAGGTCGCGGAGATTCACCTTGTGTCCGAGAATCCCGCGTTCGAAAAAATTGTCCTTAAGGGTTTGACGGATGATGACGTACAAACCCTGGCCGAGTTCATGCGAGTTCTTTAACGCGTAGCCAACCACCCGCGAAGGTATTGGCGAACAGCGTGCTCGGCCAAACGTTCGTAGCCGGCGCGACTGAGATGGAAGGGATCGACGAATCCCACCTGTTCGGAATTCAGCATCGCACGCGAATCGGTTTGGAAACTTAGATCCCCACCAAACTGAGCGGGATTCGACGGTGGTGAAATAAACTGTGGCACCAGTGTTGAAAACGGACGAAGTCCGCCCTCGCCATTGCCATAGTAGTAGTGCATTAATCCCACATAGTGAACGTAGAAAACATTTTTCTGATCGGCGAGCTTCACCATCTCGGTGCTGAACTGTGCGAGAACTTCATTTAGCTGGCGAGTTGTCGGTTTCCCCATGCGAGCGTAGACCTCGCGATACTCGGCGATCATATTAAAGTCATTAAAGTGCGGGAAGTCATAGCCTGAAATCAGAATCTTCACATCGGGGCGCTGTTTTCTATAAAGGTCCACCGTGCGGGCCACCCGCGCGCGAAAGTCCCGGAGCAAAGCTTGGGACTCACTTTCGGACATCGAGAGGTTCCACTCGCCCAGAAGATCGTTTCCACCCAGACTTAAAAAAACCACCTGAACCGAGGGATCAAGCAGGGCCACTTCGGTCGCCTGATGGGCCGGCTTATCCAGCCAATTCGAGGCCTGCACCCCCGCGCGAGTCGTTGCCAAGCAGGTCGAGTTCATCGAAGCATCGGAAATCCCTGCTGCCCGAAGCGCCACATCTAGACTTTTGTAGGTACAAATAAAAGATGCCCAGCTGTCGCCCGCTACAAGAACGGTGCGTGCGTTCTGCTTACAAGCTCCAAGAGAAAACAGGAAGAAAACACTAAGTAGAATACGAGCCATCGTCGCCTCCTGGTCTTTAAATCGGCGGGTGGTCGGGGCGAGTTGAGTCGAGTTTCCAGTCTCAGGGCGAGTCGAGAGGGGGCCGCCCCCCAAAAGCTTGGGGCAGTGCGCGGGGGGGGGGGGGTTTGGGGGGGGTTGGGACGGGGCGTTTGGGGGCGGGGCGCGGGGCTTGGGTTTTTGGGGTGGCTTCGCACTGGACTTTTGGCCGCGGCTCGAGGAACTTGCGATTTGCGGGAGGCCCCCTCTCGACTCTTGAGGCTGGGATGTTGGTCGAGGGGAGGGGGGAGCTGAGCTGAGCAGTTGACGAGTTGTGGGGTGGTTTTTTTATTCGTAGTCGGGGTAGAGGAAGTCGACTGTGTGGGGGTATTTGTAGGATTTGTAGGTGTTGAGGTTGGGTTTGCCGGCGTTTTTGTAGGCTTCGTCCCATAGGTTGGCTAAGAGTTTTGCGGAGCGGGCCATTTGTTTGATGATGAGGGGTTTGTATTTTTTTGCGGCTTCTTCTGGGGGTTTTCTTTCGGCGGGGGTGCGGAGGGACATTCCTTTTTCTTCTTTTCGTTCTGATTTTTTTAGGACGGGGTCGAGCTTCCAGACCTGCGGGAGGTCTTCGAAGGCGACTTGGCTGAAGGTGCGCATCTTTTCCAGGGTGGAGCCTTGAAGCCAGGGGGCCTTTTTGATTTTTCGGGCCTCTTTCAGAACTTGAGTTTGAAGATCCCCGTCGAAAGTGTTTACGACGGCGGTTTCGTAGTAGCCATGCAGTCCGCCGTGGCCTTGGGCGTAGCCGTCGTAGTCGGCGGTGCTGTGCAAGGGTTGTGAGGCGTCGCCGACAAAGTGGCCCATCACCCCGGCCATCGTAATGAAACGATGGGCTGCTTGGTTAAAGGGATGTTCGTCGTTTTGTTCTTCCTGTTTTGACTGCGGAGGCTTCGCTGTCTGAAATTTTTCTTTCAGCGCTGCGATCTCGCGCATGAATTGATCGACGCGCCACCAGCTGGTGCCGACTTCTCGGGGCACGGAAAAAATCTTTTTCCCTTTTTCAAACTGATTTGGCTTTTGGCTGTGCTCTTTGATCAGACTTGCTAGATCCAACGACAGAGTTTTCGGGATCGCGCCCACAATTTCCGGATCAATGAAGTGTGTGGGGTCACCTGCGGCCTTGGCTTTGGCGTCGAGCTGTCTCCATTGAGTGTCGGGAATATTGCACAGATGTCCCATCATGTAACCGCGGCCTTGAAGGAAATTTTTAAGAGAAGGATCTTCCACTAGGTGAACCGCGACTTCGCAAATTGTGTCGTGGCCACGGCCTCCCCAGGCCCACAAACGTGAGGTTGAAAGAAGAACAACAGTAATTAGAAAAAATTTGATTTGAGAAGTTTTCATCATGTTCAAGATTCTAGAACGAAAATAACCCAAAATCATCACTTCAAGCGATAATTCGTAGAGTCTTTTAGGAGATTTCTCCACACGCGGAATTTCGTAAAGCCTTTCAAAGATTTAGGGGCTATCTTCGCTGCGAGCAAATTTGCAACAGACGAATGACAGTGGATTTCTGATGGAAATAAAAATTGTGTGTGTTTAGTTTACAGCAATTGAAAAAACCCATCAGACAACAGGTTTGAGAAAGAAGGTTCACATGGAAAAAACGACGATCTTAAACGGTGGAATGAGCAATATGGGTTTCGCCCAGCCCACGACAGTGCAAAACGAATTGCCTTACGAAATTATTCATTTTCGAGAAGGCGATGTTTTGTTTCGGGAAGGCGAGCAGCCGCGAGGACTTTACTATCTCCAAAGCGGATGTGTGAAAATGGTGATGAACCGCAAGCAAGCTCGCGGTCGAACAACATCTCCGGAGTATGTCACAAAGCTGGTGGGCTCAGGTGAGTACTTCGGATACAAGGCCCTCGTTCGTGGCGGTCCCTGCACGGCGATGGCAAAGGCGATTAAATCAACAACCGTCTGGCTTTACCCTCGAGAGTTGGTGCAGGTCGCGCTGAAGCAAGCAAGCCCTTTGATTCGTCTTGTGATGGAGCAAGCGGTGAACGATCTCGAGAACTACGAGATGACCAGCCAGCTTCATTATTTGGCGAGTGTTCAAGAGCGAATCGCGTATCAGCTGGTGCTGATGGCTGATAAGTTCGGTGTCGATCAAGACACGGGCACGTCTTTGAACTTGAAGCTGACCCGAAACGAGTTCGCACAACTGGCGAGCACGATCAACGAGTCCTTGTCTCGTCATCTGACTGAGTTCAAGAACGAAGGTCTGATCGATTTGAACGGCAAGGAGATCATCATCAAGAACAAACAGGCCTTGATGGAGAAATCCGGCAACTTCTAGAGCGCGAAGACAAATCACGCTCGGAAAAACGGCGGCGGAGCTCTTAGCGCTCCAAAGCCTCGATCGAAATTTTATTTCAAAGTTCTGGAGGGGGTTTAAGAATACGAATTCCCTCTGGTTTAAGGGGCCTCCCTTCGGGCCCCTTATTTTTTCTAACGGTCTATTGTTTAGGGAAGCCGGGGCACGTATCGACCCATGGGCTGTTGTCACCGACACATCGACCAGATGCGCAGATCGAATCGAAGATTATTAATAAGTGCGTTGGATAACCAACATTATCTTGCAGTCTAAAGAATATTCTTGTTAAACTTTTTCCATGAGAAAAGACGATGCCAGACAATTAGACCATCAGACGCTTGAAGAGTTACGAATAAGATCAGTAAAGC
>JBKDHV010000082.1:0-12127 GCA_046336915.1 Bdellovibrionales bacterium
GCTTTACTGATCTTATTCGTAACTCTTCAAGCGTCTGATGGTCTAATTGTCTGGCATCGTCTTTTCTCATGGAAAAAGTTTAACAAGAATATTCTTTAGACTGCAAGATAATGTTGGTTATCCAACGCACTTATTAATAAGCTGATCGCGCCGGCAATGGCCGCAAGGACGTTCGAGACTTGGTAGTCCAATGTTCCTTGGACCGTCAGAGGAATTTCATGCAGTCCCATCACCGTTCGTATCGTGTGTCCCTGTTGAAGATAAATCCAGTTCGAATCCGTCCAACAGCCCGAGCCCCCCTTTGAAAGGTGTTCCTGAAAAGCTTTTTGAGAAGCCTCGCGGGAGTAGAGAAAAAGATTCCGCGGCCGCCTTTGAACGTTCGCAAGCTCCCGAATTCCAAGCGAGGCGGGGTCATCGGCGTTGAGAACCAAAGTTCCATGTGGTCGAACTCGCTCGGCGACAAGAGACTTGACCCACACAATATCCTCAAGAGTCTCAAGGCCGTCTTGTCCTAGGTGATCGGGTCGTACATTCAGAATGAGGCCTACATCCGACCAGTCATAAGCCAGCCCGCCGCGAAGAATTCCGCCGCGCGCGACTTCAAGAACCGCGGCCTGAACCGAAGAATCGGCAAGAACAGTTTCAGCGGATCGAGGGCCCGTCGTGTCCCCGGAAACAATTTTGTGATCGCCAATCCAGATTCCTTCGGTGGTCGTCAGACCCACTTGAAGCTGGGAATTGGAAAGAATTCTTTTGAGAAGACGCGCGACCGTCGTTTTTCCATTCGTTCCCGTGATCGAGATAATCGGAATTCTAGAGGGGCCATGTTCGGGATAGAGCATCTCAAGAATCGGCTCGGCCACATCTCGCGGTTTCCCCGAGCAAGGAGAAATATGCATTCGCAAACCTGGCGCAGCATTGACTTCAATGACCTTCAGTCGAGTGGAGGGAGGGTTTCGAATGTCCTCATGAATCAAGTCAATTCCGCAAATATCCAATTGAACGAGTCTTGAAATCCGTTCGCAAAGACGGCGTGTATCTTCGTGTACCTCATCGGTGACATCGGTCGCGGTCCCACCCTTTGAAAGATTGGCGGTTCCCAAAAGAGTCACGGCTTCCGATTTCATGGGAATGGTCTGAAGGTTTCGTCCGCATTTATGAAGATGCTGCAAAACGCTCTCATCAATTTTCACTTTTGTAAGAAGACTATCATGGCCGTCCCCGCGCCGAGGGTCTTGATTTAGAGTTTCAATTAGGGATTCAATCGTCGAGACTCCATCGCCGACGATGGTGGGCGGGGACCTGCGAGCGGCCGCGACGAATTTGCCAGCCACAACAAGAAGGCGGTAGTCGGCACCTTCGCACATTTCCTCCATGAGAACGAGCCCGTTCTTCGAGGCGTCTTGGGCTCGTCGAAACGAGGATTCAAGTTCGGATAGAGTATGAAGATTCAGACTCACCCCTTCGCCGTGGTGTCCATCAAGGGGCTTCAGCACAAAGGGCCCCGGCATTTCGACTAAAACTTCTGGCAGCTCTTCCGCTCGAGAAACGATCTTGCCCTTGGGGACGGGAATTCCATATCGCTGCAAAAAGGTCTTCGTCATCTGTTTGTCCTGAACAAGATCAGTCCCGATGACAGAGGTCTGATCCGTCATGGAAGTCTGAAGCAACCGACGATTCTTTCCGTAGCCCAGTTGAAGCAGGCTTGTCTCGTCACTTAGGCGTCGAACGGGAATATTTCTTTTCTGGGCCGCTGCGACCAAGGCCTGACTTGTAGGGCCCAGCTCGCCGGAGTCTTTCTTTTGAAGAATGGATTCGAGTCCCAAACGAATGTTGTAGTTTTGACCACGCAGGCAGGCCTCGACCAAAATGACGGCCTGGCGCATACATTCTTTCATGTTCTCTTCGGATTTGAATCGCGTGATCACGTCGTAAAGACCTTTGTGTCCAGCAAAACGGGCCTTACCGAAAGAGACTTGAATTCCTGACCGGCAACTGAGCTCCAGCGCGACATGCTCCACAATGTGGGCCATGTAGGTGCCGCGTTCAAGTCGCTCAAGAAATCCTCCCGGGCGGCCAACTGAGCACCCATGATCACGAAGGCCTGGCAAAAGAGAAAGGAGTTTTTGTTGAAGCTCTGGAACTTCATGGCTTCCGACCTCAGCCCATTCTTTTAGATCAAGGCGCATAATCAGTACTGGCTTTTCGTGATAAACATTGGGACCTTCAATTTTTCGAAACGAAATGATTTCCATAGAAGTCTTTCGGTTTAATCACGGACATGAGAAGAATTTATCCTGCTAAAATGCAAAAGTTGACCCACGACCCGCTCTCCTAAAAGCGAGTGAAGCAAAGCCCGTACCGATGAATGACATCGCGTATACTCGGGAACGAAGTTGGGGGCTTTCGTCAAACCGCATAAGTTCAGCGAAATCGTGATTTAAGATCACGATCAAGTGAAAGCACACGCGACCTCTTTTCCCTAAATGTGGGGCAGAAATCATCGATAAGAATTTGAAACCCTTGGGAAGTTTGCTGTTTGGCTTTTGAAATTGGGCCCGAGATTGCAAATTCATTTTTAATTGCCCGTAAAGATTCTCGACATAATTCACAAGGAGTTCTTATGACTATTTATGAAGCGATCCGAAATGATCACATGAAAGTGACTCGGCTACTGGATGAACTTGTTCGCTTGAACGAAGGGGATGAAGTTCGCGAAGAAGGCTTTATCAATTCAGAAACACAAGTCTTGTCGTCGATCAAAAGTCACGACACAAAAAAAGGGAGATTTCTATGATGAAATTCATTTGTGCGCTGGGCACTGTGCTTGGCATGAGCCTAGCCGGAGCTCAAACCTGGGGAGATCGTGCCGAATCCTACAAGGATATGTGGGCTGGGGGAAATGACACTGTTCGACTGCTGCTCGGGGCCCACTCGGGCGCGAATCATATTGGTCTCGACTACGAACATCGCATGGGGGTCGCGGGCGTGGGTGCGTATTATCTGCAAGCGAACTCAAGTCAGGCTGTCGGCCGCGACGAATTTGCGACACTTGGGATTGTGGCTCCGCTTCACTTGCTTGATCGATCTGTTTTCGACGTCTACGTGAGTCCCGGTATCAGCGTCACCCAGATTCAAAACGCAGGCGACTTCCGGGACGTCTTCAACACCGAAGACGAAACGGCCTTCGGTGCGACTTTAAAGTTCGGGATGATGTACTACTGCAATAAGTACTGGTCATGGGGTCTTGATTTCGTGAGAATCCATAATCTTAATGTCAGCGAAACAGCGGATCAGGTGGATCTTGTGAACTTCGCGATCGGTTACACCTGGTAGGAGGGGCTCGAAAGAAGAAAGCAACCCGAAAGGGACCCGCTCGGAAACGTTCGATTCACTAAGCCTTAAAAACAAAACCACCTCCCTTGGGAGGTGGTTTTTTCTTTATCAATCAAATGAAACGCGACGACAGCCCTTCCTGGGGCCTTCATCAAATTAGAATCGACGACGTCGGGGATTCTGACGAATCTCTTGCTCAATCCACGCAAGAGCCGAAGATACCTTCGAGTAGATTCCATACTTGGTCGGACGGGCACAACCGGCTCCCCAGCTGACAACGCCAACAAGGATATGGTTTCCATCAGGCTTGCGCATGAAAAGAGGACCTCCGCTGTCGCCTTGGCAAGAATCTTTACCGCCCTCAGCGAATCCAGCGCACAGCATGCGATCCGAGATCTTTCCAGGATAGCTCTGTTCGCAGACATCGCGAGGAACAAGTGGTAAAGTGACTTTGCGCAAAACGTCGGGTCCCATCCAAGCATTCTCTTGAACGACGCCCCAACCTGCTGCCGTGACGAGCACGGGGTTCTGCTGGCTGCGGTTGACCCGGAAGTCAGCGCGGTTCATCTCAACAGGAGTGACCCGTGAATCGCTTTCAAGTTGAATCAGGGCATAATCATAATCGACGCGGCTGGAGCTGTAGTTAGGATGCGGAATGATCTTCACTGGGCGAAGATTCTCTACGTGAGCTCGGTTTTGCTGATTCTGAAGGCCGATGTAGATCGCTCGGATCGAATCGACTGTTTCACCCGCGACGCAGTGAGCCGCTGTCAAAACCCAATTCGGATGGATCAACGAGCCACCGCAGAAATGTCCGTTTCGATCGTGCAAAGAAACGATGAATGGAATTTCTCCAACTCGTGCTTCTTCCCCTCCGACGATAAACTTGCTAGGCCGTGCCCACAGTGTCTGACTTGTAAGCAGCGCTAGAGCTAAAGAAATAATCTTTGAATACATCCGTGTCCCCCCCGGTTACAGGACCTTAGTCTTTTAAATGTTCAGCATTGTTGCAAGAAATTAAGACATAAAGATTCGCGTCAAAATGAAAAAGCCAGGTCTTAAACCTGGCTTTTGTTATCGGACTCATAAGCAACTGCCATTCTCGCTCAAAGTTGAATGACAGTTTGTGACCGAACGGGATCGGGAACTTACTTTGTTGTTTCTGCGATCCACTCGATCGCGGAGCTTACTTTTGCATAGACTCCATACTTCTTGGGACGCGCGCAACCTTCACCCCAGCTGACCACGCCAACAAGCACGTGATCGCCATTCTCTTCGTGAACAACCAGCGGGCCACCGCTGTCGCCTTGGCAAGAGTCTTTGCCACCCTCTGGCAGGCCTGCGCAGATCATGGTTGAAGTGATGTCGTTGTTGTACGACTTATTGCACTCCTCTTGGCTGACTAAGGGAATGGTGACTTTTTGAAGAGTATCGGAAATGGTCCAGCTTCCTTCGCGGGTGTAGCCCCAACCAGCTGTCACAGACTCGATGATTTCCTGGCCGATTTCGATTTCCACGTCATTCAAAGCCACGGGCTTGAATGAAGAGTTGCCATTTAATTGAACAAGCGCGAAGTCATTGTCCATGGTTGAGCTGTTGTACTTTGGATGAGCAATGATTTTCGTAGCTTGGAAGATTTCCGTTCCTTGCAAGTTCTTTTGGCTATGGAGTCCGATTACGACTCGTGCAATACGTCCCCCACGTACGCAGTGAGCCGCTGTCAAAACCCAGTCAGGCTTGATCAAAGAAGCGCCACAGAAGTGTCCCCCTGAGGACTGCAAAGACACCATGTACGGAAACTCGCCGACAGTGGCCTCAACGCCACCCACGATTTTTTGCCCAAATTTTACGCCCGCTTGAGCCGTCAAAGCCAAACTCAAGGCCCATGACGCAACGATCAGTGATTTCAACATAAAGAAATATCCCCTCTTTTTATGTTTTGGTTAATGTGATTTCCCCTCAGAGATAAGCATTGCGCATTTCTCGCATTTCGGTAGTCCGGGTTTAATTTCCTAGATGTTTATCGAGCCACGAATTGGGCGGCTTTACTCTGGGGGTTTGAAGAAGAACTCAGTTTGTGAGAAGACTGAGACCATGATCCGTATTTTGCATCTAGGAACCGAGCTCACTTGGCGGGGCGGTGAAAATCAAATGCGCCTTCTGATCGAAGGTCTGCAATCGAAGGTCGAGACTCAGATCGCGGCCACCCCCCGAAAGAGCGTGGCTTTTCGGGAAAAACGTTGGGCTTGCCCGACCTATGACCTTGCCAGCGGAAGCCCTTACGACCCTCGGAATATGTGGAAGCTTGCTCGTTTGATTCGAAAGAATCGCATTCAGATCCTGGATGCCCACACAGCGAAAGCTCACACCCTGGCGCTGAACGTCGCCCCCTTTGTGCCGGATCTTAAGATTGTCGTTCACCGGCGGGTGGATAATGTTCCCAAAAGTCAGGTGCTCACCCGTCGAAAGTATCTTCACCCTCGCGTCAGTGTCTTTACGGCCATTTCTCGCTTCATTGGGCAAGTTTTGATCGATTATGGAGTGAACCCGAACAAGGTGAAAGTGGCCCGCAGTGCGGTGAGCTCCAAAGCCTATGAGGCCCTCGAGCGTTCCACATGCCAAACCTACTGGCGCCAGAAACTCAATTTGCCTACCAATCATGTTTTGATTGGAAACGCCTCGGCCCTGTCACCACAAAAAGGCTATGAAACTCTTCTTCAGGCCGCAGCCATTCTGAAGACAAAAACCCAGGACTTTTCAGTCTTGATTGCGGGTGATGGTGGGTTGCGACCGTCCCTTGAGCGCTTGAGTCTTCAATTGAAGCTCGAAAACCATGTGCACTTCGTCGGATTCTTAAAAGACGTGCCCCAATTCCTGAAGTCTTTGGATATTCTGGCGGTCCCCTCGAACAATGAGGGTTTGGGGACCATCATTTTGGATGGCCTTCTTGCTGGTTGTTCAGTTGTTGCCAGCCGAGTCGGCGGAATCCCCGAGATCATTCACAATCACCAAACAGGGCTCTTGATCGAGCCTGGCGATTCCCAAAAATTGGCAGAGTATCTTGAGACTCTGATTCGGCAACCCGAGCTTCGCCTGCACATGGCGCAACAAGGCGCTCAATGGGTCCAGCGGGAGTTCAGTTTGGACTCGATGATTCAGGGGAATCTCATGATTTACCAAGAGCTTTTGGCTCAGGGTGGTCGCTCATGAAGCTGAGTGTCGTCATTTGCACGAAGAACGAAGAGAAAAATATCGGCCGTTGTCTGGCGGCTGTTCAATCGGTTGCCGATGAAATCATCATTGTGGACTCGATGAGTACGGATCGCACTGAAGAGATCGCCCGATCTTTTCCGCGCGTGCAATTCGTGAAGAGGCCGTGGAAGGGCTTTTCTCAAACTAAGAATGAGGCCAATGAGCTCGCCACTGGAGATTACGTTCTGTCGTTGGACGCGGACGAAGAATTGTCTTCCGAGCTTCAGCAGGAATTGAAGGCTTTGAAGCCCAATTTTCACGGAGTCTATACGATCAATCGAATGACCAATTATTGTGGTCAGTGGATTCGCTATTCGGGCTGGTTTCCCGACCGGCATCTGCGACTTTTCCCAAAGGGACGAGCGGCTTGGGAAGGACACTTCGTCCACGAAAAACTCAAAGCGCCCCCCGAGCTTGTCGTAAGTCACTTGCAGGGGCTGGTTTTCCACTATTCCTACTACACGATGGAAGAACATCGGCAACGCATTGAGTCCTATTCCAGCTTGGGAGCGCAAGAGCTTATCAGTCGAAGAAAGCGAATTCACAAACTGTCTTTGTGGATCAACCCCCTCGCTCGATTTTTGAAGTGTTATGTCTTCAAGTTTGGCTTTTTGGACGGGTACTTTGGCTTGGTGATCGCCGTGCTTTCGGCAAAGGCCGTCTATCTAAAATACTCCAAGGCTTACAGGGCGCGAAACGCCTAGGCTTGTCCCTCATCCCTCTATACTTTCACCACGGGATCCATTACAAAAGAATGTTTTAAAGACTTGAAAGTGCAGGTCGGAAAGCGAGGCTCTGAAAATGGGCAAGAAAGACATTTTTGGGGATGAAGTTCAGGACTCGACAAGTGATTTTGAAAACCTATTTGAGATGTCCCTTCAAAAGGCCGGACGCAAATGGAATGTGGGGGACACATTTCAAGCCGAGATCTTAAGCTTGGGTCAGGAAGAAGCCTTTGTTTCAACCGGAGGCTCTGTCGATGCTGTGATCTTAAGAACGGATCTTTTGGATGACCAAAAACAATTGAAGTACAAAGTCGGAGATGTCATCGAAGTGACCGTCATCCGTGTTCGCGACGGAGAGATTCGCGTCACTCGCAAGGGCTCTCGTCGAGCGGCGAGCGATATGGACAGTCTTCAAGATGCAGCCGATATGGAGCTACCCGTTGAGGGCCGAGTTCTTGAAGTGGTCAAGGGGGGATTTCGCATTGAAATTCAAGGGCGAAAAGCCTTCTGTCCCATCAGTCAAATCGATCAAAGCTTTGTTCAAGATGGTCAGGCCTATGTGGGTAAGAAGTTCGAATTCTTGATCACACAACTGGATGAAGCCGGTCGAAATATTGTAGTTTCCCGACGCAAACTTCTCGATCTTCAAAAAGCTGAAAATGAAGGCGAGTGGATGCAGAAGCAAAAGGTCGGCGATGTGCTTTCGGGTGAAGTCACAAGACTTGAAAACTTCGGAGCCTTCGTTCGGGTCGAAGGCGGGGTCGAGGGGCTTGTTCATATTTCTGAAATCGGGTTTTCTCGGCTGAAGCACGCGTCCGAGGCCTTGAAAATCGGCGATCGAACTCAGGTCAAGATCTTGAAGATTGAAGAGCAGGAAGGGCGCCTAAAGGTCTCGCTTTCGATCAAACAAGCGGGTGGAATTGGCGATCCTTGGCTTCAAGTTCCGATTCAGTACCCGGTTGGAACTCTTGTTGATGCGACAGTCGACAAAAAAGAGAATTTTGGTCTGTTCGTCACTCTGGCTCCTGGAATCAACGGCCTTTTACCGCGGTCGAAGTGGCGTGATTCGGCGGATGCCGCTCAGTATGAAAACAAGAAGCGCGGTGACGCAATCAAGGTCCGAGTTGATCAAATTCAGTTTGAAGAACGCAAACTCACTTTGGGGCTACCCACAGAACATGATGATGAATCCTGGCGACAGCACTCTCAAGGAAGTGGGCAATTGGGAGCCCTCGCGGCGGCCTTTCAGAAGGCCGCAGACTCATCACCGAAAAAGAAGAAATAGTATAAGGGTAAGAGTTCAAACTCTTACCCTGAAACGGGTGTGCTAAGAGCGAATCGTCTGTCGCTTGAGGCAGCGACGCCACTCTTGTAACCCGACTTGAAACTCTTCTTGGGCTCGAGCCAGATCCGCTTTGACTTGATCCACTCGAACTTGGTGGCGATCTGAAAAGCCTTTTTTAAGAGCTTTGTACTCACTCTTCAACTTTTTGATTCGCTCTTGGGCGGACAGGATGTTCAAACGCAAGGCCTCAACCCGCTCTTCAGAAAGGCCCTTAGCTTTCATGCGAACGGCTTCCATTTGAAGTCGGGCCCGTAGAATTTCCGTTTCAGGAATTTTTTTGAGCTTTCCGGCAAGTCCAGTAAGCCAGAGCAAACGAATCGTCCATTTTGTTGGATCCCACTGGTACCAGCGAATGCCGTTTCGATAGTCGAGCTGAAAAGTATGATGGAAATTGTGATAGCCTTCGCCATGGGTCAAAAACGCGACCAAAAGACTGTCACGCGCACTCACGGTGTCAGAGTACGTTTGACGCCCAAGAGTATGGGTCAACGAATTCACTAAAAAGGTGCTCTGCTGGGTCAGGACGATTCGTAAACATCCGCCGAAAATAAAACCCGCAACCCAAGATCCAAGAGCAGCCCCAATCAAAGTTGGGAAGACAAAACTCATGAAAATAGCAATCGGAATGTAATACTTGTGCTGCCAAGCCACCAGCTTATCCTTTTCAAGATCCGGTGCCGAAATCGTTTGATCGACGGACTCTTTATAAAAAAGCCAGCCCATATGCGCATGCCAGAAGCCCTTTTTGATCGAATAAGGATCTTCATCGCTATCGACCTTCGAGTGGTGCCGTCTGTGATCGGACGACCACTTGAGGGCTGATCCTTGCCAAGCGGAAGAACCAATCAGTAAAAAAAGCAACTTCACAAGGCTGTGGGCTTCATAACTTCGATGAGAAAAAAGCCGGTGATAGCCAGCCGTGATGCTCAAATTCGTCAGCAGTGCAAAGATCAGGGCGAAAATCAGAACGCTCAGAGGAGCGCCTTTATTCACAATCATATACCAGGGTACGGCCACGAGGGTCACCAGGGGTGTCAAAGTTAAAAATAGAGTTGTTGGCCAGTAAATTCTTCGCGCAGCTCGATCCATCAAACAAACCTTCCTTAGTAACAATCGGGTCCTAAAAAGAAGACACTTCGATCGATTATTCTGAAAGCAGAATAAGAGGGTTGTGGCGATTAAGCAACACGGTTTGGTTAGAGTTCTGTGAAGGCTTACTGAGAAGTCCTGACGAAGGAAAAGGTGTCAAAAAGAGCCTCTTTTAAGAAGCTCTTTTCTTAGGCTTTTTACGATAGACCTTAGCTTGAATAACTAGACGAGAGTCCTCAAGCATCACGTCGACGAGTTGATCACGATTAATCTTCAAGATGTCGATAAGGCGTTGAAAACAATGAGAGGGCGGAGCGCAAAGCCCTCGTTCCCAATTGGAAACAAATTGGCTGTTCATATCGCCCAAAGCATAGGCGAGTTCTCGTTGTGTCAGTTCAGCTTCTACTCGTTTGTGTTTGAGGAAATTTCCCAAGTTTGAAAATTCTGTCATGAGTATGATTTAGACTTTTGTTGAGGTGAAATCAATAGAAATTTTCTTCAAACTGGACCCAGCGTTTTCAAGGTTCGAATTGTGGAAAACCCTTTGGAAGACCAGCGATAATATATTATTTATGCACGCAACGCCCATCGGCAATCGCAAGAGAGGGATTTCAAAGAGTGAGCAAGACCCTCGTGCCTATCTCGAAATGTTTTTTTGCTAGTCTCTTGATTCGCATCCATAATGACAGCTATGACAGCTAACGGACTTCTCATCTATGCGCTCATTTTTCTTACAGCCTCTGTGCTCTCTGTCCCACTTTCGAAGAAGCTAGGTTTTGGCTCCGTCCTTGGTTATCTGGTGGCGGGAGCGTTGATCGGACCCTCGGCAATGGGTCTTGTTTATGGCAGTGATGACCTCGCCCACTTTGCCGAATTCGGCGTCGTCTTCCTTCTTTTTCTGATTGGTCTGGAACTTCAGCCTCGCCGCCTTTGGGAAATGCGATCCCAGCTCATCAATCTCGGTTTAGGTCAAATGTTGGGGTGCACTCTTGTGATTGGAGCGATTTTTCACTTCATCCTGGAATTGCCCTGGACCGCTTCACTCGTCGCGGGTTTTGCCCTCGCCCTCTCATCGACAGCATTCTCTCTTCAGTCGCTAGCAGAAAAAGGGGAACTCAAGACGCCCTCGGGGCAATCCGTTTTTTCCGTTCTTCTCATGCAGGATATCATGGCCATCCCCGCCCTGGCCTTGATTCCGAGCTTAGGGGGAACTCGAGTGGCCGAAACAGAAAGTCAGTTCGCGAACTTTCTAGGAATTCTTGTCTTTATTGCCTTTTTGATTGTGTCTTCAAGAACCTGGGTCGGACGGCTTTTTCGCTGGATTGCCTCAAGCGGAAGCCGAGAAATTTTCACGGCTATGACGTTACTTCTAGTGCTGTCGGTTTCCTACACCATGTATCTCGCGGGTGTGTCCATGGGACTGGGTGCTTTTCTGGCCGGCGTTCTGTTGGCCGACTCCGAATACCGTCATGAAATCGAGGTGGACCTTGAACCCTTCAAAGCTCTTTTAATGGGGATCTTTTTTATGTCGGTAGGGATCACAGTCCCTCTAGAAAAAATGATGGACGAGCCTTTGCGAATCCTCGGGTGGGTTCTCCTTCTCATGTTTGTTAAATTCGTAGTCATGTACGCAGTCGGACGATATGCGAAGATGAGTCCCCTGAATGCCCGGACTTCCTCGCTGTATCTTGCCCTGGGCGGAGAGTTTGCCTTCGTCATCACGGGTCTGACGATGAAAACGGGTCTCTTAGACTCGGAGAATGCGCAGACAATCAATCTGGTTGTGACGTTCTCGATGGTTTTCACGCCGGTGCTCTTCTATCTTGTGGGCCTTTTCGATCGCAGAAAGCAAGCTCAAGAAAAATCGAAAACAGAGCATGACCATTTTGATCAAAAAGATCCCCAGGTGATCATCGCGGGGTTCGGCCGATTCGGGCAAATCTTTGGGCGAATTCTGCGGGCTCAAGGGATCCCGTTCACCGCTATCGATCATGATCCCGATCAGATTCAGCTGCTCAGACGATTCGACAACAAAGTCTACTACGGGGACTGCAGCCGCGAAGAAATTCTGCACGCCGCGGGCGCTGAAAGCGCCAAGTACCTGGTGCTTGCAATTGATGATGTCAGAGCCTCGATCGAAACAGCGCAGACTGTGAGAGCTCGGTTTCCGCATTTGAAGATTTTCGCTCGAGCCCGAAATCGTCAACATGCCTATGAGCTTCTCGAACTAGGCCTCCATCATGTGAAACGTGAAACGGTGGATTCAAGCATCAATTTCACAGCCGAGCTTCTGGTTGAAATGGGTTTTGCAAAAGATCAGGCGCGACGGATCGTCGAGCGCTTTCGCGATCACGATGAGACCCTATTAAGAGAGCAATAC
>JBKDHV010000083.1:0-1319 GCA_046336915.1 Bdellovibrionales bacterium
GCCTTGGAGGTCGCGATATTATGCTCAGCAGTGTGAGGACACTCAGTATGCATCTCGGGAGGGAGGAGGACTCATCACCATTCTGCCACCACATATGCAAGGGGGAAGAACCGATCTGTCGGTGTCTGCAGCGTCGAAATCGTCTCAGGCCCAGGAGTCGTTTGGTGGAGGGAGGAACACTAGCCAAGAGGCAGGGTCACAACGTAGGTCGAAGGAACTTCCATCGAAGCCTAAGCCTGGGGTGTCAGGGGGATGGGAGGAAGTGCCTCAGAAGAGTTCTGCGAGGAAGAAGTCGGCAGAGAGGGTCTCTAGTGAGACGGAGGACAGCAACCGATATTCATCTCTGGACGAGTCGAGTGACGGAGACAGTAGCGAGGAGTCGGGGGACAGCGATCACAGCTCCGGAAAGGATCCGGGCAGGGGTAGGCGAGAGTCGGACAGCGACAAGGAGACGCGCCGAGGGTCGCCGTTGAAGAAGTTCAGCAAGAGGTATGCTGATCTACCTCACCACAAGTTCTGCAGCAAGCTATACAAGCAGGGATTGGACAAGGCGGTGGCGAAAGCCCTCTTGAAATACAAGACAGAGCGGGTTCGTCGCTGCATCAGGTCCGGTGGAGATGGGCACAGTGCGGCCCTAGGGAGGATGCCGTTGTTCAAGCTTCTTCCAAAGAGCTCGAATAACAAATTTCCACACACGGTGAGGAAGATCTCAGCTGTCTCGGGGGCGAAGGATGAGGATCTGATCCAGTGCTTGGAGGAGGGCCTTCAGTTGGCAGAGAATCGGAAGTTGAGTCGGAAGGAGACCTTCAACATGCTTCGAACCGGAGAACTGTTTGAGGGTAAGTTATTGGCGGACTATCGGGCCCGATCGACGCTGGCAGGGTTCAAGCAGCGGGAAGAGAAGGACGATAATGAGGTGCTGTATTGGGGAAAGGCTATCATTGATTGGATGATCACCATGATAACGGTGTTTGGTATCCGCCAAGTCGAATCCAGTATCAACGCGGACATCGATGCATTGGAGGTGAATCCGACGAGTCCGGCTGCGGTACATGCCAATTGGGTAGAGATGAGGAGACTCTTCTCGCAGCTCCCAGAGGAACATGCGAGTGCGGTGGTTCAGATGAGTCGGTGGACGGCGAAGTTATGTCAGGCTGGGTGGTACGGGAAGAAGTGGGCCGCGGAATTGGACGCATATCGGGACAAGCACAAGATCTCGGCGTGGACTTTGGAGACCATGGAGAATGCGCAGACTCATGTGTATCAGTTGGCGGGTCAACCAAGCAATACGTGGCTGCAGGAGGCTCAGCATCATGCGA
>JBKDHV010000084.1:0-4227 GCA_046336915.1 Bdellovibrionales bacterium
CAGACTGAGAAAATCAGTCGCAATGGATTCGTTCGTTCAAAATCAGCAAAAGCAACCTCGGTAAATCAAAAGCAAGTCCCAAATTTCAAAAATCAGTGAAATCCATTGCCAATTAGCCCATCCGATCACACAATTTTAACAACAACCCATGAAAACTAGATGCTGGAGTTGAACAATTCGGGCTTTGAAGTTCCTATCCTCGTGGATCGAGCTCTTACAAATGCTGTCTTTAATTTGGATCGGGACTCAGGGATTCAGTCGTGGAATAAGTTTGGCGAAATCCAACCGGTCTGGTTCAAGCTCGCTTTGACAAGCGGTGAGGGGCGTAACCAAAGGAATCCAAACACGGGACTCGCGACAACAGCCCGAGTCGAGTGGTTGCCGCTCGGTGAATTTAAAAACGAGGGGGACTATTCGGAAGGTGATTTGGAATTCGAACCTGCCTCGAAATTGTCATTCGGTCTCGTTTATAATTTGAATCGGCAGACGAGTCGCGTGGGAGGGCAGACGGGTGCGATCTTTGATTCCGGCGCGACTCGAAACATGGAGACTTGGATAGCAGATGCTCTTTGGAAACTTCAGGGCTGGGCGATTTCTTCGGAGGCCTTTCTTCGGCGAGCTCGAGATCCGATTGTCAATGCCAATCAGAAAATCTTCGTAGGCCGCGGTCTCAATCTTCAGGCTTCCTATGTTTTTCCTTCCATGTGGTCTCCTGCTTTGCGCTGGACCCGAGTCAGCCCTGAGTCGTGGCTAGAGACCCAGCTGGATGATCGAACTCAATGGACCCTTGGTTTGAGTCGCTACATTCGCAAGCACAAAATCAAAGTTCAAGGTGATATCACCCTGGAGGATGTTAAAAGCCGAGGGACTCGGCCTCGTCTCGAAAATTATTCCTATCGGCTGCAGCTCGAATTTGGCTTTTGATCAAAGCCGATTCGTCGATCGATTTAAAGTTCTGTTTTTGAGTTAACCTCTGCGTTCCCAGGGAGCTCCTTCAGGTGTGCCCGCAAATCACTACTTTTTCTGGCAAGGCCCTAGTTCGTCCCAGCGGAACGCGAATCGTCGCCCTTCGAGAGCATCAAAAAGATCTCCGGATTTGGCCAGCAAATATCCCTGTTCGTAGAATCTCTCGACATAGATTTGGCTTCCAGCGGGAAAGTAAAGCGTGTTCACTCGGAGGCACGCCTCTTGACCCACTCGCAAGCTTCCTAATTTTTGGTCTTTCACGGGCATTAGAAAATCCTCAGTGTCAAGATGACCGCTCATCTCAACATCGCCAAAGCGGGTGACCTGTTTGTAGCTCACATTTCCGTTGGAAAAAATTTGAATTTGATTGGCCGGCATGTAGACGGTCCAGCGCCCCCCTCGCGAGTTCAGAAAAGTGAAAGGATAGAGGACGGTGACACCTTTTCGAAGAGTCGGGCGCCCGGCTCGCTCGATTGAGGCGACTTCTTGTCGACGCTCCACGGTCTGAGAAAAAGCGCTCAGGCCTAAAAAAATCAGGGCCAAGAAAAAGGAGACTCGAGTCATAAAATTTAAACCTTTCTTGATTAAACCTGTCTTGTGAGCTACTCGCTTTTGCTGCTCCCGCACCGGTCTTTCAATCAATCCCCTTTTTTTAACACATTTGAATAGGGCTTCTCTGAAAAACTGCAATTTATTTCAAAAGGGCGTCATTGAGTTTCTTTTTTTCGCTCCTGTTTAAAAGTTCAACAGCGGAGCAATAAAGATGAAAATCTGCCAGGCATATTGCTCATTACAGAAAATAACTCGTTAATTGAATTGTTATCGCAGATCGACCGAAAAACACTCCCGCATTTGCCCAGAAAAATACTGTACTTTTCAAAAAATAATCTTCAATCATCCGCAGCGGCTGTTCAATTTCATAACTGCAATAAAGAGCCACTTACATTTACTCTCAGAAATTCAATGAATATTCATTATCCAATTTTGGATCAAAGTTTTGTAATATGCCGCTCAGAAAAATGATTTTCGGTACTCGTGCTCGTGTGGAAGTTAAAGGTCAGTTCAAAGTCATGTGGAGTTCAGTTAAAACTCAGTATGCGAAATAAATGGAGTTCTTCGTAAGTATTTATTTTCTTAAATGTTTATCAAATTTTTTATATCCAAAATTCTTTGACCAATCCCCTAATATAGGGGCTTTAGAGGTGTTCCGATTGAAAGTTAAAAAAACATGGCCTTTTATGGTCTTTCTCTCTTCATTATCACTTGTTCTCAGCTCTTGTGCCACTATGTCTGACTCACTCATTTTAGGTATTGGTGCAGGCGCTGTCGCCGGTAGTGCCGTATCAAATCAAAATAACGGCGACAAGGGTACGGGTGCTGCGATTGGCGCGGCACTCGGTGGGCTCAGCGCCTATTTGATTCATAGCGGTATTGAAAAGCGCGAAGAAAAGATTCGCCGCGAGACCTTGTTGAATCTTGAAAAGTTCGATGTGTCTACACCGCCAAAGTCAGGCATGGTTTCTATCCCGACAGGTGGTGGCCACTTCTTGACTAAGCCCGTTGTCGATATGGAGTGGATTGAAACTCAAGTCCAAGGTGACAAATTAGTTGAGGGCCACCGCGTGTGGCGAATCATCGAAAAACCAAAATGGATTCCGTCTGATGACTCAGACAAGGTCCAAAAGAAATAATGTCACTGCGACTGACCTTGGAGGGTGAAGCCGAAGACGCCGTCACTCAAATGCTATCTCAGCTGAAGCAGGAAAACCCCGAAGTATCTGTTACACCGTCAAGCCTTGCGGGCTGGGCGCTCATTCATTTCTTTAAAAAAAGTTTCAAGCAGTCAAAATCTAAAATTGCAGACAGTCACTTCAACCCAAAGGCTTACATTCGCTTGCAGCTTAAGGATTTGAACTCGGTAGAAAAAGTGGAGGCGGCATTATTAGAGATCAGAAACAAAATGAAAAATACAAAAGGAAATTCTGAGAGAAAAAATGATGGAGAGCCAGGGCCTACTGGCACCTGAAAGTTACTGGACTTTACATGAAGATGAAAAATATGAGATCACCAACGGTTGTGGCCCCGCAAGGGCCACAAGCCTTGTGCCGAATACAATAATGGGCGTTAATATCAGAGCCGCATGTGACATTCACGATTACACCTATGCACAGCCTGAAACTGTAAAAAGCCGCGAAGAGGCTGACTTTCTTTTTTCATACAATATGCGACGGCTTGTTGATCGAAAACTCGATCCAGGATTTTTTAGATCACTGGCGTACTTTGGAGTTAATCTTTACTTGATGGCGGTTAGGCTGTTTGGCGGCAAGTATTTTAATGGCCAAAAAATTACTTATCACTGATCGTTTATTTTTTAATTGGCTCAGCTGTCGTGGTCTTGAAGCTGTTCGAAAATTGATTTGGGAACAAAAACATATTTGTCGGCGCGGTTTTCTTTAATCACCGATCTCGCCATTTCAAGGTCGGCAGTTACGAGTAAACTGATCTTTGAGCAGTTAAACATATTAACGATCATTGCATCTGCCGAGGCAATGCCATATCGGCCCATAATTTGTACCACATCTGCCCAATCTGGTTTTGACTTTAAGAGTGGCGATTCATCTGTTTCACGAACTTTAAGCTCAACTATTCCTAATTTTTTACAGGCATCGTCCCAGACAGGTTCAAGTTGTGGCAGCAAAAAATCCTTACACAACACATCCCAAGCATCACGCTCACCGAGCATGATGGGTCGAAGAAGTTTTATAAAATTTTTCTGCTGTTCGACTTCTAGCTTTGACGGCTTGTCAGCATCAACTTTCTTTTTATGCGTCGTTTTGTGTGACTTCAATTTTTCGTTCACCATTGCGGGTAGGCGATCTGAATAAATATCGTAGAAGTCACAGAGGGAGTCTGCGAGTAGCACGCGTCGGTGAGATTCTAAAAACTCATACTTTACGTTTACATTTGTATATGCCGATAATTTTGGCTTTAGAATTTTGAAAACGTCTTCAGCATCTTCATTATAAAGATCAGACGGATAAGTGGCCGCAAACAATATGCTGGTGTAAGCAAAAAATCCTTTGGGCTCTAGAGAAGTTTTATTAATAAACTTTTCAAGATCAGAAAATTCCCCCAAGTTCATTACTATTAATAAGTGCGTTGGATAACCAACATTATCTTGCAGTCTAAAGAATATTCTTGTTAAACTTTTTCCATGAGAAAAGACGATGCCAGACAATTAGACCATCAGACGCTTGAAGA
>JBKDHV010000085.1:0-5506 GCA_046336915.1 Bdellovibrionales bacterium
TGATAGTGACAGTTGAGCTTTTCAGCGGTTCTTCTTAAAGAGACCCCGGAGTTGAGAAGATCTTTGATTTTTTGATTCAAATCCGGGCGTTTCTGGCGAAAGGTCAAAGACAAAGTTCGAGTGGAGAAGTGTTTCTGGCACCAGAAGCAGAAGTATCGGGGGATGTAGGTTTTGGAGACTTTCCTGTAGTAAAAGCCTTTTTTACGAAAGTGTTGATTGTGACAACGGGGGCAATGATAGAGTCTCTTAGAGTCTTTGAGGGAAATAAAAAGGGGTTCAAGCAAATTTGGTATTCAGGCTAAAGGCAGAATAACCAAATGAGGCCCTGGTGATTCACAAAAATCCGGACATCCCTATCTTCAGCAAAGCCCACTCAAATAGGGCAGTTTCAAATTCTTACCGACCGTCTTTGTTTGAGTCGGACGCTTCAAACTGATTCGTCGAGGAAGCCTTGCCGAGCCAAGGGACTTCGTCGAAATTCGCATGTGTCAAACTTTTCGACACTCGGGTAATGGGGAAAGGGTCTGCAAAAAAAAGCGGAAACCCCTCGTTAGATTTGGTAAAACCGCTGCGTCTTCCGGGGGGGGAATCTATGCGTTTTTCAGTTCTTTTTATTGTGGGTCTTATCTCGTGGTTCGCTGTTCAAGCCCAGGCGAATTCAGGCGCCACTTGTCGGTACTGGGCCAAAGACTACGACAGCCCTGGCTTTGGTATTCCGTATCGCTCGGGCTTCTTCATTCGGGCTCGCTTTGGATGTCAATACCGCTGCGTCTGTCCAAGGGGATCGGCTTGGATTGTGACCCATGTCCTTGAGGAAAAACATTTCGATGCGAACTTGGCTTCGAAAAAAACTGGGGGGCCGAACGCGGCGAAATGGTTCATCTGCCCTCAGTCGGTCAAGACCGAGACTTGGAAACCGGTTCGGGATCTCATTGGCCATGTGATCGCGTGGCAGGTCGAGCCGAACTACGACGAGTTCCCAGTCGAGCGCGTGTCGTCGCCCGAGATTCAGGCCTGGGCGCAAAGCTGCAACTAAATTTTCAGAATGACTTCAACTGGGAATGGGAAGGAAATTGGTCGTCTCAACTGGACTCGAACCAGTGACCTTTCCCATGTCAAGGGAACGCGCTACCAACTACGCCATGAGACGACTTCGTGAGCTCCAGAAACTAGCAAGAGAGGCTTCAAATCTCAAGTTCAAAAGAGAGAAGCTTGAAGAGGGCCTAGAGGGCCCTCTGGCAGGACATTCAAGACCCTAGGGGATTAATTCCCTATCGGATATCCTTGACGCTCTTCACTTCGCACTGACCCCGTTCGTTTTTGACAATGAGAACGGATTTAGTCACCTTTTTCGTCGTTCGGCAGTTCACCGAAACTCGGAAAAGGCTGGCGTCAGTCTTCGCAGACGAGGACTTTTCGTGCTGAACATTGGCCACACTTGGGCAGATCGAAGCGCTGTAGGACTTCTGAGCGGCCTTCAAAGCGGCTTGTGCAGCCAATCGGGTTTCCTGTCGGCAGCTCGATGCAGAAGAGGCCAAAGCCTGCTGCAGAGTCACCGAGGTAGCTAATAAAATCAGAGATTTAAGCATAAACGCTCCTTTATTACGATGCGCGTTATAAGGTAATAGAAGCGTCTAGAATTCGCAAGTCTTTTTCGGTTCCCGAGCAGGGGCCGCTCAGTTTAAAGAAGTTTAAAGCCCCGAATCGATATTACGGCATCTATACAGGTAGAGTTCGAGTTCCTGGTGGGGAATTCGGCGGTGGCCCCCCTCGGTTTGGTAACACTGGATGACCCCTCGTTTGATCTCGCGGCGGATGGTGTTTTCAGAAATCTGCATATGTTCGCGCACTTTTTCGGTGAACTCGGGAAGCGTGAAGTCGCGCTTTTCAGCTTTCTGCAGGGTTTCGCGAATCGTGGAAGGATCCGGGACCCATCGTTTGTTCTGCGTGTGGTCCTCGATATAAACCCATGTTTGTTTAATCGCTTCAAGAACCCGTTGTTCGAATTCCGGGGAGGGGGTCCAAAATGATTCTGCCAAATCTTCCATTTTTGACTCGTTGGCAGAATTGGCAGGATTTTCACCCGAGTTTTCAAGGGACACGGATTTCCAATACCCGAGGTCGGGGACGGAGATGACGAGGTCGTTCAGAACCCTCCGAAGCACGAGGGGGTATTCAAGCGCGGAGAGTTTTGTTTTTTTCATAGGCAAATTCTGCCAAATCTTCCAGAAAATGGTACGCGACGAAGGTCTAGTTCTTTACGCATGATTAGCTTAGTATTCTTGCGCAAATAGCGCAAGTCAGCGTTAATGAAATTCATTGACGGTGAAAGCTGTTTTCGTTCTTCGAAATTTTGATTGAGAACGCATTTTCAGAGGGATTTGGAACGTGAAGAAAGAGCTCATTCTCACGCGAAATACGGAAGACATTGGCATTTTGGCCTCGTGGTTATTTCAAAAAGGAGCGAAAACCCAGCGTTACTATCGTCGAGTGGTGCGGGATTTCTTCCAATTCTTCCCAGGGCTCACGCTGAAGACGACACAAATCACCCACCTTGTTCTGTTCTTGCGAAGCTACGGCGATCAGCCGGCCGATTCCACACGCAATACCTACAAGAATGCTCTGTCTTCGCTTTTTGGTTTTGCGACCAAGACGGGGTACTTGGAAAAGAATCCGGCTTTGGCCCTTGAAAATATCAAAGTGGCGGAGCGTCTTCACACAAAAGTCCTCAGTCGAGAGCAAGTCGAGCGCATGATTCAATGCGAAGAGAGTGCACGGAACCGTCTGCTTTTGAAGATCCTCTATTTCATGGGTCTTCGTGTAGAGGAAGTGGCGCGTCTGCGGGCGCAGTCGTTTCACACCTCGTCCCAGGGATTGACCATGACCGTGGAGGGGAAGGGACGCAAAGTTCGCTCGCTTCATATCCCGGATCATTTGGCCCAAGAAATCCTAGAGTACCTGAGTGCGCAGGGGGGAGAATTTCTTTTTGTAAGCCAAAAGAACACCTTCGGGGTCGAGCGCCCTTTGAATACCAGTCAGATTTTTCGAATCGTCAAACAGGCCGCAGCTCGCGCGGGCCTGAGTGTTGCGCCCTCGCCCCATTGGCTTCGTCATACCAGTGCGACCCATGCCATCGAAGCCGGGGCGCCCATTCACGTGGTTCAGCGATCCTTGGGGCATGAATCGGTGGCGACGACTGGAAAGTATCTTGAGATCCGACCTAAAGAGTCCGTGGGAGATTATTTGGCTCCATTGCCAAGGAAGGTTAAATAATTCTTTATCCAAACAAGGCCTGGAGAGAAGACCAGTTGGGCGTCTTTGGGGATTCGAATACACGCGGCTCTTGGTTAAAGGGATCTATGAAGCTTAGGGTCTGAGCCTTCAGCAAAAGGCCCGGAATCTTTAAAGACTCGCGGAAAAAACGATTGTGGTGGGAGTCACCATGCTCACGATCGCCGATGATGGGATGGGAGATGCGATTCATATGGCGGCGGATCTGATGCCAGCGACCGGTGTGCAGACGCACCTCAAGCCAGGCGTAGCGGGAAGTGGAATATTTGGAATGAACTTGATGGGGAAGCTCAATTTGTTGAAGGGTTTGATACTCGGTTTGGCAAGGAACAGGTTGCAGAGACGAATCCGAGGCCAGAGGAATTTCGATCCGTCCCGACTTGGGTGAAGGGTGCCCGCGCACGATTGCGTGGTAGATCTTCGTGAATCCTCCGCCTTCGTTCACGCGACTGAGAAGCCCCGCGCTTTCTGAATTTTTGGCCCAGACGAGAAGGCCTTCTGTGGCAAAATCAAGACGATGGACGGGGTGGACTCGAAGGCCGAACTGGTTCTGAAGATACTGAGTGAGAATTCGAGAGCGAAATTTTCTTAACGCCCGGCCATCGGAGGGCGGATGCACAAACCAGCCCGCGGGTTTGTAAAGTATAAAGTAGTTCTCAAAATCAGCAACGACTTGAGGATCAAGATTCATGACGTTTTTGAATTTCGCCTTTTAAATCTTTGAAGTTCCAAAGATTTTGGTCCATCAGCTGGCTGGGGCGCACATTTGAAAGGGCATTCAGGAAGGCCGATCCTAAATTCGGGATTTCCTTTTCCAAAGAGTGCACGAGGGCCTTCATTTTTTTACGTTTCAAGCCATCCTGCGAGCCGCACAGATTGCACGGGATGATGGGAAATTGCCAAACTTGAGAAAGTTCCTTCAGCAAACGCTCGGGTACATAGGCCAGGGGACGAATGATCACATTTCGACCATCGTCACTAAGCAATTTCGGCGGCATGCTGGCCAGGCTGCCCGAGTAAAACAGATTCAGGAGGGTCGTCTCAATCAGATCATCCCGATGATGGCCTAAAGCCATCTTGGTGAATCCTTTTTCGAAGGCGTAATCATAAAGAATGGCTCGGCGTAAACGAGAGCAAAGGGAGCAGTAGACCCCATCTTGAATTTTCTCGGTCACAATGGAATAAGTATCTCGTTCAAGGACTGTCAGCTTCACGCCTAAGGCCTCAATGAAGCGACGAAACTCTTCGACCTGAAATCCTGGCTGCTTCTGATCCAAGATGACGGCCTCGAGTTCGAATTTCAAAGCGGCTCGGCGTTGAATTTCGGTCAAAAGGGCCAACAGAATGCTCGAGTCTTTTCCGCCGGACACGCAGACAAGAACCCGATCCCCGTCCTCGATCATGTTAAAATCGTGGCTCGCGCGCGCGATCTCACGCCGGATTCGCTCAGCCAGCGGATGGGTTAGATCAACTGGGTTTGATTTCAGAGGGGGGACGAGAGTTTCGCTGGGGGGATTCATGCCATTCAACCTCAAGCCGCTGTTTTGCCACGGCTATGTGGTTTCGTTCAAGAGCTTCCAGGCCTTTTCGTAAAATTTTATCCCCGATCGTGTGCTGAGATCCAAAGGAATCAATGTAATAGACCAAACGAACCTGAATCCAATTTTCATTGACGTCATTCACATAGGCGGTGGGCGCGGGGATTCCTCGGATTTCAAAGATCTCGCTCGCACTGCGCTCAAGGGCTTGGATTGCCACGTTCGGATCACTGCCGTGCTGGAGTCGAAAATTCTGTCCCCGAACGATGGGCTGATCGGGCGGTGAAAAATTGCTCAGCTGGGCTTGCGCCATGAGGCGGTTTGGCAGAGTGATGACTTCATCAGAAAGGCCCGTGAGGATCGTGCTTCGCCAGGTGATCTCTTTCACCTGACCCACAATTTTTTGAGACGAAGATGCGTAGACTTCGATCCAGTCGCCAATTTCATAGCAGCGATCGATCTGAAGGCTGATGCCCGCGAAAAGATTCCCCAGCGTGTCTTGTAGGGCCAAACCGAGAATGATCGAAAAAGCCGCAGAGGTCGCAAGCAAGGGGCCTAGCTGCACTCCGAAAATCTGAGAAATCGACCAAAAGGTAAGAAGGATCGACAGCAGAATTGTGAAGATGTTCACGATAATTATCGGAACGCCCGACTGCATGGATCCCATGAACATATAC
>JBKDHV010000086.1:0-20145 GCA_046336915.1 Bdellovibrionales bacterium
TTGGTTTAGATTTTAAAGCACTCCAGCCACCATCGCGATAAAGTGCCAGCCATGTATAAATTGTAGATCTATTTAGCCCGAGTGCTTTTGAAATAGTTTCTGGGCTTTCTCCGGACTGTACTCGCTTTACTGATCTTATTAGTAACTCTTCAAGCGTCTGATGGTCTAATTGTCTGGCATCGTCTTTTCTCATGGAAAAAGTTTAACAAGAATATTCTTTAGACTGCAAGATAATGTTGGTTATCCAACGCACTTATTAATACATTATAGATTTCGCCCATCCTCGGAATCCAAGGAGTTTAACTTAATACCTTTCAATATTGAATGTGATGGAACGAAGGAGATACTCATAGTACCGGGAGGCTCGGTCCTTCGTTCATGCACTCTTGCAAAAGATGCCAAGATTCCCGCCACAGTCTATGTTAAAAAAGGCCTCTTCGGCATCGGTGGTTATTTATCGCACGAACTCCAGTTCAAGCCCTATAAAAAAGGGCAGGTCATTGACTTTTTCGAGCTTGAACGTAACTCACCTTGAATCAACTGATCTTCAATCGAGGAGCTGTAGAAAGGCTTCTTGATTCCATTTAAGATTTTGTTGGGCCGGTGTCACTAGCCCATTCGATGCCGCGGCGTCACTGGTAATGTACCTGTCACCTTTTGGAGGCTGGAGAGGTCGACTCCGGTTTTGGTTTTTAAGCCTTGGAACATGTAGACGACGTCGTCTGTCGCGACATTTCCGGCGGAGCCGGGCGCATACGGGCAGCCGCCGAGGCCACCGATGCTGGAATCAAAAGTGCGGATTCCCATTTGGTAGGATCGCAAGATATTGGCAAGGGCTTGGCCGCGGGTGTTGTGAAAGTGGCCGGCGAGTTTTTTAGCGGGAACAATTTTCAGAAGCTTTTTAAAAAGACTTTCGACCTGACCGACATGCGCAATGCCGATGGTGTCGCCGATCGAGATTTCATCGACCCTCAAAGCCAGCATGCGTTTCACGACCGAGATCACTTGCGCTTCTGGGACTTCGCCCTCGTAGGGGCAACCGAAACACACCGAAAGATAACCGCGTAGTCGGAGTTTTTTCTTTTTTGCAGCTTGAACGACGGGCTTAAAACGCTCGAAGCTTTCTTCGATGCTGCAATTGATGTTTTTTTGCGAAAAGGTTTCCGTGCAGGACGCAAAAATTGCGACCTCATCGGGATTCAGCGTGGCCGCCTCTTCCCAGCCGTGAAGGTTTGGAATCAAAACACTGAACTCGACATCTTTGGGGAGCTCGCCGGATTTTCGGGCTGCTTGGGCGCGTTTCAAGAGTTCCGCGGTCCCGGCCATTTGAGGGACTTTGTCGGCGCGAACGAAGGCTCCGACTTCAAGGCGCTTGAGTCCCGCTTTCGCAAGACCTTTCAGCATTTGAAAGCGCTGATCCACGCTCAACGTTGCGGCTTCGTTCTGCAAACCATCGCGTAGACCCACTTCGACGATCGTCACTCGCTTCATGGTTTTGACTCCTCGATCTCGACAAGAACTTGACCAAGAGCCACCTGATCGCCGGCTTGAGTTTTCACCGCTTTGATCTGGCCCTCTTGATCGGCCTTCAGAGTATACTCCATTTTCATCGCTTCCATCACGAGAACCGCTTGACCCTTTTTCACACTCTGTGAGTTGGTGACAAGAACTTTCGTCACCTTTCCTGGCATAGGGGCTGCCACCTGGTTCTGACCCGAGCTTTCCTGACGTTTTCGACCCTTCTTCAATCCCGAGTCAGGCTCGACCTTAAACGTCTTTCCGTTTACATGAACCCACAGCTGCGAGCCCACCCAATCCGATGTATAAACAATCTTCCGCCCCTTGAAATCAAAAACGTGTTTCATGGGGACCTCCAGCTCCCGACAAAGGGCGAATCGAAGGCCTTCGCCGCAACTGCGGTCGGTTCACGTCGTGAGTTCATGAGGGTTTTCAAAAGAGCCTGCTCCGCTTCGTCGGGTTCAATCTCAGCCAGAGGATCTGCAAAGTGTTTTTCGATGAATCGTGTGGTCATGGTGCCCTTCACGAATTCGGGGTGCTGAAGAATTTCGATCAGGTAGGGGATATTCGTTTTCACTCCCAAAATAACGCTGTCTCGAAGGACTCGAACCATTTTATCGAGGGCGCGGAGTCGATTTTCATCCCAGACAATCACTTTGGCGATCATCGGATCATAGAAACTTGTGATCACATCCCCACGCTCAAAGCCGTACTCGAAACGACGTCCGGGTCCCTCGGGCCACTCGATGGTTCCTAGGGGCCCCGTGCTGGGAATTCCTCCTAAGCTTGGGTCCTCGGCATAGATGCGGCATTCGATGGAGTGACCGTGGGGCGCAAAAACTCGCGCCGGCGAAAAAAGAAAATCCCCCTGGGCAGTCAGGATCTGCGCTTTCACCAGATCCACCCCCATCACCATCTCGGTCACGGGGTGTTCCACTTGAAGTCGTGTGTTCACTTCCAAAAGATAGAACTGCTGATCCTGCATCAGGAATTCGACTGTGCCAGCCCCTTGGTACCCCACACTTTGTGCGAGTAAACAAGCGGCCTCGCCCATTCGTCGACGAAGATCTTCACTCAATGCGGGTGACAGGGCTTCTTCGATGATTTTTTGATGACGGCGCTGGACCGAGCACTCGCGCTCGAAGAAGTGGCGAACTTCTCCCGCGCTATCGCCAAAGATTTGAAATTCGATATGTTTTGCGCGATCAAGATATTTTTCCAAGAAAACCGTGGCGTTTCCGAAAGCGGCTTGAGCCTCGCGCTGGGCGGATTCGATGAGCTCGCGACAGTCTTCGCGTTTTTGCAAGAGCTTCATTCCGCGGCCACCACCACCCGCCGCAGCCTTCACCAAAACGGGGAATCCCATCTTTTCGGCCTCATGTGTGAGAGTCTCGACGGATTGGTCCTGACCCTGATAACCGGGGATGAGGGGAAGACCCAGCTTTTTTGCCTGAGTTTTACAATTCACTTTGTCGCCCACTGCGCGCATCGCTTGCGCTGAAGGGCCGACAAAAATCAGCCCCGCTTTTTCGACCGCTTCGACGAAGTCGGCGTTTTCAGATAAAAATCCAAATCCAGGGTGAATCGCATCCGCGCCGGCAGCTAAAGCTCCTTGAATGTTGGCTTGGATGTTCAAATAGCTTTCGGACGTGGGCGCGGGGCCGATACACAGGGCCTTATCCGCCATTCGATAGGCGCGAGATTTTCGATCAGCTTCAGAGTGCAAGAGCACTGTCTCGATTCCTGATTCATGGCAGGCATGAAGAATTCGGACGGCAACTTCTCCTCGATTGGCGATCGCGAGTCGTTTGATTTTTCGTTTCATTTTTAATCCTCTACGCTTGCCACGAGGGCTTTCGCTTTTCCAAGAAGCTCTTCAATCCTTCTTGACCCTCGGGGCTGACACGCAGACGCGCGATCAGCTGGGTCGTGAGATCCCGCGACGATCCCCACTGCGGATCCAAAAGTAGGCGTGTGAGTTTTTTCGTCTCACGAACCGCGTGAGGGCCGGCCTGCTGCAGACTCTTGATATAGCGATCGTATTCGGCTTGAACCAAAGCCGATGGAACCACGACATGGATCAAACCGGATTTTTCGACTTCAACAGGCTTCAACAACAATCCCGAAATCATCCAGGCGTTCAAAAGACTGAGGTTAGCCTTCTTGATTAAAAATTCTGAAATCACCGCAGGCGCAATTCCAAGCTTCACTTCACTAAAAGACATCTGTGCGCTGTCTTCACAGATCACATAATCCGAACACGCGAGTAGTCCCAAAGCTCCGCCAAAGGCCGCTCCGCGAACCACACTGATCACAGGTACGGGACAGTCCCACAGAGCTTGAAAAAGGCCATGAAGTTTTTCGGCGTCTTTTTTGTTTTGATCAAAATCCGCATGAACCAAAGACTGCATCCAATTCAGATCCGCGCCGGCGCAAAAAGTCCCACCCTCGCCCATCAGGCTTAGGGATTTGAGCTGCGGTTCTTGGTGAGTTTTACGAAAAACCTCTGTGAGCTTTTCAATCATTTCGGGATTGAAGGCGTTTCGCACATCCGGCCGATTGAGTTTCACCACAAGATGATCAGAATTTCGCTCAACAAGAATCATAGAATCTCATTCTTTCCGAGGCGCCGCCCAGATCGCCTCTACATGCGGAATACACCCTGCTTCTTCGGGCCCCAGGCCTTGTACAGACTGGACGCCACACCCATCGCCAGCACTCGACGCGTGTCCACAGGGTCAATGATTCCATCGTCCCAAACCCGCGCGGTGGCGTAGTAAGCTGAACTTTCTTTGTCGTACTTTTCAAGAATGGGTTTTTTGAATTCCGCCTGCTCAGCTTCGCTCATTTTCACGTTTTTGGCCGCGAGCTGCTCTTGTTTCACGGTCAAAAGGACATTGGCTGCCTGCTCACCGCCCATGACCGAGATTCTGGCGTTCGGCCACATCCACAGCTGTCGCGGCTGATAGGCGCGCCCACACATTCCGTAATTGCCCGCTCCGTAAGAGCCCCCGATGATGACGGTGAATTTCGGCACGCGAGCATTGGATACCGCCATCACCATCTTGGCCCCGTGCTTGGCGATACCTTCGTTTTCATATTTTTTCCCAACCATGAATCCCGTGATGTTCTGCAAGAAAATCAGCGGAATTTCTCGCTGCTCACACATTTCAATAAAGTGAGCGCCCTTCAAAGCACTTTCCGAAAACAGCACTCCGTTATTGGCTATGATTCCGACCGGGAATCCCCACAGATGAGCAAAGCCTGTGACCAGCGTCTTGCCATACAGGGGTTTAAACTCATGAAAACGACTTCCATCCACAAGGCGCGCGATAATCTCTCGCACGTCAAAGGGAATTCGCGAGTCTTTCGGAATCACGCCGTAAAGTTCTTCAATCGGATAAAGCGGCTCTTCGCGAGGAAGGGTCTTCAGCTCCACCACACGTTTTTTGTTCAGGTGTTTCACGATATCTCGAGTGATCTCGATCGCATGCTCGTCATCTTCCGCAAAGTGATCGGTCACACCACTCACTTCACAGTGCACGCTCGCACCCCCGAGCTCTTGAGCCGTGACCTCTTCGCCGGTCGCAGCCTTCACCAAGGGTGGGCCGCCTAAAAAGATCGTCCCGTTCCCCTTCACGATGACGTTTTCATCACTCATCGCGGGAACGTAGGCGCCCCCAGCTGTGCAAGATCCCATCACCACAGAAATCTGGGGAATCCCGTCAGCGGACATTCGCGCTTGATTGTAAAAAACACGTCCAAAATGATCTCGATCCGGAAAAACTTCCGATTGAAGCGGCAAAAAGGCTCCGCCTGAATCCACCAAGTATAGACAAGGCAGTCCATTTTCCATCGCGACTTCTTGCGCCCGCAGATGTTTTTTCGCTGTCATGGGATAATAGGTGCCGCCTTTGACGGTGGCATCGTTCGAAACGATCACACACTCGGTGCCATGAATCGTTCCAATCCCCGTGACAATCCCCGCCGAGCTCGCCTGCCCGTCGTACATTTCCCAGGCGGCAAGCGCTGAGAATTCAAGAAAGGCCGTGCCCTTGTCGATCAGGGCCTGCACGCGCTCGCGAGCTGTCAGCTTGCCACGAGATTTGTGTTTTCGGATGGCCTCTTCGCCGCCACCCTTTTCCACAAGCGACAGTCGGTCCTGCAGATTCTTCACATGCTCGCGCATGGCGTCCCGATTCTCGAGAAAGGCTGAGGACTGAGGATCCAGGCTGCTTTCTAAAACGGACACGATTTTAACCTCGTTTTTTAGATTTTTTCAGAGTTTCCAGTCGCGCCGGAACCGAGATCTTCACTTTGATTTCAACTTCTGCGCAGGACTTTTCGTTTTCGTCACGCACTTGCCAAACAAAGTTTTGTTCAAGATCTTGCTTTTGCTGAAGTTGATGAAGAAAAATTTCTCGCTCTTGATCCTCGAAAGTAAAACTCACGCGAGCTGAAGTTTCCGCTGGAGCCAGAATACGAAGATTCAAATTCTTGATTTCAAAAACTGTTTCAGGCCCAAGCAGGCGCTGCAACCACAGCCGCTGTCCTTCTTTGGCGGCCGTTAAAAAAGTGGCCTCGTGCAAAACGCCTTCGTCTTGGTTTCGAAGCCAGTTGGGGATGACAAGCTCGACGTGGTGGGGACTTAAATGCGAGATCCGCATTCCCATACCCGCTGAGAACGGTCGAAGAACATTCACCACAAAACTCCAAACCGCTTGAAAACCGGGTTTAGAATAATCCTCTACAAAATCGATGACTTGTTGTATTTTCATAGGGTATAAAGAACCATATTTAAGAGGGCAGAATCAATGAAGAAAATTATCAGTCCCCTGGTGTTAGCCGCGCTTCTCATTTGGACCTGGCACACGGTGCATTCGCCGTCTGCGATTGGATTCGAGACGCACTCCGGCGTGCAACTGAAGCTGGCGGAGCTCATTGGCAACACCCTTCAAGCCAAGAAGCCCGATGCTGAAAACTTGAAGATCGTAAAGATCTGGACGTCCCCTCTGTCTGAAAACAAAATTCAAGCTCTTTTCACATACCAGTTCACCGAAAAAGCGGCCGAGGGCGGAACGGCCGATAAAGTGATTCAGGGCGAAGCCGTTCTTTACCGTGAGCCTTCAGAAGACCCCACGTTGGACAAGTGGGTTCTTCAATCCGTGAAGACCGAACTCGAGGCCTTGAATTTCACCGAAGGCAGCGAAGTTCTTCCTCTTCCGGAAGAGGGCGCTCCCGCTGAAACCGCGAAGGGCACTCCCGCGCCCGAGACCAAGTCAGCTCCGACAGAAAAAAAGTAACGTGATTTTGCCATCGCACTTCCTGGCGATTGATGAGTTCGGCCGTTTTCTTGAAAACGAAGCACGAATTCAGGATCACGAGCGCATTGAAAGACTTTTTCAAAATCTTCGCTACGCGGAAAACGGAGCGCTCACAAGCTCGGACGGAGCCCAGGACTGTCTTGTCGAGGCCTTCGAAGCTCCGTGGGTGATTGTGGATCTTCAGCTAGAGAACGGGCGCCTGAAGGGACAAAACACTTACGGCTTTTCGACCGAGCTGGATCTTCAAGGAGTTTACTTCGACGAGTGGGATCGCTTGCACGGCCGAAATCTTGAGAAAATTCCGTGGGTCCTTTCCCGAAGTGCGCAGGAGATTCTTTTTGATTTGCTTGATGAGTTCGACGACGAGGGTTTTGTCATGAACGGTCAGCGATACGCGACGGATTCTGGTTTTCAAGTGGAAAACCCTTTGGATCGTTCAACTTGGTGGAGTGAGCTTTATGAAACTCCCGGTGCGGCCGGTTGGGATCTGAAGGCGCCCCATCCCGCTTTTGTGGATACACTTCCAAGACTGAAGCTTCCGCGCTCTCGCGTTTTGGTGCTTGGGTGCGGCGAGGGACACGATGCCGCTTACTTCGCAAAAGAGGGTCACGTGGTCACGGCTGCGGATTTTTCTGACGTGGCCCTGCAACGGGCGCAAAAAAACTATGGCCATCTTCCGATTCAGTTTGTGCAGGCCGATGCCCTGCAGCTGCCTCGAAGTTTTGACAAATCCTACGACTTTCTTATCGAACACACGCTTTATTGCGCAATTGACCCCGCTCGACGCGCCGAACTCGTGCAGACTTGGAATCGCTGCCTGCTTCAAGGCGGCTATTTTATGGGCGTCTTTTTCGCCGTTGAAAAGCGCTCGGGGCCCCCTTTTGGCTCGACAGAGTGGGAGATTCGCCAACGTTTGCAGAAAGATTTCCACATGCTGTTCTGGGGACGGTGGCGCCAATCACCCGGTGCGCGGCAAGGTCGGGAACTTTTTACGCTCGCTCAGAAGAAATAGGCTTTTTCAAAGAGCCCGGCGCCCAAGTGTGTTAGACTGCTCCACAAGAACCCGTTGTTATCCATTTTTTGCATAACAAGCTTCCTTCTCTGCATTATCCTTTGCGCCCCCCGGGGTGTAGCTTGGATTCAACAAAAGGTCGTAAAAACTATGAAAACTCTCGCAGCCCTCTTCATTTTGAGCCTCTTCCAAGCGCCTCTGGCGATGGCTCAAAACCTTTCGGCTCGGGAAGTGGCTCGCCTGTTCTACCAAGCGGGTTGCGACAAAATGAGTCGAGGCGCTTGCCGCGGCGGGATTTCCACAACGACTTACACAAAAAATCAAATTCGCGTTTTACCACAAGGGCTTCGCCAAGAGTTAGGGCGCCGGGCCCACGATCAAGCCCAAATCTGGGGAGACACCATTCTTGAGGGCGATTTTGCCGCAGACGGCAAGACCGAACTGGACGAAGTGGTCGTGATCAAGAGCTCTCAAAAGATCCTGGGCTACCGCATTTCGTATTCGGAGCGCGCTTGGTTTACCGGAAATTGTGCCTATCGCAGTCACATTCCGCAAACTCTGCTTAGCTGCTCAGAGGGCCGGATCCTTGAAAAGGCCTTCGTCGCCACCGACCTTTCCCACTCTCAAGTGGACGAAAATCAGTTTGCCGAATTTGTCTCTAAAGACTAACCTTAAGACTTATGCTTTCAGCGGAGTCCACTTCCCCTTACGTCATCGAGACCTCTGATCTCAGCCGCAGCTTTTCCACTTACAAAAAGAAGGAAGGACTTTGGAATTCGATTCAAGGTCTTTGGAATCGCGAGACCCTTCAGCGTGTCGCCCTGCAACCGACGAATTTGAAAATTGAGCCCGGACAGATCGTAGGTCTTGTGGGCGCGAACGGAGCCGGTAAGACAACCTTGCTGAAACTTCTAGCGGGTCTGATTTCGCCTACCACGGGCTCGGCGCGAGTTCTGGGCTACAATCCCCATGATCGCGACGCCGCGTTTTTGAAACAGATTTCGTTGTTGCTCGGTCAAAAGAACCAACTGTGGTGGGATATCACGCCGCTTGATAGTTATGCCCTGCTGACCGAGATTTATGATCTCGATCCCGAGAAGGCGAAGAAGAAAGTGCAAGAGCTTGCGACCCTTCTTCACTGCCGCCACGTTTTGGAAACCCAGCTACGCCGCTTAAGTTTAGGCGAGCGCATGAAAATGGAAATCATCGGGGCCCTTCTGCACTCTCCAAAAATTCTCTTTTTGGATGAGCCCACCATTGGCCTGGATATCGTCGCGCAAGAAACGATCCGAGAGTTCTTAGCGGCCTACGTGAAGAATAAGGGGCCGACTGTAATTCTCACGTCCCACTACATGGATGATATCGCCCGCCTCGCGGATCGACTGCTACTGATTTCAAAAGGTCAGATTGTTTACGACGGAACGGTGGAAGGCTTCGTGGATCGCGCCGACGAAATCCAAACGGTGACCTACAAGATCCATGGCGAAAATGAAAACAAAGTTGAGATTAAAAAATCGCAGCTGAGTACCTTTTTGAAAGAGCTGACTCAAAAGGGTCAACTTGAGAGTATTAAAATCGAAGAAACGGATTTTGAAGATGTCATTCACAACTTTCTTCAGAAGGAATCTCGGCTTTTTTAAGTTAGCCGTGACCTCGAATCTAGAATATCGACTGAATTTCTTCATGGATTCCATGGTTCAGCCCATGATCACGTCGATCGTTGAAATGATTTTGTGGATGGCGATCTTCAAGGGCGCCGGAGCGACCGAGATCGGTGGTTTTACTCAAAATTTTTATCTGGCCTATGCTGTTTGGTCCACGTTTATTGCGAGGATCACAGTCAACTGGATGTATGAATTTCGTATGATCGAAGAGATCGATTCAGGAACCATCAACAGTCTGCTCACACGACCGCTGACGTTCTACGAATACTATTTAAGCCAGCTTTTAGGCTACAAAGCTGTCACAACCGCTCTGTCCTTAGTTTTCCCGATGGTGATCCTTGTGAGCTTTCAGCTACCGACGCACTGGGAGCGACTGCCGGCGGCCCTGTTCCTTATTTTCTACTACTTGATCTTCGTTTTCGGCATGAGTTTTTGCATTGCCTCTTTGGCGTTCTTCTTTAACAAGGTTCATTCCCTGACGGTGACGAAGAATCTGGCCCTGTGGCTATTCACCGGCGAGCTTTTCCCCTTGGATTTGATGCCGCCCGCTTGGCAGAAGTTTTTTCTCTCGCTTCCGTTTAGCTCGGGAGTTTACGTTCCTGTGGGTTATCTGACGGGGCGAATTGATTTTTCGGCTTGGCTTCGGGGTGTGGCGACGACGACCGTGGGATTGATTGTGGTCTCGGTTGTGGGTTGGTTTTTATGGCGACGTGGGATGAAGGTTTATGCAGGCACAGGCGCTTAAAAAATACTGGAGCATCTTCAAGGCGTTTGTTCGCGCAAGCCTGATTGCCGAGCTTGAGTTTCGTCTGAATTTTGCGATGAGGATCATCAACGATATCTTCTGGTACGCGGCCCAGATCTTCACCTTCGAAGTTCTTTTCATGCACACGGAACAAATTGGATCCTGGAACCGAGCCCAGACCCGCGTCTTTCTGGGCATGCTTTTTATTGTGGATGCCCTGTATATGATTTTCCTACAGGAAAACTTGGATCGTTTTTCCGAGAAGGTTCGCAAAGGGGATCTGGATTTACTTTTATCCAAGCCCATCAACTCGCAATTTATGGTGAGTCTTCAAAGAATTTCCGTTTCTTGCTTTGGAAATTTTTTGATTGCCTGCGGATGGTTTGTTTGGAGCCTTTCCCAACTTCCCGATTTCAATTGGTGGCGAATTCTCTGGGTCGCTCTTCTGGCTCCGTGCGGTTTTGCGATCCTCTACAGTATTCGTTTTTCTGTGGCCGCGTTATGTTTGATTTTCGTGCGTGCCGATAACATTCAGTATGTGTGGTACCAGCTCTACCGGTTAGGTATGCGTCCTGATTCCATCTATGCGCCTTGGTTGAAGATTCTTGTTCTCACCGTTCTTCCCGTCGCCCTCATCGCAAGCGTTCCCGCTCGCGCCATTCTGGATCCCCCGGAAACTTGGGTCTATGTTTGGACCCTCACAGCGGCTCCGCTCGCCGTGATTTTTTCAAGCCGCTTTTGGCGCTACTGCTTGAAGCACTATCAATCAGCAAGCTCGTAGCGTGTGACAGGTACATTACCAGTGACACTGCGTCAATGCCCTGCGGCCACTTAAACCCCCATCCCCACAAAAAACAGAAAGAGACATTGGCGAGCTCGTAACTTTCGCGCCTGTCTAACCAAAAAAGTCACAGTCCTATTTCGAGACAATGTAAAGAAGATTACGGCCACGAGCCTTGGCCGCAAAGTTGTAGTTCCGACCTATGTCTTCAACGACGAGGTGGATCTATGAAATTTTTTTTAATGGCTTTTTTAGTTCATGCTGTGAGCGCTTTCTGCTGGGCAAAAGGAAATCACCACGTGGTCGCCAAGATCACGGATCGCTATACACAGACAAGAGAAGGTAAAGTGATCCTCAACCAAAGCACCTATTTGGTCGGATACTTCGAGCAAGGCGACGACGGCCTTGCGAAGGGCATCCTAACGGAAGCCAAAACCGTGGACTATGGGAAGGCTCAACTTCAAAACAACCCCCGAAGACTCGATCAAGTTCTTGAAATCGCGAACCAAATGTCGGGTCAGAACTTCGGCAAGTCCGCGAAAAAGCTCTCTGAGGAAATTTGCGAAAAGGACGGCGACGCGAAGACGTGCCATAGCGCGATTGAGCTTTCCCTGTAGTGGGGCTTGCGTGCTCCCCTTCGGCCCCCGTCTAGTTTACGGACATCAAGAGTCTCTTCATCTCGATGCGCTTTCGATCCGAGTCCTGACAATTGTCGGTGGTGCTTTATCCAAAGCAGCAGTCCCAGGCAAAACAAGAATGCTCGAAAATAGAATGCTCGGCAAGAATGCGTCGCGATCGCTCAATGGCATTTGCAATTGTTTCGAAGCTGGCATGTTTGAGAACAGAAAGTTTGACCTTGGAACCGTTCCTCAGTCTTGTGTCAGCCAATCGCTAACTAGCTTTGCTGAAGAAATTGCCAAAGGGAAGTCGACGACAAGCCTTGATGGGAAGTTTCAAGAAGCGTCCACGGGACTTAAGGGCGACTTTATTTTCGCTTCTCAGTACAAAGATGCTTGCTTCTTGAAAATGGATCTTGATCGCAATTTTAATTTAGAAAACTAAGTCCCGCCTTGCATCGACGGGACTCTTTGAGTGCGTGCGCTGAAACTTCGGCGCATGAAGCCTTACTGGCAGCGAAACTTCATCTCAACGGTGTAGCCCTTGCCTAGAGCTGAATCTGCGATGCCGCCGCCAAGCCCGACGACGCCCCCGGCATCCGACTCTTTCTTACCACCGAAAACCCACGCGGCTGAGCCAACACCTTGAGCGACCTTCGCCATGGTTTTGCCTTTTTTATAAGACTCTTCGTCCATTGAACCCGTGTAACTCTGCTTTTCATCGACAAAGGCCGCAGAAAGATTGCGTTTCTCACAGAAGTGCTGCGCCTGTCGGATGGCTTCTTGGGATCCCTGTTCCTTATCTTCCGTTTGTACAGCCACTCGATGCGTGCCATCGGCTCCGGGGCGAACATCACGATGATGCGCGCAGGCCCCTAAAATCAAAGTCAAAAAAGAAATCATGGCGAGCTTTTTCATTTGAACTCCTTCAAGTTTAAGTGGGCTTCCTATTTCACCATGATAAGGGGACGCTTGAGGCTCGCAATGTCCTACGCACTAGGGCAATCTATGTTTCCGCGCCGGGCGAACAAATAGCTTCAAGATTTGTGTGTGAAAAAAGTCGGTCACAAAAAGGTCGGGGCTCCTTGCGGAGCCCCTCAAAGATTCACCTGGCAAAACTGTAAGCCGGATTCTGTTCATTTGAGAAACCGAACCTTAGTTTCTCGATGTGACCGTCATTTCTCTAGGATTTTGGTTACCCAAAATCTCAAGCGATCTGACCCGGAAGCACATGCGGACCGCATTTAGCCGCTTCCCTATTTGATCTTGCTCCCTGCAGAGTTTGGCTGCTTTCACTCCAGCGACTCCCCTGAAATCTCCCGTTCCCGATTCCAGGCTCAGCGCCCTGGACCTTCTCTCTGTTCCACTGTTCCTCACCTTGCGGTGGAGGGGCGTTACCCCCTGCAGCGTCCTTTGGAGTCCGGACTTTCCTCTGAGTTTTCACCCAGCGACGATCCTGTTTTGCCAAGACGGTCATAACACAGAGTCCCATTCCCTTCAAGTGGGGTCCAAAGATTCTCTTTTGCAAGGATTTGGCTTAAAACGAAGGGCTCAGTTAGAAAGGATCGACACTATATGAAAGCTATCATTCAGGCTCTCCTTGTTGCTGGCATTTTATTGATGGGTTCTCGTCTTCTTGCGGAAACGCCCAACGCCGGCGCTCAAGAATCAAAAGACACTCACCATGATTGGAACAAGGTTTTCCCACAGCCGTCTCCGAATTTGGCTCGTGGAGCCATTCCGGATATGACAAAGATTATTTCTCCCGCTTTTATGGCTCAGATTCCAGCGGCGGGCACAACGCTCAAATGGGAACAAGTTCCCGGCGTTTTCTATCACTTGCAAGTGGCCACTGACGCCAATTTTAAGTGGCTCGTCAGCGACCAGCCTTTGATCAAAGCCAATGAGTACGAAATCAAGGATCTTAAACCGGGTCAGCAGTATTTTTGGCGAGTTTACACTCAGAATCCTGAGAACAAGAACGGCTACACAAAAAGCGCCGCCGTTCGCTCCGTTTTTGTAACCGCCCCGTAATAGATCACTCGATAGGCTTGCCATAAAGGATGTGACAAGCCTTTTTAAATCAGTTTAAATGTAACTTTAGGAGGCACATTTAATGAACCCTCAGCAAATTGTTGAAAAACTAAATTGGCGTTATGCCGTGAAAAAATTTGATGCAAAACGAAAGATTTCGGAATCCGATTGGAATGTTTTGGCCGAATCCTTGCGACTTGCCCCTTCCAGCTACGGACTTCAACCCTGGAAGTTTTTGGTTATTCGAAATCGCGATATTTTGAAAAAGCTGACACCCGCAACTTGGAATCAAACTCAAGTTGAAGACTGCTCTCACTACGTGGTCTTCGCGACGCCGACCCGAATGACAACAGAGCATGTCGAAAACTTCGTTCAGAAAATGGTTTCCGTGCGCGGGGTTGAGCGTTCGACCCTGCAAGGCTACTACTCGATGATGAATAAGAATGTCGTGGAAAACCTCGAACCCGCCAAGGGGCTTGAGTGGATGCGTCGACAGGCCTACATCGCCATGGGCTTCTTGATGGAAACAGCCGCGCTGATGGATCTCGACAGCTGCCCCATCGAAGGACTTGAACCTGAAAAGTATGATCAGATCTTAGGGCTTAAGGAAAAGGGCTGGTCGGCGATTGCATCGGTTGCCCTCGGTTATCGTCACGCGGACGACAAATACCAAAGCGCCAAGAAGGTCCGTTTCGATCGAAAAGATGTCATCGAGTATGTCGATTAGAATAGGTCTGTTTTAAGGGTGTAGCACCTGTTCTAAGAAATTCTTTTTGACCGTGGTCTTTGGCACCTTGTGGTCGAACCAGAATTGCAAGGGCTCTTCCAGTCCCACGCCATGCATGTAATTGTAGAGGGCTTTTTTGAGTCCGAAAGCGTACTCATCATGATGCGCCTCTGTGGGATCGACAAAGGGAATTTCGTACTCGGCAAAAAGACCCCGTTCCGGTTTCGGCAAGGGCTTCAAAGTAATTCCAAACTTCTTCGGCTCGCGTCCAACAGGCGAATGGGCCGTCGCCAAAAAGCGATGCCAAAAGGCGGAATCTAAACACTGATGAAGGAAAAGCTGACGAACAATTTCAAGACTGTCGATGGTGTCTTGATCCGTTTGAGTTGGAAAACCATACATCAAATACGCGTGGACATAAATACCCGCCGATTTAAACGCTCGGGTCACGTGCGCGACTTTTTCGAACTCAATCCCCTTATTGATCAGCTTCAGCAGGCGAGGTGTCGCCACTTCAAGTCCACCGGTCACAGCCACACAACCCGCATCGGCCATCATCTCGGCTAGCTCTGGCGTGAAAAGAGTATCGAACCGGAGATTTCCCCACCAGCTGATTTTAAGCTTTCGCCGGATGAGCTCCTCGCTTAGCTGTCTTAAAAGGGCCGGCGGGGCCGCTTCATCCACGAAGTGAAAGCCGGTGGAGCCTGTTTGTTCGACAAGAGACTGAATATGGTCAGCCAGTCGCGAGGCCTTTTGCGGTTCAAAGCGGCCAATGTAATCAAGATTGGTGTCGCAGAAGGTGCACTTCTTCCAGTAACAGCCATGGGCCAAAATCAGTTTGTTCCAGCGAAAGTCGGACCACATGCGATGCATGGGATTCGGGAGCTCCACCATCGCGACATAGTCAGAAAGGGGCAGGCCGGAATAGTCCGGTACTAAACCTTCTTTAAACGGAAGATCCAAAATTTTGGAATTAGAAAGATCGACGACTCGATCGCCCTTACGAACTTTGGTGCGAAGCAAATCCGTTTCGGCACGCAGACCCTGAAAGTGTTCAAACAAACAGAGCAAGGGCATTTCCCCATCGTCGAACGTCAAATAATCGACAAAATCAAACAAACGCGCATCCTCAAGACGACGTAGCTCTGTATTGACGTAGCCTCCGCCCATTAGGATTTTCAAGTTTGGATCGTTCTGCTTCAGAACCTGAGCCGACTTCAAGGCGCCGTACACGTTGCCTGGAAAGGGGACTGTGAAACCCACAACATCGGGCTGAAAAGCTTGAGCCTTCTCAAGTACCAAGTCCTTTAATGTTCGATCAATTAACGTTTCGGGCCCTGTCAGCTTTTGCAGCAAAGGATCAAAGGAGTTTGAAGAAGACGCAAGGCTTTCCCCGTATCGGGAAAACTCAAAATTGCGATCGATCCCCTGCTTCACCACATCAGCAAGATCATCAAGATACAACGAGGCAATGTACTTAGCTCGGTCCTGAAGCCCCATCTCACCGAATTTCTTAAGAAGCACGTCGTGATCCTGCAGGACCAAAAAACGAGGACCTTCGGGAACGAGCTTTCGATTGGCCAATCGTAACGCGAGTGAGGAGTCTCGCCCTTGTAAGAATCGAATCACGGGTTCGATCGTGTCTTGATAGTCGGAAAAGGCCTCGAGAAAAAAGAGGATCGAATCCTGGTTGCCTTGAGTCCCGCGATCTAGAATTTCGCGCCGGATTTGTTCAAGTCCTTCTCGGCTGAAAAGTCGTAAAACCAGCTCAAGACCTAGATCGACCTGCAGAACTTCATGACCTAGTTTCTTCAGAAACGCCGTTATGTACGGCGTTGCCGGATAGGGAGAATTGATCTGGGTCATCGGGGGTGTAATAAGTAAAGCTTTCATTTTGATTTCAGCGTTTTATCTACCATATTGCCGAGGGCTTGTCTAAATTGCGGTTCACCCATGAGTGCGATCCTAAACCGAATAGAAAAGAATTACAGAAAGCTCCGTCCCTGGAGTGAGCGGAATCGTTTTGAAGCCTATCGGCTGTATGATCGCGACATTCCCGAGTATCCTTTTATCTTGGATGTCTATCGCGACTACCTTGTTGTTTACGACAAGTCGAATCCTCTTTTGGATCAAGATAAAGCTCATCTGCAACCAACTTTAGAAGCGGCTTTGAAAGTTCTGAAGCTTCCGGAGTCACAATTGGTTATTAAGAAGCGCGTCCGTCACGAAGATACCGAACAGTACGAAAAGCTCTCGGGTACGGGGCGCGAATTTGCGGTTCAGGAAGGCGCTTTTCGATTTCGCGTGAACCTGTGGGACTATCTCGACACAGGACTTTTCCTTGATCATCGCCCCTCACGTTATAAGGTCTCTAAGATAAGTCGTGATCGCACAGTTCTGAATTTGTTTTGCTACACAGGCAGCGTCAGCGTGGCCGCGGCTCTCGGCGGGGGAAAGATCACAAGTGTAGATCTTTCCAACACGTATCTTGAGTGGACTCAGCGGAACTTCGAAGAAAATAAAATCCCCCAGACTGAACATCAGTTTGTCCAAGAAGATGTGTTTGAGTACCTAAGATCGCCGGTCTCTCGGGCTCGATTTGATTTGATTTTTTTGGATCCGCCTACTTTTTCGAACTCGAAACGGATGAAGGACACTCTGGATGTTCAACGAGATCACCGATTCTTAATTGAGTCTTGCTTAGGACGGCTTCAACCCGGTGGCCTTTTACTTTTCTCGACGAATAAAAGAAAGTTTCGCTTGGATCCTGGCTTGGGCTCAAGCGCCCAATTGCAGGAAACTACAAAGTCGACAATCCCCATGGATTTCCACGATCAGCAAATTCACACGAGCTTTGAAATTCGAGCTAGAAGCTAAGTTCGCCTAAGGAAGAGTTCCGGAAAAAACCCTCTTATTGCTGCAGCGCCGGGGTCCAGAAGCCCCAAATTGACGTCACATGTTTTTCAAGATCGGCCGGTTGAAAATACGCATAGCCTCGATCTCCGTACTCATCACCCCAGCTGTTTTTCATTTTGACCGCGACGACTCGATTTTGCCCGTTGTATTCGTAACCAACGGCATTCATGACGTGATAGGTATTTCCCCACTTCATCGAAAGCAAAGTCGGGAGGCCCTGATCGATGGACCGAAAGATGTAGTCCCAAATCCGACTCCAAGAAGACTGGCGATAACGAAAAGCACCATTGAAGAACTCAACAAGTTCATACAAGGATCGTCGCAAGTCCCAAGGATCTCCCATGTCCCACTTCCCTTTGGGATACATCATAAAAAGCTGTGTGCTTCTCTTGATGCCGACAGCTTGCTCAAATTGGGTCGCCGTCCACGTGCGCGAGCCCCAACGGAAAGACTCAGGAATCGGAAGCCCCTGGCGAGCCATGACCACTTCGATCTTTTTCAAAACTCGAGCGATCAGACGCTGCTTTTCAGGCTCACTTTGTGCCTGGCGAATGGCGGATCTGCTTTCTTTCACGATTTCTCGAGATCGCGTGTAGATCTGCTCGTGATCCCAAAAAGCGAACTCCTTTTTGGGCCAAAAAAGCTCTTGGGGCAGCAAACCCTCTTCAACGCTCAGACGAAGCGCTTGGTCAATGTCTCCGCCACGATGGAAGTAATGGCCTGCCTCCAAGGCAAGATTTCGATTGAGAATATCTTTTGCCCACGCCTTCATCTTTTCCATGAAGAGGAATTCCGCCGAAATCTCCGGAGCAGTAGGTCTCCGCCAGCCATTTTGATTGGCGACTTCCAAGGCCCCTACGAACGCAAAAAGATAACACTCCTCCGAACTCGCTTGGTTCAAAGAGCGGGTGGGCTTGAGTTCAACCTTAGGATTGGAACTCTGGTAGCGAACAGACTCATCCCGACCTACTTTGCCCATAGATGCAACCCATGCAAAACCAAGTTGAGGAATCAGAAGAAGGGCGGAAATCAAGAAAAGTTTTCGCTTCAACATGGGTTTTATCCTCTAAACATAGGCATTGTGATCGATTGCATGACCCCAGAACATTTTTTTGGTAGACGCCATATTACGGTGGCAAAAATCATTCTTTCAACCCTTAACTCGACTTATCAACATTCCGCATTCGGTCTTCGTTATCTGTACGCCAATATGAAAGAATTACAGCCGCAGACCGAAATTCTCGAGTTCACCACCGCTCAAAAACCCCAGGATATTGTCGAGAAGCTGCTTCGGCTTAACCCCGAGATTATAGGTTTCGGCGTCTACATTTGGAACACACGAGAGATCACGGAATTGGTTCACCTGCTGAAGCTGGTGGCGCCAGAAATTCGAATTGTTCTAGGCGGCCCCGAGATCTCCTTCGAAACGGAAAAACAAGCCCTCTTTCAAAAAGCGGACTATGTGGTGAAGGGGGAATCCGACTTTCTTTTCTATGAACTTTGCCGCGATTTGCTTGATGGTCGCGCTCCGACTTCGAAACTTCTGTCAGGCCCCCTGCCCGCCATCGACCAGATCCAGTTGCCCTATGAGTTCTACGACGAGAACGATATCAAGAATCGAATTCTCTACGTCGAGGCGTCGCGGGGCTGTCCCTACAAGTGTGAATACTGCCTGTCATCGCTGGATGTTTCGGTTCGAAATTTTCCCCTGGAAAGCTTTCTTCAGTCGCTTCAAAGCTTGATTGATCGTGGTGCCCGAAGCTTTAAGTTCGTCGACCGCACTTTCAATTTGAACCCACGAATCAGCACTCGAATTCTTGAATTCTTTTTGTCTCATGCCGACAAGAATCTATTTCTGCATTTCGAGATGGTGCCCGATCGACTTCCCACTGAAATTAAGAACTTGATCGAAAAATTTCCGCCAGGGTCCTTACAATTTGAGATTGGAATTCAGACTTGGAATCCCCAAGTGGCGGCTAACGTTAGTCGCCGCCAAGACTATGCGAAGGTGGCCGAGAACCTTCGTTACCTGAAAGAAAAAACTCGTGTGCACACTCATGCCGATTTGATCGTGGGTTTACCAGGTGAAACCCTGGCAAGCTTTGCACAGGGCTTCGACCAACTTGTGGAGCTCGAGCCTGACGAAGTTCAAGTAGGAATTTTGAAGCGCTTGAAGGGTACCCCGATTGTTCGCCATGACCAAACCTTCAAAATGATCTATTCAGAGCATCCTCCCTTTCAACTCTTGCAAAATCGCGACGTGAATTACTTTGAGATGCAGGCGATGGGCCGATTTTCGAAGTTTTGGGATCTTGTGGCGAACAGTGGACACTTTCCTCACTTTCTACGAACCCTTCGCCAAAGATCCAAGGATCAAAACCAATCCTTCTTCTGGGCCTTCTTCGAACTGATGGAGTTTTTGCAGCTGCGACACCCCCATGGCCATGGCATTGCTTTGCTAAATCTAACCGAGTCGCTGTGGCGTTATTTGCAAGACAAGTTGAAGCTCGATCCAGCCCAGGCACGCGAAGTTATCATTCAGGATTATTCCGTCGTCGGGCGCAGAGACATCCCACGCTTCTTGCGCCCCGAGGCTCTATCGAATTCGCAAGGCTCGAAGGACTCAAGCCGCGCGGAAAGACAAAGGCGCCATATTAGGGCGTCAGACGTGAGCTCGGATTTTCCAAATTAACATAGGTTTGTTTCGCATCGTCTTTCAGAACTTGCTCAAGCTGCTCGACGGCCTTTTTGGAAACACTAATCAAGGTCTTCTCATCATGACGATTCTTGTATTGCTCTCTTAATAG
>JBKDHV010000087.1:0-31309 GCA_046336915.1 Bdellovibrionales bacterium
CACCCAGACTGTGTGAACAGAAGCAGCCCCCGCGTGGCGAAGCTTCCAGAGGGCTTCCGTTTTTTCCAAAAGCAAATGCACTTCATCCACTTGCCAAGGCTTGCCTAAGAATTTCTGGGCCCCCTTTTTCAGGGCCTGCTCCATGAGGGTTCGGCTCCAGTCGCCCGAAACGGCGACGATCTCCAGCTGAGGTTGGCACTCGGAGAGCTTTTGCACCACCTGAAGGCCTGCCGGCTCGGAAGAGTTTGCAGTCAAATGCATATCCACAAAGGCGAGATGAAAAAATTTATCGAAGGGAACAAGTTCAGGATTCTGACAGCTGATGACTCTCCATTGGGGAGGCACAATCATTTTCAGCGATTGATGAAGCAAAGGATCATCATCCACAAATAAAAGAGCAAACTCTCGAGAGACACTCATTCCCTCATTGTCGAATTCGCCGTTCCAATAGGGAAGGAGTGGTGCGGGACGTTATTGTTCATCTTAGGATTCTGTCAATTCTCGTTGGTGCAACTCGTTAAGGGTCGCGAGGGGGCGGTTCCGTGTCTACACTCAGGACTCTATGAAGATACTGCTTGTTGAAAATATTCATCCTGTGGCTCAAGAACGATTGGAACGAGAAGGTTTCGAGGTGGATCTCATCAAGGAATCTCCCTCGGAAAAAGACCTGATCAAGATGCTCGCGAAGTACCAAGTTTTAGGAATTCGCTCAAAGACCGAGATCACCGATCAGGTCTTGAAAAACGCCTCGCACTTGATGGCGATCGGAGCGTTTTGCATTGGCACAAATCAGGTTCGTCTGGATACGGCTCGGCGTTTAGGAATTCCCGTTTTTAATGCGCCCCACGCGAACACACGTTCTGTGGCGGAACTTGTAATTGCCGAAATGATTGCCTTGTCCCGACAGCTTGGGGATCGCAACTCGAAAGCTCACTCGGGTGATTGGATGAAGTCCGCTGATGGCTCGCGCGAGGTCCGCGGAAAAACTTTGGGCATTATCGGCTATGGCCATATCGGGAGTCAGCTGTCGGTTCTCGCCGAGAGCATGGGTCTTCATGTTATTTTCTTTGATATCGTTAAAAAACTTCCGCTCGGAAATGCCAAGCTCATGCGCTCGCTTCAAGATGTTTTGAAGACGGCGGACTTTGTGAGCCTTCATGTTCCTGAGACACCCCAAACCAAAGACATGATCGGCAGTGCCGAGCTGAAGGCCATGAAGAAGGGGTCTTACTTGATCAATGCTTCTCGAGGAACCGTGGTGGTCATCGAGGATCTTGTAAAAAGTTTAAAATCGGGACACTTGGCGGGCGCCGCTTTGGACGTTTTTCCCGAAGAGCCGGCCAGTAACAAAGAAAAATTTAAGTCTCCGCTGCAAGGTCTGCCGAATGTGATTCTCACACCCCACATCGGGGGCAGCACGGAAGAGGCCCAGTACGCGATCGGAATGGAAGTGGCGGAAAGCTTTCGGAAATTCCTTGAGTTCGGCTCGACGGCCGGAAGCGTGAATTTCCCCCAAGTCGAAATTCCCAAAGCGCCCGGTGTTCGCAGAATCTTAAACGTCCATCGCAACGAACCTGGAGTCTTGGGTGAAATCAACGGTATTGTATCTGAGGCCAAAGCCAACATTCAGGCCCAGGCTCTTTCGACGGATGAAAGCATTGGTTACCTGGTGATGGACGTCGAAAGTCGAGATATTCAAGATTTGACGGATCAAATTCAAAGTCTTAAACGAAGTATCAGAACGAGGGTGGTCGTATGATGCAGAAGTCTTTCTTCCTAGTTTTGATGCTGGTGAGCTCAATTTCATGGGGGCTTTCTGCGGTTCGCAAGCCGGGAGAAGACTGGCGCAAAAAGGCGCAAGGGCGCGCGCGAACCTTTGATCACACGATTCAAGTTTTTAATGAAACTCCCTTGGAGCAGTCGCGGCCCCTGAAGAAAGTGGATTTCGCTGAAGTTCCCGACGTGGAAAATAAACAAAATGTGATGACGATCTTCCGCTACATTCGTGACACACGTTTCATCCGTGATGTCGCGACTCCCAAGAACCAGCGTCGAATCTCGTGGATGTACCCAGATGACGGTTGCTACGTGCGGGCCGAAATGATGACTTCGCAAGCGGAAATGCGAGGCTGGCCGTCAATGAAGAAGCTCTTCATTTTCGGAAACTTGGCCGCTCAAACACGAAACACTCCTGAAGGCGTTGTTCGTTGGTGGTACCATGTCGCGCCCGTTGTTCGCACAGGCGATAAGGTCTGGGTTCTCGATCCATCGCTCGATTTTCAAAAACCTTTGGGCGTAATCGAGTGGAGAAACCGAATGCGCGCGGAAGGTGATCTGCCTGAGCACTTCTCGCTATGCGATGCCCACACCTTTGATCCTGATTTCGCCTGCCAAAATCCTAAGCGCCGCAACTACGATGGTGTGGTGGGTTGGCAAAAAATCTTCCTCGAGGAAGAATGGCGCCGAATCCTTGAACTGGGTCGCGACCCGTATCGGGAGCTTTAAGCACAAGCGTTTTTTGATTTGCGCAGGATCTGGTACGTCTAGATTAGGGTCTTATTACGCATCGCGCAATCGCGGCGAAGGTATGGCGCGTTATGTGTCGGGGTTATCTTTCTGAGGACCCCGGAGACTTATGCCTGGCACTGCATCTTTGAGATCTTAACTTTGTGATGAAGAAGCCTCACAGACGTTTCCAAAACAACTAGGCCAGACCCTAAAACACTTTCCCCGGATTCAAGATCCCATCGGGATCGAAGACCTTCTTGATTCCGCGCATGAGTGCGATCTCGGCGGCCGAGCGGGTGAAACTTAGGAACGGCTTCTTGGTCAGGCCTACCCCGTGCTCAGCCGAGATGCTGCCGGTGTGGCGAGAGACCGCCTCGAACACCTTGACGTCGACTTTCTGGCATTCACGCACGAACTCTTCTTTCGTCATATTCTGAGGGCGAAGAATGTTGATATGCAGATTTCCGTCGCCGATGTGTCCGAACCAGATGACTTCCCAAGTGGGATAGCTCTTTTGAAAGACGCCTTCCATATCAGCCATAAAATCGGGAACTTTGGAGATCTTCACCGAGATATCGTTCTTGTAGGGTGAAAACGGGCTTAACGATTCACTGATGTCCTCGCGGTAGCGCCAGAAATCCGTCGCCTGTTTTCCACTTTGAGCCATCGCTCCGTCCACGATCCAGCCTTGTTCCAAGGACTTTTCAAAAACGCCCAAGACCTTTTCTTCTTCAGCGTCGTGGGGGCACTCAACCTCGGTGACGATGTAGTAGTCAGACTTCGAAGGAAGAGGGTCGGGAAGATGCGTAGACTTTTGAACGTAGTGCAAAGCCTTCGCGGAAAAAAATTCGAAAGCCACCAAGGATGTCGACTCTTTAAAAGCCTGGAACACCTTCATGATGTCCGAGAGCTGCTGACACGCCAACAGCAGAACGCGGCTGGGCGCGGGCTTTGGCGCCAGTTGAATCAGGGCCTCGGTCACAAAACCAAGAGTGCCTTCCGAGCCGATGAACAGCTGGCGCAAATCATAGCCTGTGGCATTTTTGATCAAGCCATTGTTCAGATGCAAAACCTCGCCCGTTCCGGCGACCGCGGTCAATCCCGCGATCCACTGGCGAGTCATCCCGTAGCGAACGACCTTGATACCGCCCGCATTGGTGGCGATATTGCCCCCGATCTGAGAAGAACCTCGAGCGGCAAAATCCACGGGGTAGTAGAGACCTTTAGATTCGGCGAACTTTTGCAGGGTCTCGGTGATCACACCAGCTTCCACAACCACAGTCTGATCAACCGGGTTGAAGTCAAGGATCTGATTCATTTTTTCGAAGCTCACCACCACTTCGCCTTGGGTCGCGCACGCGGCCCCACTCAGTCCCGTGCGCCCCCCCGAGGGGATCAGGGCCACTTTGTGAGCGCGGGCCCATTTCACGATCTTCACTACCTCTTCGGTGTTTCGCGGGAAAAGAATCCCAGAGGCCTTGATGTCGAAGTACGTGGTCCAATCTTTACCGTAGTGTTGAAGCGAAGAGGGGTCGGTGAGGATGTGAGTGGAGGGTAGAAAATCCAAACTCTTCAATGCGTCCATGCAGACCCCTTTGCAGTTTAGACCCGATAGCGAGGGGTCCGTATGGTCTTGATCTTAAGAAAAGAGTAGAGCGGGCACAAGCCCCAGCTTGCGGTCAAAAGCAGATAGAGTCCGCTCCAGGCCCACAAAGGACCGCCCGCAATGGCATAACTCAAAAGCAAAACCGCCAAGAGAAAGCGAAGGCTTCGGTCCCAGACCGCGAGGTTACATTTCATACTACTTGAAAAGATCCTGAAGTTCGCCGGACTGATACATTTCCATCATGATGTCAGATCCGCCGACCAGCTTTTTGTTCACGTACAGCTGAGGAATCGTCGGCCAGTTGCCGTACTCTTTGATGCCCTGACGAATTTCATCGTCTTCCAAAACATTCACGTCTTGAAACTTCACTCCAAGGTCCTGAAGAATCGCACACGCGCGAGCGGAAAAGCCGCACATGGGGAATCCTTGAGTGCCCTTCATGAAAAGAACAACTTTATTCTGATTGAGGATTGTTTCGATTTTTTCGCGAACTTGGCTCATGGAAAGATCTCCTTTGATCAAAAAAAGTTAACCTTTAATCTTGGTTCGAATGGACAGAGCGTGGACTTCACCGGTTTTCAGTTCCGGGGAGAAACAGCCCATCACATGCTGATGCTGCTCGATGCGACTCATGCCTTTGAAGGCCTGACTTTCCACGTAGACTTCCCAGTGGTCAGAGGTTCCAGTCAGATCCACGACTTCAATCACTCCATCGGGATAACTTTGGGTCAGGCGGGATTTCATTTGCTCAAGCGTCATAGGGCCCTCTTCTATCAGATGTGGACCGGCACTTCAACCAGTGCTAGCGTGGGGTTATGCGTTTCAGCCACTTTTCACGCCTTGTGGCGGTGCTTGTTCTTTTCTTTACGGTTTTGCGGTTAGAGTTTTGGTTCTGGAACCGTGAGCTTTTTTCTGAAGAGTCATGGGCCACCCTAGCCTGGGCTTGTTTTTTGGGCCTGCGGTTTGATGCAGCGGCCCTGGCTTGGCTGCTGATGCCCACCCTCATCTGGGGCTGGGTGGTGGGGCGGGCCTACTTTATCCCGCTCCTCGTGTCGCTCTTCCCCTTTTGGGTGCTCACCGTGATCGATATGGAGCTTTGGAACTTCTTTGGCCGACGCATGAGCCTATCGGTCTTGAAGATGTTTCGCGAGGCCGAGGGAAAAACGGGTCCCATGGTCCTCGAGTACTTTCCCTGGATCTGTTTAGGAGTCTTTCTGGGCCTGATCTTCTTTGCGGCCTTGTGGTGGGTCTGTCGGGGATTTCAGCGTGGAGCGGTCTCAAGAAAACGCTGGTGGCTTGAGCAAGTGGCAATTGTCATCGTCCTCGTGGTGGCAGCCCGAGGCGGTCTTCAGAAAAAGCCCCTCAATCCCGTGAACGCGCACCTGTTTGAGCGGGCCCATATGAATCAGCTGGTTCTGAACACACCCTTCACGCTTTTAAAATCCTTGAAGGGTTCGGGCCTGCAGCGCGAGAGCTTCTTTCGAACCGATGAACAGGCCTTTTCGCACGTCAATGCAGCCGTGGTGAGCGAAAAGTTTGTTCCGAAGCTGCAGGGTGAAACCCCGAATGTGGTGATCCTGGTTCTGGAGAGTTTTTCCTGGGAGTACACGGGCCTGAACCCACGCTTGCAGCAAGAGTACACGCCCTTTTTGAACTCGCTGATGAAGAAGAGCCTGACCTTTACCAAGGGCTTTGCGAACGGACGCCGATCCATCGAAGGGGTGGCGGCTTTGCTTACGGGAATTCCGGCCCTCATGGAAGAACCCTTTGTCACTTCGGAATTTGCGACGAACGATTTCGAGGGCTTGGGCGAAGTCTTCGCTCGTCGAGGGTATCTGACGTCTTTTTATCATGGCGGCGACAACGGAACGATGCACTTTGATTCCTTCACCGCGAAGGCGGGATTTCAGTCCTACTTCGGCAGCCGCGAGTATCCGAACCCAGACGATCACGATGGTGTTTGGGGAATTTGGGATCGCCCGTACTTTCAGTACTTCGCTCAAGAACTATCGGGACAGAAGGAGCCTTTCCTTTCTGTCCTCTTCACGTTGAGCTCGCATCAGCCCTACCGCGTCCCCGAGTTCGAGAAGGATCGCTTCCCTGAGCAGCCCGAACATTTGATTCTAAAGTCCATCAGCTATGCCGATTCAGCCTTGCGAGGATTTTTTAAGACCGCTGAAAAGCAGCCATGGTACTCAAATACACTCTTTATTCTCGTCGCCGATCATACAGGCCCCATCATTTTTCATCGGCAGGATCATCCCTTGGTCGAATATCGCGTGCCCCTTCTGTTTTTCCATCCAGGGATCAAGAATTGGCCAAGCGAAATTGACCGAACGCAGATCGCGCAGCAAATTGATCTTCCCGCAAGTCTTTACGATCTTCTGGGTTTTGAGGGAGAAAAAGTACCGAGCCTTTCGCGATCGGTGTTTCGTTCAGGACCCAAGACTTACACGGCCTTTGCCGCGGGCGTTTACTGGCATACAGATGGTGAAGTCATCTTGATCGAGCAGGGGCGGCAAAAAAACTTCGTGAAGTTCGATTCGCCCTTGCTTCCGTTTCCTTCGCAAGTGCCCCAGGCCGAAAAGTTAAGCGAACAGCTGAAAGCCGTTCGCCAAGTTTATTCATCAGATCTTTGGAATCAAAGGAAATAGAATCTCGCGCACTCAATTCAAGTCAAGATTCAGCCATCGAAGGCCTGGGCCCCCAAAGTTTCCAGAGAGCGATCATTTCAAGATGCGAATCTCAGAGCCCTTCATCAAAGAGGCGTGAGTCTTCTTCGTCAGGCCATAGATCACCAAGTCCACGTCGGCTTCAAGAGAGATTTTCATTCCCTCTCGCAAACGAGTTCCGCCGTAGTTCAGGGACTTGGGTTTTGTCTTCACATCGAAGCTCGATGTCAGATCTAAGATTGCCACTTTTCGAACGTCGCCAAAGCCATCGACCTTTGCTTTGATCAACGAGGCTTGGTAGTAGGGGCGTGAGGGTGGGCAGTAGGATTCAGCGCAGGCTCGGGTGTTCTTGCGCTCAAAAATGACGATGCCGGTTACGCGAGTGCGTCCAGAATCGTTTCGAGAGGACGCTTGAGCGAGCGACAGACTGGACAACAGCAGAGACAAAACCAGCACAAGCCAGATCTGTGAAAAAGCCTTGATCATGAGAGCCTCCTCTTTCTGCGACCCCAATTTTTACCACATCTGAAAACGCTCAGTGTCCCCTTTCGGCCTCTTGGAAAGAAAGACCTGGCAGAGACAATTTTGGGCCTATCGCCTACGCGGAGTTTGAGCTGGTCGAGTTGTTTTTCTGAATCACGGGCCGAGTTCTCGAGGAAAAGCTCACAATTGATCTCTTAAAAACTTCATTGAAGCCAGACCAAGAGCGAGGGGGCCTCGCTTGGAAATTGCCAAGCCTCATAGCCTCTATCACATTGGATAACAGAATTGCTTTTAAGCAGAAGGAGTCTCAACTATGTTTCCAGCAGTATATCACAAGCAAATCACGCGAACTCTTGTTTCAATGGTCCTGGCGGTGATGACCGTCGGAGGCTCCGTTGCATCAGCCGCTGACTCGAAGACGTCGGCATCCCTGAGCCTGAACCAAGACGCCTTTTTCGGGCAGTGGAACCAAGCGATGGTCGGCATGAAGGCGAGCGACAAGCTCACATACAATGCCTACGGAATTATCTGGTCAAACCCTTTCCTCGTTTCGGGCCAAGCCGGCGCGACGGGCGGAACTAACAACTGGACCGAGTTCGGCTTGGGAGCGACCTTTGCCGTTCAAGAGGGTCTGACGGCCACCGCGCTCGTCGGAGTGACATCAGGTTCTTTGTTGTCAGGTGGTAAGCGTGTGTCGATGGATGGATACGTGCCGAACTTGACCGTCAATTACAATGTTGATCGCATCGAAGCTCAGCTGTATTCGGGTTTCTACCTTGCTGCGGACGACAATGGTACGACGAACGACTATCTCCATTTCTGGTTGTATGGTGGTTACAAGCTTCACGACTTCTACACAGTGGGTTTGTCGCATGAACAGTTGGACAACTCTCGTCGTGAGGGTGGCTCGGCGCGCACGGTGTATCGCTGGTTCGGTCCCTATGTAAACTTCGCAGTTCCCAATGCGAATGCCGGCGTTCGTTTCGCTTTCGGAACAGACTCGGCTGAGGGTCGTAGCGGAACTGGTTTCTACAAGCTCAGCTTCAATCTTGGTTTCTAATTTCCCTTGAAAAAGAAAAAGCCGGGTTCCTCTAGGGGCCCGGCTTTTTAAATTTCCAATTTGAGTCTCTCGCCTGAGTTAATCGAGACTTCCTTAGAGCCCCAGTCGGCTGTTCGAATCAAGCTTGGCTGATTTCAAAGCCTGGCAAAAGCGCGGGAATTCCTCCACAAGTTGTTTAAGAAGCTTCTGCGCGTTGGGTTCGGTGATCTCGCCGTTTACAAAAATCTTGTTGATGCCGGGAAGAAAGACCCGAACAGGGAACTGATACGCACTTCGATAGGCAAAAATTTGAGACAGGTGCTCGACCGGTCGCTGTCCGCCCCAGATGCCGGCCGCCAAGCCGATGAAAGCGACGGGGCGTCCCACGAAACTTTCTGGAAATTTCCAATGATCAATAAAAGTTTTGAGAGCTCCAGGCATTCCGCCGTTGTACTCGGGTGTAATCACAATCAAACCCTCACTGGTCTTCACTGTGTCCACCGCTTTTTGAAGAACGGCGGGAAGAGGTTTTGCGCCTAAAAGGTAATCACCGGCAGCGACGGTTTCAAGTTGCAAGTCTGCAAGATCAATCAGGCCCACGGAATGACCTTGGGCTTCGAACATTTTCTGCACGGCTAACGAGACCTGTTTTGTCATGGATTGGGGACGATTGGTTCCGACGATGATATGGAGCATGCGCGAATCTCCTTTTTGGGATGCGGCTCCATCAGATCTTAGGCGGCTTTCGCTGTCAAATTGTGGCCGCACTCGCCACAGAATTTTTGTTCGGGCTTGTAAGGTGCTCCGCAAGAAGGGCAAGCCGGACCGCCGGCTGACTTCCTTTTGACCTCGTCCTTTTCGTCCATGTCAATGTAACCGCGTTCGTTCCATTTATTGATTTCGCGGATGAACTTCCAGGACCAGGCGAAGTTTCGATACTCTTTGATATCAAAATCGATAAAGACTTTATCCGAAACGGTTTTGCGCTTGCTAAAAACGCCCTTGCTTTCCAAGCGCACAAACTGATCAGCCGTGAGCTTAACACCTAGCTCTTCCTGCATCTTTTCGCCGAAAGTGGCGTACTCAATCGAGACCGCACCGAAGCGATCGACGGGCAGGCCGTCCGCACACTTAATCATTAGGCTCACGATCTGCGTAAGAGAGTCCTCGACACGAAGAAGGTCGCCTTTGCCGGGCTTATAATAATAGTACTGAAAGAACTCGAAAAAAGCTTCGAGAGGTTGAATATCAAAGAACTGCACCCGCATCTTTTGGTCCGGACCTTCGGGGTCCTCGGGGGGCTTTTCCATGATCCATTTTGCAAGATTCATTTTTACACAGATGTCGATCGCACTTTCCAGACGTTTGATTGATTCGCCCATGATTCGCTGAGCGTACTGACGAAGCAGCATCCACTCGATCTCGTAAGTTTTGCCGTCCTTTTGTTTCTCGCCCTTGTGCATGAGCGTGAAGAAGAGGGCGCCGAAAACGCGGGGGACCGCTTCATCAGGGCAGGGGGTGGCATCCGATTGCATCTTCGTCGAGCGAACATCTTGTAAGACTTTGTGCAATCGCTCAGAAAAACTCTTAATCAAAAGTTTCACAAATTGGGGCGCGCCCTCGATCTGCTGCTTGAAAACTTCGACGGGAACTTCGAGGGTCTTCGTCTCTTGAGTGGCGATCGCCGCGATATTGTGGGTTGGAACCCCTATGATGCCGCTTTCTCCCAAAACGGAGTTCGGTCCACAGGTCATAATCTCGACATTTTTTTTGTTTCGAAGGAGGGCCAACTGAACAGAACCGGATTGGATGAAGATCACATGGGAGACCTTATCACCTTCCTTGAAGATCACATCGCCTCTTTTATAGGTCTTCTGCAACGAGGACATAGAGCCAGAACCTCCGGATTCCGCGGCTACTGCGACCTTCTTCTTATCGGTCAGGCGGGGGGTCATCTAAAGCGTTTCTTCATAACTTTCGCACCTTTGGACCCTTCCTTGGTCGACTATGTAAATTATGTGTAAACGTCATAATATAGTGAAATCATTGACAAAATTAAGGTCTCGACCTACAACTTTGGGATGTCGGATGAAATTTTCTTCGCGGCCGCTCCGCCTGAGCACCAAAAACGCGAAAAGGCGAAGGCCCGTGAACTTCGGGCTTCGGCCTGGTGGAAGGGCCAGCTCGGCAAAGGGATTTGCTACCACTGTGAGCAGCGGTTCAAGCCGTCGGAACTGACGATGGATCACTTAATCCCCATTGCGCGCGGAGGAAAGAGCGACAAAAAAAATTGTGTCCCGAGTTGCAAGGAGTGCAATACGAAAAAAGGTTACAAAACTCGAGCGGAGCTGGCGATGCAGTCGCTTGACTCTTCAGCAGATGATTCAGATGACACAATGGATTAACTTAAAAAGTCTTGCTCTCCAGAAATCTTTTCCTACTTAATGAAAAAATATGGCACGAAATGAAATCACCAAAAGTAGTACAGCGGAATATTTTGCCAAGAATCTCCAACAGGTTGGTTTTTCTTCACCCACGAAGGCGGTTTTGACCACTTTGAAAGAAGCGGTCGACAACTCTCTGGACGCCTGTGAAGAGGCCGGGATTCTTCCCGACCTCTACGTTGAAGTGGTGAAAGTCGGAGCCGGTTCTTCGAAAAATACAGATCTTGTGAAGGTCATCGTTGAAGACAACGGACCTGGAATTGAAGAAAAGGACCTTGCCAAAGTTTATGGTGAGTACTTGGCCTCTTCAAAATTCGGTCGCGGGAAGTGCTCTCGCGGTCAGCAGGGGATCGGGATCAGCGCGGCCACCACATGGGCGCAGATCACAAATGCCAAGGGTGTGCACGTCATCTCGAAAACCAAAGGGATGCGAAAGGCCATCGAGGCTCAAGTCGACGTCGACATTAAGTCGAACACGGGAATCTTGAAGAATAAAAAAACCGTCGATTGGGACAAGCCCCACGGCGTTCGTGTTGAGTTCTTGATGGACGGTCGCATCCAGTTAAACGGAGACGGCGGCCTTGTGACCTACATGGAAGGCTCGGTGCTTTTAAATCCGCATCTGGCTGTCACTTACAAGCTTGCTGAAAATGATGTCGTGAAAGTGGACCGCGTGTCGAACGTGGTTCCAGATGTTCCCGATGCGACTTTGCCTCATCCTCATACTTTTAAATTGGGTGAGTTCATCACGCACTCAACACTTTTTGGTAAAACGACTCTTTCAAAGTTTTTGAAAACGGGATTTTCTCGAATCAGCGATGATTCGATTCGTGAGTTTGCAAAAAACGGACTGCCGAAGGGTCTTTTTGAAAAAGCGGTGAGTTCTCTTAGCCAAGATGATTTTAAAAAGGTCTTCGCGGCTGTGCAGAACACGGAACTCATGGCGCCTTCGACGAAGTCGGTTTTGACGGTGGGTGAAGACTCACTGGCTAAATCCATCGGTCGTTTGGGTGAGGTGGACTTCTTTGCGGTCGTCACGCGAAAGCCGCGAATCTGTGACTTTAAGCCTGTCGTGGTGGAAGTGGCCCTTGCGCGATTTAAAGATCGCAATCAAGAGGCGGATGCTCCGGTTCAGCTGCTGCGTTTTGCGAACCGTGTTCCTTTGCAGTTTGATAAATCGGGTTGCGCGATCACGTGGGCGATCGAGTCGGTGAACTGGAAGTCCTACGGACTTCAGCAGCCGAAAGACTCCTTGCCTTTAGGACCCTATGTCTTCGCGGTCTCGGTGGTTTCGCCCTTTATCAAGTTTAAGAACGCTTCGAAGGAAACGATCGATGCCTCGGAAGAATTAGTCGGTGAGATTCGTTTAGCCCTGATTCAAGCGGGTCAAAAACTTTCCCGACATATTAAAAAAGAATTCAAAGAAGCCGATCTGGAGCGAAAACTGGCTCACATCGAGCAGTTCGGACCGATTCTGGTGGAAAAGCTCGTTGAGATCGTAGGCGCCAACGAAAATCGCAAGAAAAAGGCGGAAGAGGGTCTTAAAAAAATCCTCGGACGCGACTCTCGCGAGGCGATCAGTGAGCTTGAAGAGGCCACTGAAAAGTTGACGGCCTTAAAAGCACGCGAGGCGAAACGAACGGGCCCAGAAGAACCCGGTGAGCCTGCGATGGCCATGGAAGCGGCGGCCCCTGAAGAGGGGAAAAAGCCTCAAGGCACGAAGAAGAAATCATAAGTTTTATAAAAGATTGGGAATGGTGACGGGATGGCACAACAAACCGGCGGACTGATGAAAGTCCGAGAACTCAAAATTGATATTCCAAAAGAAGCGAAGACTCTGGCCGAGAAGATGCTGAAGGATCTGGAGAACTCGAAGCGCCCTTACCTTGAGGCCGTGAAGACTTCGTTAGATAATTCTTTCTACAATCCCAAGGTGGGTTATCTCACTCCGGGAGATAAAGTGGTTCGAACCGAGCTGAATGTGTCCTCGGTTCAGAAACTCGCCCGAGTCGTGTTCTTGCTGGAAATTCTTCTTCGCAATTTGAACATTGGGGCCGTGAACACAAAGCGTGAGCTCTATTACATGTGTAAGGGTGTCATCAAGGGCAACACTCGTTATAAGCCCTTGGATTTTGAAGATCAGAGTGAGTCCGATGCGATCATCGATTTCATCGGCGACATGATGCAGGTCTACCGTGAAGAGCTGAACTGTTTTGCCAACGATCGCGGCGGGCAGACGTATTCCAATCAGTTGGTTGTCCAAGAGACCCTTCCGGACGGGTCCAAAGCGACGATTGATCTTTCCACTTTGGGAACATCTCCCTTTATGCCAAAGAATCGTCCGCAGTCGTTGAAATTGAAAGCCAAAAAGAAAATCGACTTTGCCTTGGTCATCGAATCAGAAGGTACCGCAAATACCTTGCACACGATGGGTTTCACGAAGCGTAACAATTGTATCCTGATCGGTGCGCAGGGTGTTCCGTCGAACGGGGTGCGTGGTTGGTGTAAGCTGATTGAAGACGAGCTGGGTGTTCCCATGTACTTCTTCGGAGACTTGGATGCGTACACGCTTCAGAATATCTTTCGAACTCTGAAGGCCGGATCGGCCGCTTCGTTAATTCGAAATGCCGACTTCTCCGCACCCGAGGTGAAATTCTTGGGCGTACTTCCAGAGGATGTGAAGCGATACGATCTTCCCTCGTACAAGGTGAAGGAATCCGATCCCGCCGAAGCGCGCGCTTTGAAAAAAGCGAAAGATGCTTTGGAAAATGATCCCTTCTTCTTGGACAAGAAGAACAAGGGCCTATCCGACATCTTGAAGTGGTTGATGAAAGAGAAGATCCGTTGCGAACAGCAAAGCTACTTCTCGGTCGATCCCAAGGATCCCATCAAAACGGAAAAGATCATCCTCGAAAAAATCAAGCGCGGCTCGTACGTTTAAAGGTGACTAAAGGTGACAGGTACATTACCAGTGACGTCGCGTCACTGGAGTCTACTGATACCAGCAGGCGGGTCGTTGCGCGTAGGTGTGGGTCCTACAGTCGTTGAAGTTTGAGTTCCAGAAATCTAGTTTGAGTGGCATCTCATCGGGGCAGAGGGCTCCGCGGAACAGAGTATCCAGTCGGCACTGTCGTGACGGGTAGCTGTCCCGAACCAAGCGGGGGGCGACACTCAAATCTGGCGTCTCAAACGAGATCGGAAAAGCAAACGACAGTCGCAGGAACTGAAACGAGGCCACAGCCGCCCGTTCGCAGAACCTACGAGATTTCGCTGACGTGGGCCAACTGGATCGGCACTGGGCCTGAACCACCGCAGGGACTTCCGGTGCGGATTGAAGAGAAACGAGTGCGGGTTGATCCAAGGCCAGACGTCGAAAGCAGACGGCGGTGGCGAAGTAATCGCTCTGTCCCTCACTGGTCGAGAAGGTGAAACCATCTTTGGCGACAGGCAAAGTTCCCTCGAACGACTGACTCTTCCGAGGCGAGCCGCCATAGAGATGGCCAATCTCGTGACAGAGGATGATGGCGAAGGCATCTGCACCCAAGCGAGGATTTTCAAGAACCCGTTTGGGAACCTCCACATAGGCGAGGGTTCCTTCGAAGCCCGCGCTCGCGCTTTCGTGGGCGTCGTCTGTTACGCGAATTTCAAAGGTCTGTCCTACAGATTGGGCGACGGGTTGATAGAGATCCACCGCCCGGGACATCAGCGATTCCAGCGGGCCGCCGTGAGCGACCTTTGCAACCAGGACCAAGCTGAAGATGAGGCTTTGAAAAAAGTACCGGCCAGCGTCGATTTTGCGCCCTTGAATCTTCGAGATTCGAAAGGCGGTTTCCGCCTGGATCGATTTGAATTTCAAATTCCAAGTTTTTCGAGCCATCGCAAGTTTAAAAAGCAAAATGAAGACCCGAAAACATCCGCCCCAAAAGTTCACGAGCCTGAGTCGTCCGCGCCAACCTTGCCCTGCCAGGTGGTGACGACCAGGTCCTCACGAGCCTACTCGTGACCGGACTCAAGTGTGGCGGCCTTCGCTTTCGTGCGTGTGCGGTCCCAGTATTTGCGCCACAGCGATCCGGCGGGCATGAAACGATCGAGAGTGGCTTGGGCCTTGCGAAGGTCAAGGGTTTGCGACTCTTCCCTCAGGTCTTCATACAGAGTTCGAGTGGCACCGATTCCTAGAGACGGGAAGCTTGAGTCTTCGAACTCGCCGAAGCCCACGATCTGAAAATGATCCCACAGCGGCTTCAAGCTCTTGTTGAAGAGCGGCTCGAGCAATCGGCCCTGTAGACCCACGATCTCTTTCAGTTGTCGAGTGCTCAAGGGGGAGTCGCTGATCAGCGTATCCAGGACTTCACGACTCTCGCGTGACAGATTCAAAAGGTGCTCTTGCTCCAGGCGAAGACAGGCGCGAAAAAGGTCTCGTGAAAAGTACGTGGCACGACCGCGAAACCATTTCGAGTACACAACTTTTCGTGTCGTCGAGAGCTCGGTTCGAAGATGCCACAGATTTGCCACGCGTGAGTCACCGTCTTCGTCCCACTCCCAGCGCATTTTCGTTTTTGGGTGAAGCTCGTACCACAGCGAGTGAGGATCGCGACGATTGTCGATGGGGAAAACAAGAAGGATTCCGTCACGGTCGATGGCTTTGATGGCTTTCGATTGGCTCATAGTGTGTAGGGTCCTTCATGATACAGGCCAAAGCCAAATCGCAAACGCGATTTTCGAGAGTCTGTCAAAAGGCCACGTTTTTCTAAGGCCTGCGAAATGGCAGAAACTTTTTCGGCCGATCCCAATTCAAACGTCAAGAAGTGGCCGTGGCCCTCAAGATCGGGGCGCCCGAGAATCTGCTCAGCGCTCAGCCCGAGAGATTTCAGCTGCGGAAGGGCTTCCAAAAAGTAGCGCTGTTGACGACGAACATGAGTGTGGATTTTTTCAACGGTGATCCCTTCGCGCTCGAAGAGCTCAAGGACGGCGAGCATGCGATAGAGCGCGGTGTAGTCAAGCGTGGATCCGGCGAAGCGAGTTCCATCGTCGGCAAAGCCCACTTCATTTTGGAAATTGCTTAAATTTCCAAGTTCGGCAAACCAGCCCGTGATTTCGGGTTTACGATCCTTCACTTGTGGCAGTGTCATGAAGCAGCAGCCCTCTCCGCTTTGTGCGTACTTGTAACCGCCCGCGAGGAAATAAACTCGATCGCCCAGTTTTGATAAATCCACCGGAAGGGCCATGTAACTGTGATAGGCATCGAGGACAAAAACACTCGAAGCCGGCGCCGCCTCGACAAGTGTTTCAAGATTTCGAACGGCAACACCCGAATTAAAAAACACATGACTGAGGAAAACGAGATCCCAGGCTTTCGCGCTAAGAGCGGCTCGAAACCGCTGTTCAAAATCCTCGAAGGGCTGGCTTGGCACTCGGGTGAGGCGAACTTTCCCCACTTCTTCCCAGCGGCGCATCTGACGTTCGAAGGAGTAAAACTCAGAGTCCGTGGTGAGGACCTCCAAGGGTTTGTTCGTTGAAAAACTCGACATCAAGCGAATAAGAAAATCGTGGGTATTCGGCGCAAAGGTGATGTCCGCAGGTCTTGAAAATTTCAAGTGGCGAGCTATGAGCTCCTGAGTGCGAGGAACTTTTTCGCCCAAGATCTTCGACCACTTCCGATCGGTTAGGCTGGCGGAATCTTCCCAGTAGTCCAGCATGGCCTGACGTGTGACATCGGGCCAGAAGTGATGGGAGTGGCTGGCAAAATGTTGCTTACCAGAGTGACGCTGCAAAAATTCAGAGTACAAATGACGATACATAAAAGGATTTTAGATTACACAACAATGGAATTCAACCGAAGCGCATCATAATTCTAAGATGACAGATTTTGCGATTTCGTGGGAAAAAAGGTCATGGTGTCGGCCTTTCTTTTTCTGATCAACACTCTGCTGTGGGCTCTTCTTCTTTATCCAATCATCGTGCTTAAGATCTTGGTGCCTGACCCTCGGGCGCGGCGACTTTGGAACCGGATCCTGGTTCGCGGCGGCGAAGCGTGGATCGCCGGCAACGCGTGGAACTTGCGCGTGACTCAAAACATCAGGTGGCGCGAGCAGATTGAGGCCCCACTCAAGACCGCGGGCTCTTACATCGTCATTTGCAACCACCAATCCTGGATCGACATTGTGGTGCTGCAAACGCTCTTGAATCGCAAAATTCCCTTTCTTCGTTTTTTTCTGAAATTCCAGTTGATCTATGTTCCCATTTTAGGTGGCGTGTGGTGGGCCCTTGATTACCCTTTCATGAAACGCTACTCGAAGGAGTACCTCGAAAAACATCCCGAGGCTCGAGGTCAGGACCTGGAGACCGCTCAGCGGGCCCTTGAGAAATTTCGGGCCGGTTCGTTCTCGATTCTGAATTTTCTTGAAGGGACTCGCTTCACGCCGGAAAAGCGACTTGAACAGAATTCGCCCTTCCAGCGTTTGCTGAAACCCAAGGCCGGGGGCCTTGCGGCCGTCATTCAGAGTCTCAAAAATGAGCCCGCCGTCCATCTGCTGGATGTGACCATTGCTTACCCCAAGGGTGCTGTGAGCTTTATCGAGATGTGCCAGGGCCGTCTTGAGGAAGTCGACGTGCGCGTGCGAGAGCTTCCGCTTCCGTCCTGGCTCTATGAGGGTTCCTACACGCAGGACGAGGCCTTCCGCGAGCGGTTTCAAGCTTGGCTTTTCGAGATTTGGGGCGAGAAGGATCACTTTCTGGTCCGCCAACTTGGGTCTAGCCCATCTGGCGCGGCTGGCCATTCGAGGCTCCAGACTCGCCAATGAAAACCAAATGATTTAGAGTACAGGGGCTTGTCATTCATCAGAAAGGAAACCCCTCCATGAGCTCTAAGATTGAGACCACCCCGGAAATGGTGGAAAAAGTTTATCGAACGACCCGCGAAAAGCTGACAGTTGTTCGCAAACGTCTGAATCGCCCCCTGACCCTGGCTGAGAAAATCCTTTTAGGTCACCTGGATGATCCACAAAATCAGGATCTCGTTCGAGGTGAATCTTTCTTGCTTTTGCGACCCGACCGCGTGGCGATGCAGGATGCAACCGCGCAGATGGCGCTTTTGCAGTTCATGCTCGCAGGAAAAGATGAAGCCGCTGTTCCCTCAACGGTGCACTGCGATCACTTGATCCGCGCTCAGTACGGCAAAGAAAAAGACATGGGTGTCGCGAACAAAGAAAACGAAGAGGTCTACAACTTTCTTGCGACCGCGTCCTCTCGCTACAATATTGGTTTCTGGAAACCCGGTGCGGGCATTATTCACCAAGTGATCTTGGAAAATTACGCCGTCCCTGGTGGTTTGATGATCGGAACGGACTCTCATACTCCGAACGCAGGGGGCTTGGGCATGTGCGCGGTTGGCGTCGGCGGCGCAGATGCTTCTGATGTGATGTCGGGCCTTCCCTGGGAAGTGAAAAATCCAAAACTGATCGGCGTTCACTTGAAAGGTCAAATGAACGGATGGACGTCTGGAAAAGATGTCATCTTGAAGCTGTGTGGAATGCTCACCGTGAAAGGTGGAACGGATAAAATTGTCGAGTACTTCGGCGAGGGCACAAAGTCTATTTCGTGCACAGGCAAAGCGACGATCACAAATATGGGAGCTGAACTGGGCGCCACTTGCTCGGTCTTCCCTTACGACGATCGAATGGCGACGTATCTGAAAACGACAAGCCGAGAAAACTTGGCGAAGATTGCGGACAAAAACGCCGACATCCTGACAGCTGACCCCGAGGTCATGAAGGATCCGAAGAAATATTTCGACGAGTACTACGAAATTGATCTCTCGACTCTTGAGCCTCACTTAGTGGGACCTCACTCGCCGGATATCGCACGACCCATTTCCGCTGTCGCAAAAGAGGCGAAGGAAAAGGGTTATCCTGTGAAGCTTTCCTCCGCTTTGATCGGATCATGCACGAACTCTTCTTACGAAGATATCGGTCGCTCGGCTCATGTGGCCCAGCAAGCGATGAGCGTAGGTGTGAAGATGGCGCAGCCTTTCTTGGTGACGCCCGGTTCGACGCTCATTCAGAAGACAATTGAGCGCGATGGGCAGATGGAAATTTTCAATGCGGTCGGAGCAACGGTTCTCGCAAACGCCTGCGGCCCTTGCATCGGTCAGTGGAAGCGCGATGACATCAAGACGGGTGATAAGAACACGATCGTCACATCTTTCAACCGAAACTTCCGCGGTCGAAACGATTCCAACTCGGAGACCTTGGCCTTTATCGGGTCTCCAGAAATCGTGATGGCTTTGGGACTTGCGGGTCGTCTGGATTTCAATCCTATGACCGACGAACTCGAAGGACCCAAGGGCAAAGTGAAGCTGAAGGCTCCGCACGCGCCGGAACTTCCCGCGAAGGGATTTGTTTCGGATCTGGAAGGTTACCAAGCCCCGGCGGGAAGTCAGGCCAAAGTGGCCGTGAACTCCAGCTCGGATCGCCTGCAGCTGCTTGAGCCCTTCACAGAGTGGAATGGTCAGGACTACAAGGACCAGTTGGTTCTTGCAAAGGCCAAGGGCAAGTGTACGACGGATCACATCTCTCCCGGTGGACCTTGGCTGAAGTACCGAGGACATTTGGATAACATTTCAAACAATATGCTGTTGGGGGCGGACAACGCTTTCACAGGTGAAATCGGCAAAGGACAAAACCAAATCAACGGCCAAAAGGGTCAAGAGTTTGCTAAAATCGCTCGTGACTACAAAAAAGCCGGTCAGGGTTGGGTCATCATCGGAGACGAAAACTACGGTGAAGGTTCTTCCCGTGAACACGCGGCGATGAGCCCTCGCTTCCTAGGTGGAAGTGCGGTGATCGCAAAGTCGTTTGCGCGAATTCACGAAACCAACTTGAAGAAGCAAGGGATGCTAGCACTCCACTTCCAGAACCCAAGCGACTACGACAAGATCCGTGAAGATGATCGAATCGACCTTGTCGACTTGAAGGCGCTGGCTCCTGGAAAACCTGTGAAGATGATTGTGAAGCACAAGGATGGCTCGAAAGAGGAAATCCTTTTGAAGCACACTTACAACAGCGAACAGATCCGATGGTTCGTGGCCGGAAGCGCCTTGAACCTTATTCGTAAGGGAAAGGCTTAACCAAATCGAGGCTCTCGCTTGAACGCGCGAGCCTTGGCCTTTCTGGGATCCCACACTCTTGCCATGACCAATCCCCCTGAAGCCATTCACGCGAGATGAAGGGGGGGCAAGCAAAAGTGAATCCAGCTTGGGACTCTCTAATTTTTTGAAGACTTCCTGATCGGGGAAATTCGCCCCTCGGGGAGGAGTGATTACGGCTTCTTTGGGATTCGGAAATGCACCTGCGTTCGAAAACCTGTCGGTGTTTTTTCGTAAAGTTCCAGGGCCGGGGAGCTCTCGACATAAAGGTTACGTTGAAAGGATTCGCGCTTGAGTGTGCTGTAGACTTTAAAGGCGGTCATCCAGGGCGCGCCCTCAAAAGTTCCTCGAAGGGCTTCAAAGCTGGGCGACTCTTCGACCACAAGCCCGGCCGGTGGAGTTGGCAATGGTTCTTCGAACCAACAGCCAATGTCAGCGCGCAGCCTTTCGGGCTCGACTTGATCGGGATTGTCATAGTAGCGACCAAACGTTCGCACGCAGGGCTTTTGCAAATCTGCCATTTGTTTTTCGACAGACTCGAAGACTTTGCCCACTTCATGATAAGGGCCGACGTGCTTTTGGAAAACCAACGTCGCTTGGGGAACCACGACTTGTTCAATCACGACGGGTTTAAAAAGACCCACATTCCAACTGACGTAAAAAAGAATCAGACCCACAAGAGCAAAAGCTGCAAACAAAACATGGTAGGATTTCATACTTTTTTCCTTCTAGAGATCTGTCCAAGCGATTCGTTTTGAACCCTGCAGTAAACTGCCATCAGGTTCGACCCTGTCGTAAACCGATTGCAAATTGGGATTCGCATTCAGGGCTTGAAGTAGTGACCGCGTTTCCATTTCTGTGAGCTGGCTGCTGACCTGATCGGCCGCACTTTGAAACTCTTTCAGCAGTTCGTCCAGAAACAAATCCCAATTGGATTCCAGCTGGGAAGGCGAAATCTCGGTCCCGAGATCTGTCGCGGTTTCCAGGGAAGGGCTGGCAAGAACGTTCAACCCGAGGCCCACGAACAGTCGAATGTGGGGGCCTTGCTCGACCGCCTCAAGTAGCAGGCCTGCCACTTTTTTTGAACCCAAATAAAGATCATTCGGAGCCTTCAATGAAAAGGGAGCTTCAGCCCAGGCCTTTGTTATCGCTCGGTACAGGGCAAGACCAATCCGGGCGCTCATGATTGGCTGGGGGGGGCGGGTTAAGCGAAACGACCACGTCGAAAGCAAGCTGGTCCCAGGCTGAGGATTGATCCAGCTATTCAAACCTCGGCCACGACCGTGAGTTTGTGATTCCGCTACGACCAGATGTCGAGGACGAAGATTTTCTTGCGGGTCATTGAGAAGGGACTTCGAGTAGGACGAGGTGCTTTCAATCGAGGGAAAGTATTCAACCGGAATCTGTCGGCGCTGAGCCCATTGCTGAGTGCGCAGCCCCACTTGCATCACGGCGTACTCCAATCGAACAAGAGCGAAACGTCCGCAACAGGAGCCGAGTGAGTGAGCGCGCCGACGCTGATAAAATCCACGCCCAGGAGGGCGACGGATCGAACTCGCTCGAGACTCATATTGCCGCTGGCTTCGGTTTCGATGGAAGGGGGGACAAGTGCAAGCGCCTGGCGAAGTGTTTCATTATCCATATTGTCTAAAAGAAGCCGATCGACTTTCATCGCAACGGCGGCTTTCACGTCCTCGAGAGTTCCGCACTCGACTTCAATCTTCAGATGAGAGTTGGCTCGAACTCGTTGGACAGCGGATTGAATTCCACCCATCACGGTGATGTGATTGTCCTTGATCAGAATCGCGGAGCTTAAGTTCATGCGATGGTTGGCTCCGCCCCCGTGAAGAACGGCGCGCTTTTCAAGCTCGCGCAGTCCCGGTGTGGTTTTGCGGGTATCGAGAATGCGAGTTTCGGTGCCCTCAACTTGCTGAACAAATTTATTCGTGTAAGTTGCGATCCCCGACAGATGGCCCAAGAAGTTCAGGGCCACTCGTTCCGCCTTGAGGATCTGAACGAGATCGCCATCAAGAGTGCAGATGTTTTGCCCTTTGAGAACGCGTTGACCTTCTTGGAAAAGCCACTTGATTTTGACGTTGGGCTCGAGGATCGTCATCGTTTGCTCGAAGGGTCCCGTTCCCGACAGGACCAAATCCTGCTTCGCTTTTAAGTACGCTTTTCCAGGTTTAGGTTTGAGGGCCAAACAATCGGTCGTGAGGTCACCCGAAGGCATGTCCTCCTGAAGGGCATTTTGAATGAGCTGAAGTAAGGTCATGGACTTGGAATAGTCGTTTCAGAGTCTTGAAGCAAGCGATTGATTTCATCTCGAATGATGCGTTCCGCGATAGGGGCCATATGAGTCGCCAGCCACTTCTGGATTTCTTCGCGCACAACAGACTCGGGAACTCCTGCCGGCATTTGGGGCGCCACTTGCTGGGTCATCTTCTGAGCCAGTTTTTGCGGGGGTGGGGTCAAAGGAAACTCGGCGAACTCTTCAGCCACGGGCTCCGGCCTTGCGGGTGCCGCAGACTGTGACATTGGTGGCGGCTTTTGCACCCATTCATCTTGAGGCTCGCCATCATCGAGCAAAATAGCGCCCTCGTTTTTGCCAGGAATAGCAATGCCCACGTTCGTAGGTTCCAAATTCTGAAAGTTAAAGTTCGTGGTCTCGGGCACAATCGTCGTGACATCATTCTGCGCCTGAGGTTCGGCGGCGGCCTGGGGTGCCACAGGAAGATCCGCTGGGATCGAGACCTGCGCGAACGGATCAGGCGGAACTTGCGGAACGCCAAGGGGCGCTGGCGCATCTTCTTGCGGAGGCGCGACGGGAATCGCCGCAGGGATCGACGGCGCTGCACGGGCCGCTGCCGTTTGAGGTGCCGCGGGGGCACCAGCCGCTTTTCCAGGCTCTTGGAAGGGGGGCAGGGGCGGAAACTGAACATAGGAGCTCACGGGATTGGCGAGCGTTCGATGCACAAGTTCCTTCACAACATTTCGAAGCGTCGTGGGATCAAATGGTTTTTCAAGACGACGATCGGCTCCGCAAAGACGAGCCTTTTGTTCGTCAATTTCCATAAATCCTGACCACATCAAGACCACGGGAATTCCCGAAGTTTCGGAATCATTTTTTAAATCATGACAAACTTCATATCCGGATCGCTTCGCCAAAAGAACGTCGGCAAGAACAAGATCGGGTTGAAAAGTTTTGGCGACAGAAAGAACATCAAGTCCCACAGAAACGGAGCGCACGTCGACATCAAAATCCTGTAACGTGAGTTGCACAACTTTTTTGATCGTGGAGCTTTCATCCGCCAGTAAGACGCGTAACGCCATAGGATCAGTAAAGAGGGATTTCTTAATCCAGTCAACTGTATAATCATAGGAGCTCATGAACCGAATTGACATCTACACATCGAAGGTCTTTTGGGGCGCTTTCATTGGGGCGTTGCTTGTCTTTGCGACGATGTTTGTGGCGGTCGATGCCCTGGGAACTCTAGTGAAGTTTTCGGGAACTCCTTTTACTTCAGTGGTGGCGTACTATCTGATGTATCTTCCCGAGGTCATTTCCAAAATGATACCCGTGGCCTGTGTCGTGGCTCTGGTCCTAACATTAAGCTCCATGAATCGAACCAGTGAATTGATCGCTCTATATGCGGCCGGAATGGGATTGCTTCGAATCGCGGCTCCTCTGTTGCTGTGGATTTCCGTGATCAGCATCGGAACCTTCTTGATGGGGGACCAAGTTCTTCCCCAAATGATTAAACGGAAGAACTTCATTTACTATAACGAAATTGAAAAGAATCCGAGCAAGTTCCAATTCGTGAGAACCGACCGGATTTGGTACCGCTCGAAGAATTCCATCTTTAATATCAAGACTCTCTCTCCTGAGGGAGACAAGGCCCAGGGTCTTACGCTCTATTTTTTTAGCGAAGACTGGAATCTGCTGCAGATGTTGACCGCACAGGAAGTTTTTTTCCGTGGAAATCAGTGGGAGCTGATGAAAGGGTCCATCACTATTTTCGATTCGACCTCGAGCTTTCCCCTGACTTCGAATTTTGATCGTAAGACCATCATCATGTCTGAAGAGTCGAAAGATCTTCAAAGTACAGGTCAGACCTCTGACATGCTTTCTCAGCGCGAACTGTCTCGCTTTATCGATCGCAATCGCGAGGCTGGCTTGGAAACTTCCCGCTATGAAATGGATTACCACGCGAAGTTTGGTTTTGCGTGGGCCGGTTTTGTGATGGCTCTTTTGGGTTTACCCTTCACGGCTCAGAGGGGGCGCTCGGGGGGCTCGATGGTCTCTCTGGGAATGTGTCTGGGGGTCGTCTTCATGTATTGGATCCTCTACAGCAGCAGCCAAGCCCTTGGAACTCATGGGGTTTTGCCCCCCGTAATCGCGGCTTGGTTGCCGAACTTTCTGATGGCGGCGCTCGCCTTTTGGACGTTGAGAAAACGCGGCTTTTAAAGTAAAATTAGAAAGTTCGTTCGAGGTATGACATGTCACGTCTGAAAATTCTCACATATCCTGATCCGCGCTTAAAAGAGGTTTCACAGCCGGTGACGGTCTTTGATGCGAAGCTGAAGCAGCTCGCGGAAGACATGCTTGAAGCGATGTACGACGCCAAGGGAATCGGACTTGCGGCCCCTCAGGTCGGCGAATTGAAGCGTTTTCTTGTGATCGACACTCGGCCTCGCGACGAAGAGGGTCGACGCTACGAGTACGATGAAATGACCGAGATGGAAAAAAAGGTGCCTCAACCCCTGCGTCTGGTCAATCCGCGCATCGTGGGTGGCGAGGGCAAACAAACCTTTGATGAGGGCTGTTTGTCTATTCCGGGTTTCTACGAAACTGTTGAGCGCTTTAACGTTGTCGAAGTCGAAGCGGAAGATCTGAACGGAAAGACTTTTCGCTTTAAGACGGACGGACTTTTGGCCGTCTGTGTTCAGCACGAAATGGATCACTTGGAAGGGAAGCTTTTCATTGATCGCATCAGTTTTGTGAAATCAAACCGCATCAAGTCCTCGATCAAAAAAAATGGTTACCTGAAAAAAGACTCCGAGACTGCGGGTGGCTCTTCTAAAAAATCGGAAAAAGTCGAAGTGTGAGTGAGATCCGAGTTTGTTTTTTAGGAACACCGGATTTTGCCACCGTCTGTCTGAAAAGACTTCTTGAAGATGATCATTACAAAGTTGTAGGAGTTGTCACCCAGCCCGATCGCCCTTCGGGGCGAAAGCTGCAGCTGACACCGTCGTCGGTGAAGACCTTGGCGTTGCAGCAGGGGCTTCCCGTGCTGACGCCGGAAAGTCTTCGCCGAGAACCCGAGGCCGTCGAGATCATAAAATCTTGGAAGGCGGAAATCGCCGTTGTTGTCGCTTTTGGCCAGATTCTGGATCAGAATTTCTTAAGTCTTTTTCCTTACGGTTGCGTCAATGTGCACGCGTCGCTCTTGCCACGTTGGCGGGGAGCCGCTCCCATCCAACGTTCGATTGAGGCGGGCGACACGAAGACCGGGGTCTGTTTACAGAAAATGGTGCTGAAGCTAGATGCGGGCGATGTTATCGGCTCTCGCGAAGTTGCGCTGGATGATCAGATCAACTCGCTGGAACTTCACGATCGGCTTGCAGTTCTAGGGGCAGATCTTCTGCATATCGAGATGATGGACTACATCCGTGGTTATCTTGCGGGGATGCCGCAAGATGAAAGCCTTGTGACCTACGCGAAAAAAATTGAAAAGACCGAATCGGAATTGAATTTTCAAGAGTCGGCAAGTTCGCTCCACAATCGGGTCCGCGCCTTTGTCTGGGGGCCTGGTACCTATGCTCTGTTTCTAGGAAAGCGTTTGAAGATTCACAAAACAAGTGTGATCGCTTCGTCTGTGGCCCACGCCACCCCAGGGGATATTGTTGAAGTTCAAAAAGACTCTTTCCGAGTTCAGACAGGCGAAGGACTTCTTGAAATTCTCGAAGTTCAGCCTGAAAGTAAGAGTCGTATGGCGGCAGCTGACTTTATCAAAGGGTTTCAGATCCAAAAGGGGATGCGTCTTGGGAACTAAGTGGGTGGCCCCCTCAATTTTGTCAGCGGATTTTGCGAATCTCGAGCGAGAAATTCTGGCTGTGGCGAAGGCCGGCGCCAATTTGATCCATGTGGATGTGATGGATGGCCACTTTGTTCCGAATCTCACGATTGGAATCCCTGTGGTGGCGGCCCTGAAAAAGATTTCGCCCTTGCCCCTGGACGTTCATTTGATGATTGAAAAACCGGAACGCTACGTTGAGGAGTTCATCCGCGCCGGCAGCGACTATCTGACAATTCACGTCGAAGCCTCGAGCGATGTTCGGGGCACTCTTCAAAAAATCCGCGATCTTGGGGCAAAACCCGGTCTTACGCTTCGCCCTCGCACGTCGTTGGATCTGGTTCTTCCGTATTTGGACCTTTGTGATTTGGTTTTAGTTATGACCGTCGAACCCGGATTTGGTGGGCAGTCGTTCATGGCCGATCAAGTGGTGAAGCTTGATCGTTTGGCGGAAGAGAGAGCGGCCCGCGGTCTCGAATTTTTGATCGAAGTCGACGGCGGGATTTCCGACAAAACCGTGGCGCAGGTGCGAAATGCTGACGTTTTGGTCGCGGGCAGCTACGTATTCAAAAACGATTACAAGAGCGCGATTCAAAAACTTAAAGACGGATAAAAGCGTGAAGACGGCCTGGCCTTCACGGCGGCCGAGCGAACCTCGCTCCAACCGACAAGCCTTGCTCCTGAGCAAGCGAGGTCAGGGGACGACTTGAGCTGGTGATACGATGAGATCCTTCGACTTCCGCTCGTTTTTTTAGAGGCCAGAGAAGAGCTCTGATAGCTGGGCTTTCTTTGCCCACTCGGATAAAATCATTCGCAGAGCGCCTGTGACGTCTTGGTGTTCGTAGGATTCATTTTTTTCATCCATCCGTTTCAGTTCTGCTTGAATCAAACCAAGATCCGTCACAAAGATTTGGCGGGCTTCTTGGATTCGGGCGATCTGCTCGGGGCTGGGACGCGAAAACCTTCCGGTTCTAAAATTAAAGAACTCGCCCTTTTCGAATTCGGTAAGGGGAATGACAGCCATGGGCTCTAACTCACTGAAGAGAGTGGCGAAGGTATCGTCGAGATGCTTTTTGAGCTCTCGTCGTGTATTCTTTGGTTCTCGAATGAGCCGAGTAGACTGCAAGAGGCGCAAAGGGTCCTGCGAGATGGCGTTCTGCCAACGTTGCTCCGAGAGGGAGTCTGAAATAAGATTTGCATGCATTTTGAGCTTCTCAAGAGAACGGCTGGCATCCCTGAGCTCAATTCCCAGTTTCAAAAAGCTTGGGTCCGAGGCTGGTCCATACATTTCCCCTCGTCGCAGGCCGGCCGTGGGATACTTCAGGCTTTGATCCCAAGAGTCGTCAAAAGTAATCCGAGGCTTCCACTCTGGAGTCGGCTCCCGATAGCTATCAGCCGTCAGATTGAAGAAAGAAACAAATTTGCTTGCGTGCAGCCCCTCTTCAAGACCGCAGAAGTAGAGGTAGTCATTTAACTTTTTATACCAAAGTTCCAGAGCCTGACGAAATGCGAGAGGGCCTTCGCGCTTGATCTCGAAGACGATATGCAGATGAATCGAGTGGTCCTCGCGGAAAAGCTGGCTGAGCTCCTTAATTTGACTAAACGTTCTTGAGAGATTGAATTCATAAGCCTTGTGCGAGACCTCAGAGATAAATGGATCGGTTGGCTTCTTCTTAGATTCGGAAGAGAACCCACTCACGAATGAGGGCCGAAGCGATGTTGGTGGCACACGGCTCGCGGGCTGGAAGACCTTCGTTGTGTCTTCAAGGCTTTCAAGTTTTTGCAGACGCTGCAGATCTGTCAATTGAAACCACTGTTCTTCGGAGTACTCTCGAGTTCGGAAGAGAAAGCCAATATTGGAAGACAGGGTCTCTTTCTCGAAGCTGTAGGTCAGAAAGGCGGGAGAAGCCTTCTCGAAGGAAGATTGAATTTGGCGGGCCTCGCGGAAAAAGGGACTTCGCATTTTAAGATAGTCCACGACCTCACGGTTCTGCTCCAGGCCGGACTGAACTAGCAGGTCATACACGATAAGCGCCTGCTCGTCCGTTCGAATCCAGCGATGCAGGGCCTCGGCCATCGGAACTGACGATTTCTCCGACGGCAAAAGAGCCTGTTCAAGACGCTTTAGAAGTTCGTCCGGAGTCGTTCTCAGTGTCTTCGCTACATCTTTCAAATCAGCCGCTAGTGTGTAGGGATTTTCAAGATTTGCCCTGAGAGTCTTGAGGGCCTCGCGCCACGGGTTCTTTTGAACAGAGAGCGAGGCGCCGCCACTTCCCGGTCGAAGTTCAGAATGTGCGAGAACCTGTCGGCAATGGGTCTGAGTGTGAGCGAAGGCACCCGGGACTGGAAGCAAGAGACTCAAGACGGCAAGAAAACCGGCGATCCACGCGCGCGAAAAAGGAGTCTCAGAATGATACATATCACGAGCCGTAAACATCAAAGCTCGAGAGTTCAAAGTCTATTCCAGAAAACGGAGATCTGAATCGACGCTGAGTTTGATTTCCGCGAGAAGATGCTTGTATCTGCGCTATTTCGGCGAGCCCTGTCAAAAGCTTCGGCAAGGGGGTGTCTCTTTGTTTACGCAGGCCTAGATACTGGATACCAAAACCGTTATGACCGGCCCTTGTGAAGTTTGCGGCTCGGATCCTTGGAGCTTACAGGAACTCCTCGTGTTGATCTTGAGGAGGGCGCAGTCCCTTTTCTTTGATTTTTTCGATAAGCGTAGTGCGGTTCTTATTGCCCACGGGCAAGAGACACCTCTTAGCGCATCGAGTGTCTTTAAGATCCAGTTTCCGGAATTGAGGACCGGACAATAATGCAGTGTTATCAGCTGCTTAGATCGGCGGACTCGTGTATGTTACACCTAACTAAGAGAAAGGAGACTTTTATCAAAAAAAAGAAGAAAGGCCCCAAAAAAGGCGCAGCCCGCAAATGGTCTGAACGACTGAAGCAAATTGGCGAGCAACCGCCTCCGACGGATCTTTTGGAAATTCTGAATCAGACAGAAAAGCCAAAGAAAATTGCTAAACCTCAAACGCCACAAAATGACTTGGATATCTAGTGCAGATCATTCGGGGGGCTAATCAGTTTAAAGAGTATCTGCGCAGCAATGACTGGAGTGCGGGCTGCTTAGCCGATACGGGTTTTCTGTACGCGGCATCCTACGCTGATGACCGGGTTTACCAACAGGCTATCCAGGCGTTTGATCTTCTAGAAGAGTTCGATGTTCCGATCTACGCAAACGTTATCAGTCGGATGGAATTCGTAGATTTGATTTTTAGAAAACAGCTTACGCTTGGAGCCTTGCAGACTTTCAAGGATATGAAGTCTAACTCCATTCACGCGGAGCTTTTCAACTTTCTTAAGAAAGTCCGCGACGATGATACATCGCATAAAAGGAACAAACAATCGTTCAAAATCGGAGAAAAGCGACTAAAGAAACTTCGACAAAAACTAGAGCAAGCCTTGGGTCCAACTGGCTGGAAGAGGTTTTGCGCGACATGCGCAGGAAGCATGTTGAAAAATGAATGGCAGATTATGGAAGAGGAGTTCGGACTACACTTCGTCGAAGTTCTTGAAGGTCAAACTTCTGATATCATAGTTCAGCCCCTCAGGTGGATCGACATGGTAAATACGATGGGCGATATGGGAATTCGTGGTCCCGACGCCATGATTTTGAATCTTTTTATTTCAAGCAATCTGCCTGTGCTCATCACGGCCGATAAAGATTATGAATTTGAAGACTCGGATGATCCTGCAACTCAAGGAAAGACCATTCTAATTCTTGAGGAAATGTCTGATCTAGTTGGGGAACTCAGCCTGGTGGAGAGTGATGACCCATGAGAGGAAAACAACGATGAAAAAAGCGATTTTGCTAATTATCGACATGATCAATGATGGATTCAATGATTGGGACCCCGCGAATCGGTCCGCTCTAACCAGTCATATTAATCAACTTTCTGAATTCTTCCGCAAAGAAGGACTTCCAGTTGTTTGGGTACGTCAAGAGTTTGCGCCAGATCTAAACGACGCGTTTTTGGAAATGAGAAAGAGAAATATCCAAATGTACATTAAAGGTACTAGCGGCGCCGAAATTCTTTCTGAACTAAGAAGAGATCCTCGAGATTTAGAAATTGTAAAGAAAAGATACAGTGCCTTTTTCGGTACGAACTTAGATGAGACCCTAGCGGCACATAAACCGCAGTTCGTTGTGCTTGCCGGAATAAATACCCACGCTTGCATCCGGACTACGGCGATCGATTCATATCAACGAGATTTAGAAACGATTCTCGCCGTTGATTGTGTACAGTCCTACAATTCAGCATGGCATGCGTCGTCGCTTGAATACCTCGATAGCAGAGTAGCAACTTTGAAAACCAATGTAGAGCTCATGAAAATTCTCTCCTAAATGACTCAACCCCGCCCACTAAATCCACTCCTCCACTGAACTCAAAGCAGGACGAATGCGAAATGAAACACATACTTTTATTGAGACTCATGATTGATCGAGTGTCGTGTGCGACACTCGATCAATCATGGCGCAGTCACCCTGATCCAGAGATTTGGTGGAAGCCTGAACTTGAACGTCCACTTTCATCAACTGCTTGTGGACGGCTGCCATGAACTGAACGCTCAAGGTGCGCCTGCCGAGTTCTGGCGAGCAAGTCCTCCGGCGGTCTAGGAAATCGATCAAGTTCTTGCCAAAATCATTCACAAAATCACGACTTACTTGGAAAAAGAAAAAATCATCATTGCCTGAAGCTCCTTGTTGAATTTTGCCAGTACGAAAATCAAACCAGAAGTCCAGCCGGATGGCAGGGGCTTTATTAAACGTCTAGCTCACTTATCCACATTTTCCCCACGTTATTTAGAAAGATCCCGAGGGGGTTGCGAAAGAAATCGATCCTGACTCAGCTGTCATGGGGATTCTTCAGCCAACCTTTCTTGTTCAACCAGAAGTAAATCCCGACCAGGAGGGCCAGCATCACTGTCAGGGCTCCGGAGTAACCCCAAGGGGACTTAAGTTCGGGCATATGCTCAAAGTTCATCCCGTAGATCCCCGTGATGACGTTCAAAGGCAAAAGGAAAATTGAAAAAATCGTGAGGACTCGAACAATCTCGCCAGTTCGGTAGGAGGCCTCTGTTGTTTTTTGGGTGGAAAGCGAAATCGAGAGTCCAATCAGAGTTGTTATGTTCTCCATCAGCTCATCGGAGTAGAAATAGCAGGAGTCACAATTTTCTTTTATGCATATGCACTTGACTGGAGTTAAGATTTTCTCGAGGTGATCTTTTGATAGGTCACGGGTTCGGTTTTGAATGAGTTTTCGATGATCCGCTG
>JBKDHV010000088.1:0-20706 GCA_046336915.1 Bdellovibrionales bacterium
TGAATATCCTTTTCAGGATTGTCGCTTTCGAGAAATAGCAGCTGTGCAATTACGCTATTCGCAACGTCGTCGGTGACGGCTGTCCCCAGAATAATGATTCGATCCTTTAAAAGGCGCGAATAGATGTCGTAGGATCTTTCCCCTCGAGATGTCTGCTCAATTACGTACGGGATGAGTGTGGACACAGCTGTCTCCTCGGCTGACTTGTATTGAATTTATCGGTCAAGGGCTTACTTGACTTTAAAAAAAGACCTTGATTGGACTTAGATCTGTGATAGCAATAATTTCCGCGTCATTTTGGCCACTTAGGTCGCTTTTCACAAGAGGTTTCTTATGCTCGTGAACTTAATCAAAAAATCACTGCAGGATTTGGGTTGCTCCACTTTGATTGTTTTTTCAAAGTCTTCATCTCAAAAAGAGAAGAAGGCTGAAATCACACACAAAGATCTGAACAAACATCTAGCTCAAGCTGTTGAGGAAAAACAGATCACAGGAAAATTGAGCGAAGTGGTTGTCTACCGTGAGCTGCAGTTCCAAGGTTTTCGTCACGTTGTTGTCGTGGGCCTCGGCCTCTCACAAGATCTTAATCATGAAAAAGTTCGCCAATCCGCAGCCTCTGCTATCGAAGCCTTGAAATCCTTAAAGGTCTCGGAAGCTGCTTTGCACTTTGATGGGCTCACGACTTCGACTCGAGATTCTTCATCCTATATGAAAGCTTTTGTCGAAGGCCTTTTACTTGCAATCTACAGCTATGATGATCTGAAGTCTTCCAAAAGAGATTCGAAACAAGACCTTACTTTACATATTGTCTCTCAAAATGCGGCAGAAAAATCTATCAAGTCCGCCTTTGAAGAGGGTCTGATCCTTGCGACGTCTGTGAATTGGTCTCGCACTCTGGGTGACACACCCGGAAACCTAATGACTCCTACAGTCTTTGCCGAACGGGCTCAATCTGAAGCGAAAGGCACGGGAATCAAAGTTCAGATCTGGGATAAGGCTCGTATCAAGAAAGAAAAAATGGGCGGACTTCTGGGCGTTTCCATGGGATCGGCTCAAGAACCTCGATTCATCATCATGGAATACAAAGGAGCGAAGGCCTCCGAGAAACCCTTGGTTTTTGTCGGCAAGGGTCTCACTTTCGACTGCGGTGGAATCAGCATCAAGCCGAGCGCCAACATGGAAGAAATGAAGTATGACATGTGCGGTGGCGCGAATGTGATCGGAGCCCTTCTGGCCATTGCGAAGTTAAAGCTCAAGTTAAATGTAACCGTTCTTGTATCGGCAACAGAGAATATGCCAGGCCCTGCAGCCACAAAGCCAGGCGATGTCCACACGGCTCGCAATGGAAAAACTTTTGAGGTGAACAACACCGATGCGGAAGGCCGTTTGATTCTGGCCGACGCCCTTAGCTACGCAACCGAATTGAAGCCGAAAGCGATCTTGGATGCGGCCACTTTGACCGGCGCGATGGTCATGGCTCTTGGCAATATTCACACGGGCTATTTCACTCGCAACGATCAAACATCGAAGCAAATTGAAAAAGCGGCGCAGGCCTCTGGTGAGCTTGTTTGGCGAATGCCTTTAACGGACTATCATGTGTCCGACATGAAGGGCACATTTGCAGATCTGTCGAATATTTCCTCTGGTAAAGGCGCCGGTTCCGCGACGGCGGCGGCATTCTTAGAGCAGTTTGTGGGTGAAGGAATCCCTTGGGCTCACTTTGATATTGCGGGAACGGGCTGGGCCGTTGGGAATCGCTTGAACTACTGTCCTAAAAAGGGCGCAAGCGGAGCAATGGTCAGGACTTTCGTCGAATTCGCGAAAGCCATGGCGTAGATTTAGCTTAAATAAGTTGGCCGCTCTTACTTGAAGTCAAAAACGAGGGGGCGTCCGGCGATTGTTTTGATCTCTTCAGACTCAACTGAAATTTGGCCACTGGAACCCGACAGCACGACCCGATCGAGAATCCACTGACGTGGCCACTTATCAAAAATATGTGTCGTGCGAATGGAAACTTTCGAAGGAGCCGCATACTGAGTATCGCCTTCGAAAGGCGTTTCTTTTGCCAATTGCTCCCAGGGAATCCAAACAACTTCGGTTCTCGACAGGTCGTCTGAAACTTCACAGCTGGTTTCGACAGAGAGCTGTCTTTTTGAATCCGCAACCGATTCTTGATCGGCTGAGAACTGCAAAGTCACCTTTGGATACTCTCGGCACGCCAGTTTTTCAGAGACAACTTGTAAAGCCGAGCTAATGCCCCGATCTTTTTGGCGGCGACAATACTCTGTCATATCTTTCTTAGGATCTGCGAACGTAAAGTGACCCAAATGGAATCCCAAATATCCATTCTTGCGACTTGTCTTCAGTCCGTTGATGATTCTTTGTTTCACAGCTTGTTGGAATTCGTCTCCTGAAAGACAAGAAAGATCATAGTGATTTTTCAACGAAGCCATCGCTCGCTTTTGATTTTCGCTATCGAAAGAATTCACAAAGAAGCCGTATCCAATGACAAGGCTTGCGACAAACAGACTGATACCAAACAGATTTTTCATACTTTCAGTGTATAGAATTCGCGCCTGAAGCCCAAGTCGAGTCTCGACCTTCGATTGAGAGGATTCTTTACAAATCTAAGCCGCAGGACCGCCACAAGGGGCGTTTATATAGTCTTGGTACTTGACTCCCATTTCGCGGGCCTCAAGCCCAATTGCAAGAAGGCCAAGCTTTGCCGACCAGCCGTAGACATTTTCACTGGGACACTGCTCGGGCTTCACCAGAAGGTCGCTCATGCACAGCCGTTTATAGATCGCACCCGGGCTATTTAAGCTCTCTGTTGCGTCCTTATCCGCGTGAGTCCGCAGGAATCCTCCGCCCAGCTCACAGCCGACCATGTAGATCACGGGCTCTGCGGTGGCAGGACCCGAGTGAACGCGCGAGGGAACACCTTCTTGAATGATGACCTCTTCGACGCCGCGACCACCCTTGGCCGCTTTCATCTTTTTTCGCGCTTTGTACGTCCAATCGAGAATTTCTTCCGGAGTCTCGACCTTAATCACGGCAAGTCCATAAGTTCCCGCATTGTTTTTTACAAAAACGAAAGGCTTCTGATCGAGGCCGCGCTCCTGGTATTGGGATCCAAGCTTCTTCAGAAAGTCTCGAACCTGATCGGCAAGTGCATTGCGACTGCCTTCGCTGTTGATATCGAAGTGTTCAAAGAGTTCAGTTTCGACCCGCATGATGAAGGGATCAAGGCCCGAAAGTTTCGAGAACTCTTCCACAAGCTGATTGTAATGCTTGAAGTAGCGGGACTTCTTACGCTGATACCAGCCCAATTCGCGTGGTGGGTTCATGGGCTTCATTAAGTTCTGCGCCCAATCTTCTTTGGCCTCGGAAAAATCGTTATTGCTGATCAAAAGATCGGGATTAAAACTTTTCCACACATCACTTTTGTGATGCGCGCTCAACACTTCAATTCGATGTCCCTTGGCGGACTCCATGACAAGGGGCTGTTCCAAATGTTTCGGAAAGGCCGCCTTCACAGAGTAACCGGCTTGTCCCATCACACGAAGCAGAGTTTCGATATTGTCCCAGTAGTAGGGATTCTGAGTGTGCTCCTCTGTGATTAAGAGGATCTTCTGAACATGCGCATAGTGCTTGGTGAAGTACTTTTTAAACAGATCCGGCAGCATGTCCTGATCTGTTGGGCAAATATTGTTAAAGCCGGCTGGATAGATATTGGCATCCACGTTCGTAATTTTAAAGCCTGAGTCGCGAATGTCGTAACTTGAATAAATTGGGAACGGCAGATCCTTGATTTTGTCCGAGTACCAGGCCTGCATCTCGCGAGTCTTTTGAAGGGTCAGTTCGTGAAGAGTTTCTTTCATAATTCCTACAAGTTGGGATCTTTTTCGTTTTTGTCAATGGACTCGGGCACCGGAGCTAACTGAAGGCCTTCCCGTCGAATGGCATTTCGTTTTCGGTTCTCGTTTGATGGTGGCGTGTAGGGCCGAAAAAGCGAAAGCCTTCGTTCCAGCTCCTTCTCGGCTCCCACAAGTTGCTCATAGAAATTCTCGACGTATTTCGATTTTTTCAAATCTAGTGGCTTCCAAAGCTTCATTTTTTCAAAAATGCTGCCAAGCCGGTTCATTTTTTCTTCAAGAATTTGTGTTCGGAAAGCCCAGTTGTCCTCAAGAGTTTCCTCGGAAACAGAGATCTGCTCCAGCGACTTTTTCACAAAGTGAGTCGCAAGATCAAAACTTCGCCGCGACCAAATGCCATCGGAAAGCTCCATCGATCGAACCAAATAGGGTGATGTCGCCTCGAAGCGGGACGCAAAGTGAAGCCAGTTTTCATCGCGCATCTCGTTGATAGGGAAGTAGCCCATTCGATAAAAGGTCTCGGCCCACCAGGCGGGCTGCTGATCAAGCCGAATCTGGGCCGCGTAGGTTTGCAGGGCCGCTTCTGTTTTTTTCGAGTAATAATCAGAGGTTCGAATTTCTACAAGGGTCGCATACAATCCCGACAGTCGAGCCGGCAGCTCAAGCTCTGCCTTGATCATGGGAAGATGCTCTTTCTTGGTCTCACACTCTCGAAACTGCGCAAGCGCCTGGTCCCATTGACCGTGGGTTTCGCGAAGAACAGCCAGCTCAAAAAGAGCTCGAGTCGAAAGGCCCGGGTCTTCCGCTAAAGTGGAGTTGTAAATTTCCGCCAGGATCGATTCAGCCTCGGAATAATCTTGATTCTTGATGTGAGTCTGAGCGCGTTCCCACTGGTCCAGGTAATATTGCCCCTTGGGACCGCTCGACTGAAAGGTTCCAAGATACTGGCAGCCTGCACAGACAAACAGTACGGAAATCCAAGAGAATAAGGCAATCGGCCAGTTCTTCATTCGAAGGCCTTCAGCATATCATCAGCCATTTGCTGGAGTCTCTCTAAATCATGTGAGGATTTCAGCGTGTCATAGACTTTCATGACTTTGACCCCCCGGGGCCAATTCTTCAAAAGCTTCTGGTTTGACTCTTGATGCGCTCCCAAAAGATTCAAGAGCATTTCGATCTCACTTTTCTGCCATCCCTCATAACTCTTCAGGTCCGCTTGAAGATTTTCCGGCCAGGCCCGATTCACGAGTACCCGTTTCAGGTGATAGCCCCGACCCTTCATCTCTTGGGCGTATTCTAAACTTTCTTTGATCTTCAACTCGTCCTGAGTGGTGACGAGCGTGAATTCGGTATGAGGACTTTCAAGAAGGTCTCTTGAGGCGATAATTTTATCAAACAGTTGGGTTTGGAAGCTCTGCATGCCACGAAAGAAGTCTGCGATCTGAAGAACAAACTCTTCTCCAGTCAAAATCTCAAGCGCCTTAAGGACCTGTTGCGTTCCGACGTTAATCATCTTCGACCACAACGAGGGATTCTCATCACTCCCGCCCAGCCATCGGAACCATTTGGCCACTTTGTCTTGGAAAAGTGTCGCAAGTTTCTCAGGCGCTTCCAGAAATTGCCACGCATGCTGCGCCGGTGGCGTGTCCAGAACCACGATGTCAAACTCGCCGGATGTTGCGCGTTCATAGAGCTCAATCAGCGCGGTGAAATCCTGAGTTCCTTGTAAGCGTGTCTTCAGCGCCTGATACAGCTTGTTCTGAAAGAGGCGCTCAGCCATCGGATTCTTCTGGGCGGCTCTGCGCACAAAGGAATCAAAGATTTCACTGTGATCCAGAAGCATGGCCGAAAGCTCCCCTTTCGGGAGATCGACGGGAACCCTCGCGACTCCTTGGCGCCCCTGAATTCCTAAAGCTTGGGCCAGTCGCTTCGAGGGATCGATCGTCATGACAAGAACTTTGTAGCCTTGTTTGGCCCAGTAAAAACCGAAGGCCGCAGAAACCGTTGTTTTGCCAACACCACCAGGGCCCATTTGAATGAAGACTCGCGCTTGTTTCTTCACGCAAGCTCCTTCATTAGTTCAAGCAGTTCGGACTGATCCTTCAACGAACTTACCAAGGGAACTGTTCGCAAACTCTTCGCGCGCGACTTTAAAGTTTTTAAAGCCATTTCTTGCTGGGCCAATTTATCTCGCAGGACCAAAAGCGGAAGTTGAGTTTCGTTCTGATGAACATCATGGGACGTCAGTCGCGTTTTCAGATACCGGTTCAGAATGAAGTGCGCTTGCCAGGAGAACTCTTGCTCAAGCTGGTTCTGCAACTCGACGGATTCTGTAAGCGGCAATTCTTCTGCGGTCGTCACAATGTGCAGATGGCAAAGTTTCGTATTTCGAAGAATCTCATCCATTTGCCGACTTTGCTCGCCCATGGGCCCCAATTGAATGGTTTGCCCCATCGCGAGTGGAGCTCGAACAAGGTTCAAGAAATGACCTGTAGCATAGGCATCAATCACAAGGACCTCATGATCACCATGGGGCCCGTGTTGCCGAGGAGCGCTCGTAATTTGTCCCATCACGGCTAGTTCAGCTAAAGAAGGCGCCACTTGAATGAGACTTCGGCTCACAGGATTTTGAAAAAAAAGTTTGTAGAGAGTCTCAACTTTCAAAAGCGAAAGAGCATAGCTTTTCAGACACTCCTGAGACGACCAATGGGCGACTTCCAGGTCTTTCTCAAGTTTTGAGGGCCGATATGTGACCGGAAGACCCCAAAAATAGCTGTAAAAGCTACGGTCACCGATCTCAGCCAAAAGAGTTTTACGCCCCTGACGTGCGAACTCGAACGCGAGAAGAGCCGCATAGGTCGATTTCCCGACACCGCCCTTGCCCGTGACGAAGTGTATTTCTTTCAAAGGGCCCTTAATTTCGCGCGTCAATTTTCTTGCCTTTTCAGAGGGGTTTACCTAGTATCCCACAGCATTTTAAACATTCAATCAAGTCATCAATTCTCAGGAGACTTTCATGAAATCCAGTGTAGAAAACGTGTCAAATCTGCAACGCCGCCTTCATGTCGAAATTCCAGCTGCGGTTGTGGAAAACACCTTTCAAAAGCACTTCACGAACATCCAGAAGAACGTCGAGCTGAAGGGCTTTCGAAAAGGAAAGGCTCCAATTGCAACGATTCGTTCTGTGTATGGCGATCGAGTTAAGATGGATGTGGTCCAAGACCTGATCCAGAATCATTATGCTCAAGCCCTGATGGCTCATAAGTTAGAGCCCATCGGAAACCCGGAATTTGAATTTCAAGATCCGATGGAAGGCTTTGATTTTAAATTCTCTGCGGCCTTTGACGTTCGACCTGAAATCACTTTGAAGAAGTACGAAGGTCTTGAAGTCGAGCGAGCAAAAACTCAATTCGACGAATCTCGAGTCGATGCGGTTCTTGAAAACCTTCGCGCTCAGCGCGCCACGATGGTCGATGTTCTTGAAAGCCGACCCGCTCAACAGGGCGACGTTGCGATGATCGATTTCGAAGGCTTTGTTGACGGAAAACCCCTCGAGGGCGGTCAGGGCACTGACCATGCTCTTGAACTGGGCGCAAAACAGTTCATCGAAGGTGTTGAAGATGGCGTTGTGGGACTGACGGTCGGGGCTCAGAAGACTTTGAACTTGAAATTTCCAAGCCCTTACCACTCTCAGGAACTCGCGGGGAAACCCGTTGAATTCAAAGTCACTTTGAAGAGCCTAAAGAAAAAGAGCCTGCCCGAATTGAACGACGAGTTCATTAAGTCTATTGGCGGAGACCAGGATCTTGCGACTTTGCGTGAGACTATTCGTAAAGACATTCAAGAAAGCGATCAGAAAAAAGCCGACGAGACTTTCAAAAATACTTTGTTAAAGAAGCTTGTGGCTGAAAACGCTTTTGATGTTCCCCCACGACTGATGGAAGAACAGAAGCAAGCCTTGATCGAAGATTTCCAGAAGCGAATGCAGGGTCAAGGAATGACGGAAGAAGATTACAAGCAGTACATCCAGAAGTGGGATCATGATTTTGCAGCCACTGCGAAAGAAATGATTCAAACAAGCTTCTTGATCGATGCGATCGCACGAAAGCACAATCTGGCGGCGACTCAAGAAGATGTGACGAAGAAGTTTGAAGAGTACGCAGCTCAGACGGGAATTGAACTGAAGCGCATCGAAGAATTCTACGGCCAGCCTGAACAGTTAAGCCGTCTGACTTACTCTTTGACAGAAGAAAAAGTGATCGATTTCCTCACAAAAAGCGCCAAGATTAAAGAAGTGTAATCCTTTTGATGGGCGCCCTTTTCGGGGCGCTCTCTTATCGACAGTAATTCACAGCCTTAAAATACTGCTGACAAATTGAATAGGTGTGCTCGCAGTCCTCGTCGTTGACCGAGCTTGTTTCTCGAGCAGGACAGGAGCGTGTGGGAAGTCGTCCGACGTTCGCCACGAATTGCCCTTGATCCAAAAGACCGTTGTTGCGATCAAAGATGGTGTAGCGAATTGTATTGCGTCCAGGACGAAGCAAAGGCTTTGAAAGAATTGAATAAATCCCAAGATTAAATTCTCCGGATCGCCCCGTGGCCCCATTGTAACTGGCTGTTGCGACCTGAGCTTCGGCACTTGTTTGAGCTCTTAGCTCAACAGTGTGAGCGCGTGGAACTTGGGGTCCTACAAAAAAATCATAGGGCCAAGGTTCCATGAACGTTTCGCGACAATCGACCACCGTTCTTTGGTTGGTGCAGCTGATGGTAAGTCGACCGACAAGGTTCACATAATCAAACGCATTCCCGCGCGAGAAGTTGGCCCAGGTCGGCCCGACCATCAGAAGAAATGCGAACACGTGTTTCCACATGTCGCCAAGACTAGACGAAAGATGCTACGCGGACAATGAACTCACTGCGATATGGAGCGAAGTGTCTTCCAGGCCTTCAAATAGTTATAGGCTTGATACGCCTGGTAATCCGTTTTGAAGAGCTTTTCTTTCGCTGAGGACTCTTGCTGTTTCGAGCCATAATCCTTCCACCAAGCGACGGGATCATCTGTTTTCTTGATCAGTTTTGATTCGGCGCTTTTTTCCTTGTCGCCCTTCAGATGACCCTGAATATCTTTTTCGCGAGTTCCTTTGTTTTTCACCACAGATTTTGCGAAAGCTTCGGCATCGATTTCTTCGATTTCAATATCAGGCTTGATTCCTTCCGCCTGAATGCTGACCCCTTTCGGTGTGTAGTAACGGGCAACCGTAAGCTTCAGTCCGCTGCCGTCTTGTAATTTTACAATGGATTGAACAGATCCTTTACCGAAGGTGCGCTCACCTACGATGAGGGCGCGTTTGTTATCCTGCAAAGCTCCGGACACAATTTCGCTGGCACTTGCTGAGTACTGATCGACAAGAATGACCACTGGGAAATCCGTGCGCTTTCCTTTTCGGCTAGCTGAAACAACCTCTTTGTCACGACCGCCGCGCCCCATGGTGCTCACGATAACGCCCTCTTTCAGGAACATATCACTCATCTTGATCGCCTGATCCAAAAGCCCGCCCGGATTTTTTCGAAGATCGATCAGCAAACCATCCATGCGCTTGTTCTTTTCAATGTGCTCATCAATCGCGCGCTCAAGATCTCGAGCCGTGTTTTCGATAAAGCTTGTAATCTTCACGTAGGCGTACCCATCTTCGAGGTCAGTGTACTTGACGGATTTGATCTTTACACTTCCGCGAACGATTCCGACATCTTGAGGATCATCACTTCCCTCGCGCACGATCTTGAGGACAACCTTCGAACCTCGTTTTCCTCGTAGAAACTGCGAGGCTTCGGCAAGGCTCATACCCTTTGTGGATTGGCCATCGATGGCGACGATCTTATCGCCAGCTTTAATTCCGGCTTTGTAGGCGGGTGTATCTTCGATCGGCGAAATGACGGTGAGAATTCCATTTTGAACGGAAATTTCGATTCCAAGTCCGCCGAATTCTCCGGTGGTTTCGTTTTCGAACTCTTTGAACATTTCAGGGGGCATAAAGTTTGTATGAGGATCAAGCTCACGTAACATGCCTTTGATCGCCCCGTAGATGAGCTTTCGTGTATCAACTTCTTCGACATAGTACTGCTGAATCAAATTCAGAACTTTTGCGAAATTTTGAAGATCTGCATAGCGATCTTGAGCCCAAGCCCCAACGACAACCCGAGATTCGGCGACGAGGGCGAGGACCGCAACGACGGCCATTGTCGCAAAAAGTGCTTTCGCGGTCTTTTTCATGATCTTCACAGATCTCCCCTTTCAATCCATTCGTATGGATCTTGCGGCTCTGAGAACTGACGGATCTCAAAATAAAGCCGGCTCTCTTTATGGTATGGTGAACTCTCAACGAGGGCCAGTCTTTGGTTCTCGACCACCCTTTCTCCTAGCCGAACGCTTGGGTTTTTCAGGTGGCTATAGACTGTGTAAAAGAATTCTCCATGGTCGAGAATTAACGTGAGACCCCAGCCCGGAATCTCTTCCAAGTAAACGACCTCGCCTGAAGCGACACTTTGGATCGGATCCTTCTCGGTCACTGAAAAGTAGACGCCGGTTTCAAGATGTTGAAGATCGGTCTTGGGATCTCGTCGCAATCCGAAGCGACTGTTCATGGCGGCGGGAACAGGGGCACGCAGTCGGCCGCGCTTTTCCGAGAAGAAGTCAGTCTCGACCTTCGTCGCGCTTGGGGTCTTCTCTGAGGAAGCGCCTTCGGTTTGCAGATCCTGACGAATCAGGCGAATGAGCTCTCGCTGTTTGGCTTCTTGCTTCACCAAAATCTGATGCTTCTCTTGAGCCGATGTTTTTATTTTTTCAAAGTACGCCAGGCGCTTCTGATACTGCTTCTGCTCGCGGCCGAGTGTCTTCTGCTGATCCCGATAGGTCTGGATAAGTCTTTCGTCCTGCTGATTCAGATAGTTCAGATAAAACGACTTCTTCAAAAATTGATGAGAGCCAAGAAGCTGAAAAAGAGCCCCCTGGGGTTGAAGTCGATGAATTTTGTAAAGGGCCGAGACCCGATTCAGGATTCTTTCTTGCAGATTTTGGTTTTCAACTTTCAAAGACTGCATCCGCTCTTTTTGTCGATCCATTTCGATTTGCAGTCGCGAAAGTTCATCCTTGATTCTCGACTTTTCAAAAACTGCCTTTCGAAGCTGAACCCTTAATTCGTGAAGCTCGCTAAGCTTTTCTCGAATTGAGGGATTCGCGATCGCGACTGCGGGGAAAATGCAAGAGATCAGAATCCAAGTGCGGATTTTCACGACTGAATTCTTTCCTGAACACAAAGTCGAGCCGCAAATGCTGCAAGAGCCACCACGATCGAAAGAAGAATTGCGAATTCCGCTGGGCTTGGACCCTGCAACAAGTCGGGCGATAGGAGAGTCGTCAGTTGGGAAACCTGGACCTTCGACAGGTGCAGCAAATAAATCAAAAGGGCATAGGTGCTTAAGGCCGAAAGCGAGACCAGGGCCATCGCTTGGAGCACGAAGGGCTTTTGAATCTGCCAATGTGTGGCCCCAAGGAAAGAAAGAATTTCGATCTCTTCGGAACGACTTAAAACTTGAGAACGAATGAGATTTGAAATCAGGAAAAAGAGGATCACGAACATCAGTCCGCCGAAGGCCCAGGCCGCCCGTTGAAAGAAAATCGCGTAATCAGCAAACCATTGCGACCAATCTTTCTGATAAAGTGATCCATCAAAGGACTGAAACTGCGCGGCCGAGGCTTGAATTTCTTCCGCAATTCTTTGCCGAGTCATCGCAGACAGATCCTTCTGAAACTCGACCACGACCGAAGCCGGCAAGCGCCCTAGTAACGAGGCCTCTTCAACAAGAGATCCCCATTCGTTTTTCATCAGGTCTTTAAAGTCGATTTGAGCTTGCTCTTGCGAGACCACTTGAGTTCTTAAAACCTCTTCGCGCCCCTGAACCTCGGACACCCACTTGAGCTCGTCTTCATTCGATAAGTCCTGTTTGAAGAAGATTTCCAGTTTCAAGTTCTTCTGAGAATCGAGAGCGGCCAAGTGAGCCGATTTCACAAGTACAAAAAGTAACCCGACGAGTGACAGACTGGCCGTCAGAATCAAATAGGTCGTCAACCAAAGGGCTTTTTTCTTAGGCGCGGCCATCTTTTACAATTTCTCCGTGTCGGATGGAAATGATTCTCTGCTTTCGACGGCGAATCATCTCGAGATCATGGGTTGTTACAAGAACGGTGATCCCGGACTGCGCGCAGCTTTCCAGAAGGTTCATGATCTCTTCGCTTCGCTCGGAATCTAGATTTCCTGTGGGCTCATCGGCAAGAATCAGGTCAGGCTCATGAACAATGGCCCGTGCGATGGCGATTCGTTGCTGCTCACCGCCGGAAAGCGATTCGGGATGAAACTGCGCTCGATCTTCGAGCCCCACCTTTTTCAGAATCTCGAAAGCTTTGGCGTGGGCGTTTTTGGAATCCTCACCTTGAATCACGAGGGGTAGCGCTACGTTTTCAAGGGCTGATTTTTCTTTCATCAGTTTGAAGTCCTGAAAAACGACTCCCAGTTTTCGTCTGAAGAACGGAGTCTGCGAGGATTTCAGTTGGGAGAGCTGAAAGCCCACAACCTGGATTTGCCCCGAGCTGACCTGATCGAAGCCTGCAAGCAGACGAAACAAGGTGGTCTTGCCGGCCCCACTGGGGCCCGTAAGAAATATGAATTCCCCTTGGCGAATGGAAAGATCCACATTCCGAAGAGCATGAACAGGACCCGGGTAACTCTTGTAGACGTGCGAGAGCTCGATCATCCCTTAAGTTTAGAAAGACTTCTCTTTGCAAAGTAGAAGACCTTTGTCCAATTTTCGAGAATTTTCAGGGAAACAGCAGGCGTCTAGCGGTTGACGTTTTGAGCTCTCGAAAGAAACTCCTTCGCGAAGCCTTCGTGCTGGTGTTTCAAAGCGACCTTCACAACCTCGGGAGAAATCCGAACAGTTCCAAAGATATCCATGTAAGACCGCTTCAAGGTTTTCACAACAGCCCCTTGGCAGTAAAGCTGAGTGACGAGGTAGGGATTCTGAGCTCCCCAGTCCTCGGTTTGAAGATGGTAGGGCTTTCCATCCATAAAAAAATCTGTATTCAGTCCCTTGACCATGGTTCGCGGATCTTTCCTTCTCGTGCTTGGGCGGCCTGAAAACAACAGATCGTCGAGTTGACTTCCTGTGCCTTTACCAAGCCCGTCCTTCTTGATTGCATAGCCTGCTAATTTAGCGAAGTTCGGCGGTCTTGTGAAGGAGGATTTCAATGGAGATTTTAAAGGAGTTTCGTGATTTTGCCGTCAAAGGAAACGTTCTGGATATGGCTGTGGGAATTATCATCGGGGCCGAGTTCGGAAAGATTGTGACTTCCTTGGTCGCGGACGTAATCATGCCTCCGATTGGCTTGTTAGTCGGTGGTGTGGATTTCAAGAACCTTGTGATTCCTTTAAAGCGCGCAGAAGATGGCAAGGCCCTTGTTTCGATTAACATCGGTCACTTTTTGAACACCGTGATCACCTTCATGATCATTGCGTTTGCCGTCTTTTTGCTTGTAAAGGCCTTCAATCGACTTCGTCCATTTACGACTCTTGAAAATCCGAAGCCACCGCAACAGCCCCCTAAGACCTAGGTCCATATTTTGTAGGCCGCTTAGACTTGGGTGTATAGACCGGTCTATCCTCGACCTATGGTCACACTGAAAATCATCGAAGCTTTTCAAGCCTTTAAAGTGGATTATCTTTTTTCGGGCCCGCTGGCCGCAAATTTAAACGGGGTCCTTGTGGATGATCCCACAATCGAAGTCTTGCTTCCGCAGACACTCGAGCAATTTAAAAAAGTTGAAAAGGCGCTGTTGAAATTAGGCTTCGAAAACACCCTGCCCGTTGGGGCAGAAGAGCTTTTTCATTTTCTTGAATCCTACCAAAAGCAGAAGAATTTGAAGCATTGGATCTTTCAGAATCCCAAGACGAAAACAGAGCGCGTGCTGATCCGATTGGGAGTGGATCCTTCTTATTTTCAACCTCTTACGATTTCGTTGAAGGGATTTTCCTTTCGTTACTTGAAGTTTGAGGACCTCAAAGAGCTAGGCCTTAAAGTCGAGTCCGAAACGCCCCATGTGAAGAATGTGGAATCCAGCTTTTTGCTGCAGCGACTTGAGAACCTGCGATTTTATCAGCAGCTCGAAGAAAAAAAGGAATTAGGCAAGTCGAAGCTGATCAGTATGAAGGTCCCCGAACCGTTACTTGAGGCATTCAAACAAAAATCCCAGGTTCTAGGAGTTCCCTATCAAACTCAGATTAAGGTCTTGATGAAGGACTGGCTGAAGTAGGGTTCTTTCACGGCTTTCTCAAAGTGAGACATCAGTTTGTCTCTGAAAAAGCCGATCCTGGTACTGCATTTGCTTTGATAACAGATGACGGGGGGATTCGCGATGAATTCAATCCTACAGTATACGATTTTGACAGCTGTCCTATTTGGTTTTGACATGGCTTGGGGGCAGGCAAGCACGCCTGGGACGCAAAGCTCTCCGCGAACCAGCGCTCCATCAAACACCGCAAGTGGCTCATCTGCAACGTCTAATAGCGCGGATGACGACGACTGTAGGAAAGAAGTTGCAAAGTGGCAAAATGAGATAAAAAAGATTAATGATGAATTGGGTGCAGTAGATCCGAATCAAAACTCAAACACCGCACGCCTGGACAGAAAAAGGCAACAAAAGACAGCCCTCCAGGGTCTAATTAACGAATGCAGAAATAGACGAAGCTCCGATTGCAAAGAGCTCACAGCCCAGAGAAATGAGATCACTCCGAAGTTTCCCGTTCAAGCACAACAACGGGCGATCAACTGTTACCTGGCCGATGAGGGTCCTGATGAGTCGGACAGCTTTCCTCGGGCGCTCGAGGCTGGTGTCTATGCCTTCGCCGGTGAAACCCCGCCCAGCAGCCCACGAAAGACTTGCGATCTCCGAGGGACCAAGAATAGCTTTAAAGATGAAGCTAAGGACTTTGACCGCAAGATCGAGGACTTTGACAGAAAAATTGACGATGTCGAAAAGGACATGAATGACAGCGTCAAAAAGTCGATGGAAAAGGTGGCTGATTTAGAAAAGAAGCGCGTCGAACTTCAGGAAAAACTAGAAGAGCTCATGGCTGAGTCCAAGACTAAAGACGCTGAAGAAAGACAGAAGATTCAGGAGAATCAAACCAAGATTCAACAAGACATTCGGCAGCGACAAACGGAACTGCTTCGTGCCCGCCAGCAGGCGGACAAAGCTGATCTGGAACTTAAGAAAGCTCTCTTGAAGGCTAATGTGCAGAATGAATCTGCGATTCAAAGAACTTGTCTGATTGGCGTCGAGAAATACAAGAAGGAGCGTTATGCCCTGACGCCCGGAGGTCCACGGCGTGGATCCCTTGGTGCAGCTACTCAACGTGGCTCTGCGAAACGTAACGATTTACAAGCAGCGTATGACGACTGTTATAAATCTCAACTAGAAGTTCGTGCGGAAATCATTCGAAACAATGCAAACAGTCAGGTCGAAATGGCGAAAGTCATTAGCGATCTTGAAGCGAACATTTCTGACCTCGTTGAAAGTATGAAACAGCAGGTTCAAGCCTACAATGATTGGATTCAAAGAAACCAAGAAAATCTTTCGAAGGCCCAACAGCAGATGCTACAAAAGGACCTGCTTCTGGCGCAGCAAATTCAACAGTCGCAGCAGAATCAACAGCTAGAAGAGGCCCGCCTAAAACAACGTCGCCACCGCCTACATCAGCAGCTGACTGGATTTCATAATGGCCGCGGCGAAGTTTCCGAGGCAGAAATTGATGAGGCGATTGAGCAATATGAGAGGCTTGCTAAGATTCACCAAGATATGAGAGATGCACGATGCCAGGGGGCTCCCGATGCGTCTGATGATGCCGAAGCTAAACAAAAGCTTGAAAAAGTTCGCCAAAAGCGGCGCGAGAAGCAGCAAACGACTCAATAGGAACCCAAAGAATTCGTTGCCGACTCCAAGTTGACGGCTCTATTTCTTGACCCCCACCTTCGTCGAGACATTGTCGTGACGGTTTGGTGGGGTTCTGCTATTCTTTTTGCCTGAGACTGGGAGTCCTATGGCGAAAAAGATTTTCATCGTGCTCGGTTCCTTATTTTTCCTCGGAATTGTAACGGCTTTGTTTGCGTTTCGCGTGATCAAAGGTGGTCTTCCAGAAATCATCACCGTGGCGGACTATAAACCTTTGCTTGTTTCTCCCGTTCTGGATCGAAATGGGAAAAAAGTGGGCGAGTTCTTTCGCGAGCGTCGCACTCTTGTCCCCTATGAAAAACTTCCGAAGCACCTGATTGACGCTTTTTTGGCCGCTGAAGATGATCAGTTCTTCGAACATGAGGGAATTAACTACGGCGCGATTTTCCGAGCCGCCCTCGCCAATATCCGCGCGGGCCACTCGGTGCAAGGGGGCTCGACCATCACACAGCAGGTTGCAAAAACATTGCTCCTGACACCAGAAAAAACTCTTCTTCGAAAGTTTCGCGAGGCCCTGCTGGCCACCGAAATGGAAAAGAACCTGAAAAAGGAAGAGATCTTGTACCTATACTTGAATCAAATCTACTTCGGCCATGGAGCTTACGGAGTTCAAAACGCGTCGCAAACTTACTTTCGAAAATCCGTAGAAAATATCACCCTCGAAGAAGCCGCGATCCTTGCTGGTCTTCCCCAGGCGCCCAGCCGCTACTCTCCCGTGTCGAACCCCCAGCGGGCGAAAGAGCGTCAGCGCTACGTTTTGAAACGAATGGCTAGCATTGGAGCCATCACAAAGGATCAAGCCGAAAAAGCTGCCGAGACCCCGGTCGCGGTCTTTGTTCGCGAGAAGTACCAAGAAGTCGCCCCCTTCTATCTTGAAACGGTCCGCCAAATTCTTGTGGATAAACTTGGGGAGAAAACCGTTCTTGACGAAGGCATCACGATTCAGTTGGCGATGGATCTGGAAAAGCAAGAAGCGGCTCAGCAGTCTCTTGTGAAAGGCCTCAAAGACCTCGACAAGCGCCAGGGCTTCCGAGGACCCGAACGAACTGTGACGACCGAGCAAGAGATGGCTCAACTTCTTGATAAAGAAAAACGAAAACTCATCTTGCTTGCCAACCCCGAGCGCACCATCCTGCCCGATGGGCAGTTTGCCGAAGTGGTCGAAGCCCACGATCCGAAAGCTGCCAAGAAGGAATCGAAGATTCCAAGCTATATGAAGATCGGCGATAACTACTTGGGAATCGTTCGCGAGATCAATGACAATTTCGGTTACGCCCACGTTCTTTTGCCCGGAGCGGAAGGCCTGATCGACATCGATACAATGAAGTGGGCGCGTAAGCCTGATCCCACAGTTAAGGCCGAAAATGCCGAAATTAAGAAGCCCTCAGAGGCTTTGAAAGTCGGCGATATCATCAGCGTGACTTTGACTTCGGATAAGATTGCTTTTCCTCGCTGGACGGATTCGAAAACAAAGGCGACTGCGCCGAAGTTCGATATGGGTCGATTTGTTTCTGTAGAACTCGATCAAGAGCCCCTGGTCGAAGGGGCCTTGGTATCCTTCGATCAGAACACGCAAGAGACACTTGCTCTTGTGGGCGGTTATGATTTCAAGCGAAACGAATTTAATCGCGCGCTTCAGGCCGCACGGCAAACAGGATCTTCCTTCAAAACCATCGTCTATGCAGCGGCCTTGGACAAGGGCTATACCCCTTCAACTCCCGTGATGGATGTGCCCATCGTATATGAAGAAAAGGAAAAAGATGAAGAGGGCCAGGAAGAGACAAAAGTTTGGAAACCTTCGAATCACGGGCGCGAGTACAGTGGAGAAATCATTTTTCGAAACGCCCTGGTTCAGTCCCTGAATATTCCCACTGTGAAAATCATCGAGGACATCGGCGTTCCGTGGGCGTCTCAGTATGCGCGACGCTTGGGTATCTTTAGTCCTCTGAACATGGACTTCACGTTGGCGCTGGGTTCAAGCTCTGTGACTTTGTACGAGATGACAAAAGTCTTCTCTCAGTTTGGTCGCTTAGGAAAGCGGATTCGTCCCATCGTGATCAAAAAAGTGAAAGACGCTGAGGGGCGTATTTTGCTTGAGGATGTGTCGCTGGACATTCGCTTTGAAAAAGAGATTCAACCCCTTGAGCAAGAGTTCGAAGAGAAGCGACTGGCCTTTGTGAATCTTGCTACGAATCCACAGCCAGGCGGCGAAATCGAAAAGGCCTCCAGCGTTGAAGAAACTTCGAAGAAAAAACCTGAGCCCCTTTTATCTTTTGAAGATCCCGATCAGCTGATTCGACCTCAAACGGCTTACATTACGACAAGTCTTCTGAAGGGTGTCATTGAAGATCCGAATGGAACCGGGGCTCGCGCTCGCGCTTTGGGTCGCGAAGTGGCAGGAAAAACCGGCACCACCAACGGCTACTTTGACGCGTGGTTCATTGGTTATTCAGCGCAAATTTCTACGGGTGTCTGGGTGGGATTCGATAAGGAACGCAGTCTGGGCCGCGGAGAAGTCGGCGGCCGATCCGCTTTGCCGATTTGGGTCGATTATATGAAAGTGGCCCACGATAACCTTCCGCAGATGACTTTGCCAGTCCCCGAGGGTATAGTGTTTGCCAATATTGATGGGGAAACAGGAAAGCTAGCAAGTGCCGACTCGAAGAAGGTTGCGAAGCAAGCTTACTTGGAAGGAACCGAACCGACGACCAGCTCGAACAAAGAGCAAGAAAATAGCGATTTCCTGAAACAAGACTTCTAAAAGGTCTGACGCTTTCTCCTTCAGGATTTCGTATCGAAATTCAAGGGGCTTATGAAAGACATTCACCTTTGGGGTGTTAAACAAAATAATCTGAAGAACATCGAGGTGAAGATTCCTTTGGGATCTTTCACCGTGGTCTGTGGTCCGTCGGGTTCGGGTAAAAGTTCTTTGGCCTTTGAGACTTTGTTTGCAGAGGGGCAGCGCCGCTTTATCGAAAGCATGTCGAACTATGCTCGGCAATTCTTGAACAAGGCCCCTAAGCCCGATATCGAAGGAATTCAGAATATTCCCCCTAGCATTTCGATTGAACAAAAGAACACCGTAAAAAGCAGTCGCTCGACGGTGGGAACGACAACAGAACTTGTCGATTACTTGCGCCTATTCTTTGAAAAGATCGGAACTCCTCACTGCCCGCAACATAAACTTCCCGCAGAACGACAAAGTGTCAGCGAGGCAACAGAGAGAATCCTTCAAAAATATGCCGGCCAGCGCGGGACTTTTCTTGTCGAAATCCCCGAAAAGGGGCGGCTGGCAGAAGGAAAAAAACTTCATTCACTTCTGCTTCAAGACGGTTACTTAAGAATCTGGGTTCCTGAAAAGAAAAAGAAGAAATCAAAAGAATCTCCCTTCAGTGGAGAGTTTCTTGAGATTAGCGATCCCACGATTTTGAAAAAGGGGCTGCCGACAGAAACTTTCTATCTTGTCATCGACCGAATGGCTTTCAGCTCGGAAGATCGCGGACGCTTGGCCGATTCCGTTCAACAGGCCTACGAAGCGAGCCTGAAGTACAATACGACAACGACCGTTCGGAAGTGTCACTTACTTCTGTCCACGAACGAAATGATCCCGCTAAGCGAAGAGCCCGCTTGTCCTGAGTGTGGATGGAATCCTCCTCCGATCAGCTCACGGTTGTTTAGCTTTAACTCCCCCTTGGGGGCTTGCCCCACTTGTAAGGGTTTCGGAAATATTTTGGATATCTCGGAAGAAAAAGTGGTTCCTAATCCCAATCTTAGCTTGCAGCAAGGAGCCCTTCACCCCTTCACGATGCCATCGGCCGAATCCGATAAAAAGCAACTTTTTGCCTTTTGCAAGAAGCAGAAAATCAGTTTGAGCACCCCTTGGAAGGATCTTCCAGAAGAACACCGAAAGCTTCTTTGGAATGGAACGAAAGATTTTTGGGGTGTGAGGGGTTTGTTCGAGTACTTGGATCAAATCAAGTACAAGATGCACGTTCGCGTGTTCATTGCTCGCTATCGCAGTGCTTTCCTTTGCCCCAACTGCAAGGGCTCGCGTTTGCGGCCAGAAGTCGATCACATCCTTGTCGGTGGAAAGAACATTCATGATCTTACCGAAATGACCATTGACAATCTGCAAAGTTGGTTTGAAAAGCTTGAACTTTCAAAACATCAAGAAGAAATCATTCCCGAAGTTTTAAAACAGATTCGCGCGCGCTTGAATTTTCTTCTGCGCGTGGGAGTCCATTACTTAACCTTGGATCGCGAAACGCGAACTCTTTCTGGCGGTGAGTATCAGCGCTTGATTCTAGCAAATCAGCTGGGCATGGGACTGTCGCAATCCCTGTATGTTTTGGATGAACCGACGGTGGGCCTGCATCCTCGAGATAATGATCGCTTGATTAGTATTTTAAAAGAGCTCAAAGAGCTTGGAAACACCCTGGTTGTCGTCGAACATGACCACGACGTGATTCAGAGTAGCGAACACGTGATTGAAATGGGACCTGGATCCGGTTCTCTTGGCGGAGAAGTTATCTTTGCCGGAGAACGAGATCAATTCTACAAGTCGTCATCTTCTGTCACAGCCCCTTACGTTCGCCCGGGTCGTCAAGCGCGACGTCTTGTCGAGCCTCGCCCAGTGGACCTAGGCAATTACAAGTACAAGCTGACTCTGAAAGGCGCCCGAGGCCACAATCTGAAGAATATCGAGGTGGTCTTTCCGCTGAATCGTCTGGTAGTGGTCACAGGGGTTAGCGGCTCTGGAAAGTCCACGCT
>JBKDHV010000089.1:0-50914 GCA_046336915.1 Bdellovibrionales bacterium
TGACCTCGAGCGTTGGCAAGTAGCGAAGCAGAACATAACAAAGGGTCCCGACCACGGCGGCTAAAGCTCCTTCAGAAAAATCTCGAATCCAACTCTTTTGTGCTAAGCGATCGACGACTCGTGGAAACCACGTGGTCATGTTGATATAACCAGGCAAGTAGATTGCGATCGTGGCTAGCACGGCCGCTGTCAGGCCGCCAATTTTATAGCCGATATATGTGGTCGTCACAAGAACAGGGCCCGGCGTGATTTGCCCAAAGGCCACAGCCTGCAGGAACTCGGTTTGACTGATCCATTGGTGATCAACCACGAGCTTTTTCTCAAGCCACGGAATGGCGGCCAGACCCGTTCCAAAGACAAAGGCCCCCGCCAAAAAACAGATTCCGACCAACTCAAGCAGAGGCGCCGAAATCAAGACTCGGTGTGAAGACGAGAGTTTTTTTGAAAGAAGAATATTCAGCGCCCCAAATCCAAAGATCAGAACAGGCTCTGGCACCCCCACACACGACAGAGAGAAGGTGGCGATTACAAGAGTCCACCAGATTTTCTGAGTTTGATACGGACGCGCCAACTGAAGACAGGCAAGGGCGATAAGCGCCATCGCGCCAGCCTGAAAACCTAGAAGCACGGGCTTCACACCCTCCAGCTGAAAAAGTTTGGGCGAAAGGATCGCAAGAATCACCATCATGGCCGAGGCGGGAGACAGCAAACCGACACAGCCCCAAAAGGCTCCCAGAGCGCCCCCTCGACGATAGCTCAAGTAGGAACACGTCTGAACGGCCAGGGCTCCAGGCATCGCTTTAATCAAAGGAAAAGCGCCGTCGAAGTCGGCTCGGGAAACCCAACCTTTTTCCTCCACCAGTTCCTTTTGCATCATGGCCGCCAGGGCCACAGGGCCTCCGAAGCCGGTAAATCCCAATTTCAAAAAGTAGAGAAAAATTTCGACGGATGTGTTCATTTTCTTCCTCAAAGATAGAAACGGGCTCGCTCCTCGGGCGTCGGCAGTCGACAGGTTTCCTTTTTTCCGAACCAGCGATACCGGTGGCGCGCGACAAAATCATAAAGAGCATCCCGAACAGCTCGAGGAAAAAGACGCCCAAGAATCGCGATTCGCCAAACGCCCCCAAGCAACTCTGCAATCTTGATCACGGCATCAGACTTCGTCAGCACCTGCCCATCAACCCTCAAGACAAGAGTACCAAGGGATTCGTAAAGAGCGGGTTCCAAGTGGGTTTTCGCATAATCACTTTGTAAGGGGGAGAAATGAAACTGAGCTCTACGATCCCTTGCCATGACAAAATCGACAGCCGCACTACAAAGTCCGCAGACTCCATCAAAGAAGAGAACGACCCCCGAATTTGAATCTACCACACCGACACCTTTTGCGGTCGCTTAAGCTCAGCCGAGCGTGTGTCGGCCTCTCCATCTTGATTCACATACGTGTAACGGTAGCGAATCTTTTCGGGACCTGAAATTTTCAAAGAGATCTGCTCTGAAACTTGAGAGCGGCCGACGAAGACCAAAATCTGAAAGGGGTAGACATCGCCCACGCGCTGACCATCCAGGTAGATTTTTTCATCGCGGATTTCGTACTCGCTGAGCTCACAGCGGGTCTGGAGCTGCGAATCGAGTGATCGATAATCCCAACATTCTTCAATCTTAAGTTCAGACGAAGTCAAAGCGACTTTGAGTTCCGTGTCCGTCTCGACGGCTTTCACTTGCGAGTTCGGAATCCAAAGTCCCGGGCCTCGCCACGTTCCCGACAGCTCATGTCCGAAGGCTGAGGTCACAAGGCCACAAAAAAGCAGGAGAAAGACGAGAGCGGATTTCATAGGGCACACCTTTCGGTTCTGCGGTTCGTTTTGATGCCCCCATGCTAGGATGCGAGGAAAAATGAAGTCAACTTCAATCAGTTAGTCGGCTTCGTTTCCTTTTTGAGGTCCCTTTGCTTGTCGGAGAATTCCTTGAGCTTCGCATTGAATTCGCTTTGTTTTTCCCGAACGTAGTCCTCGAAATTTTTGCGATCATCTCGGACTTGCGCCTCGAACTCATCGCGCTTCTCTTTTTGGTTCGCGTAGAAGTCTTTACGCTTTTGATCCAAGCTGTTAAAAAACTCCTTCGTTTGATCTTTGTCAGCTTTGCGAGCTTTAAATTCTTGACGTTCCTTCTCAAACTGTTTTGTCGCAGCTTCTCGATCTTTGCGTTCCTGCCGGACAAAGGCTTCTCGGCGCTTCAAAAGATCTTTCTGAAATCGGTCACGCCGACGACTCAACGCCTTGTTAAACTGTCCACGAATTTCCGAGGGATTTTTTGAGGGATTCTGGAAGAGTTTTTCGAAGAAAGCCACTTCGTCATTCTCGTCTCGAGTGGGCGCTGGCACCTCTTCGCGAAGTTTGTCAAAAGCCGAGCGATCCTCTTGCAATCGGTATTGCGTCTCGACCAAAGGTTTATCCACCGAGCTTTCCTCTTTGGTCCCCGAGGCGCAGGCTGAGGTTGTCAAAAACAGCCCCATCACAAACCCGACCTTCGCCAAGTCGTCGAATTGAAATTTCATAGAAAGACCCTCTCTTGACTCGATCATACTCGAGTTTCGACCGAGAAGAAAAGGTATGATTTTCAAAAGTCCAAACCATAAAACAAGCCGCTCTTTTTCCAAGTCGAGCGCCTTGCACCTGCACAAGCGATTTCAAACTCGCTACGTGACGCTTTTGACGGGCTCTTTGTTTTTCTCAACGTGTTTGTTCGTGGTGACGGCCTTCTATTTTACCCAAGAAAACTATCAGCTCTTCAAGACTCTGGCTTTCGATGTTCAACCCAGCTTAGTCCGTCACATCGAGCGCGAATCCCAGTGGCTGATGATTCTCTTAGTCTTGAGTCTTGCCGCCACGAGCTTTTGCGCCTACCGCATTTCTGTCAGAATGACGTCCCACTTGATCGAGCCCCTGGTCGAAATGGAGCGCCATATGCGCCAACTTGTTTCGGGACGCTGGGAGCAAACTCACTTTCGATTTTCCGAGTCCGCGGATTTTAAAGATCTCTCGATGACCTACGATTACCTTCTTCACATGTTGAAGTCGTTAACCGAGCAAGAACTGGAAATGATGCTGCGGATGCGGCTGGATCCCCGTGAAAAAGAAACTGTGCACATTTGGATCGAGCTGATCAACCAGAAGCGAAGCCGGCTGAATCTCGAGCCGCTTAACGTGACTTCTTTAATGACTGACGTAAAGCCTGATCTACGTCGCGTTTCTTAAGAGCCTCGCGTTTATCGTGAAGCTTCTTTCCTTTGGCAATTCCGATCAGAACCTTCACGCGGCCTTTTTTGAAATAGATCTTCAAAGGAACACACGTCAGACCCTTTTCACGCACAGACCCGTAAAGTCGATCAATTTCCGTTCGGTGCAAAAGAAGTTTTCGTAAACGTTCGGGCTCGTGATTCGCATAACCGCCCATCTTGTAAGGGGCGATGTGAGCATTCTGCAAAAAGGCCTCGTCGCGAATGAAGGCAACAAAGGAATCCTTCAAGCGAACGTTCTTACCCCGGAGACTCTTCACTTCACTGCCGGTCAAGACCATTCCGGCCTCGATGGTATCGAGAATTTCATAATGAAACCGCGCTTCGCGGTTCTCCTGAATCAGGAGAAGAGCTTCCGACATAAAGGACTTGTAGCAAAATCAGGCGCTTGTCGCAACCGAAAGCGCCTGGTCTACAAACAATAAGGATCCAACAGTCGCGTAGTTACTCTTGCACGATGATCGCAGACGAGCGGTAAAGGCAACTTCGAAGTTTATAAGCATTCGCCTGCATTTGAACTTCAAGGTAGCTTTCACCTGCGCCAAACCTATACGTGATGTACTGGGCGTAATCCTGGACAGAATCCAGATACTCAACTGTTGATTCTGCTGAAATCTCCCGACTTGCATAGTCAGTCTGGTTAACAGCATCGAGGGCTTTTGCGACCCGCTTAGCCGCCTCAACACACTGAAGCGGGTTAGCAGCCTTTGGCATATCCGTACCCTCAGCCTCTCCCGAGGCCCAAGCCGCGGAACTGAACACCAAAGCCAACACTGTCATGAACATTTTCGAGATACGCATAATGACTCCTTTTCATTTTTATAAACAAGAACGCAACCAAAAAATACCACAGCCCATCACTCGCTTCACCTGTAGTGTTTTTGACAGTTTGACGTTTTTGGGCCCCGCAAAAGCTCAAATCCTCTGACAATCTCATTGACAAGGACCCCAGCGCTGTCCTGAAGTCGCCCTTATATGGACTTGCGTAAGCTTCTGGTCGCCTTTGTTTTTGTTATTTGTGCGGGTTTGCGCCTGGCGGGGGCCGCGGAAGACCCGCTTTTGAAGGCCAAACTTTCCGATCTGACGGGGCGACCCTCCCTTTCCGAAATCAAATTTGATTTGTCTCGGGCCGAGGGCAAATGGGTCTTGCTCGAGCTTTGGGCCTCGTGGTGCAAACCCTGCCGGGACTCGTTTCCCTTTTTTGAGCGGCTCTACCAAGAAAACCAAAACCAAGGCTTCCTTGTCGTCGGTCTAGCTATGGACGACGATAAAAAGGATTCCCTTCATTTTTTATCACAAAATAAGACGTCCTTCCCTATACTGTATGACGAGGGAAAACACCTTCGAAAACTGTGGCAGATTTCGTCTTTACCGATGACGGTGTGGATGAATCCCCAGGGCGAAGTGGTTCAGATCACGAAGGGGTTTCGCAAGAGCGATCAGAAACGAGTCGAAAAACAAGTACAAGATTTTTTGAAGCAAAAAGGAGAAAAGAAATGAAAAACATCTTGATTTCAATCGCGATGCTGAGCAGTTTAACGTTTTCCGGTTGCGCGATGTACGGTAAGCGGGGCTGCTGCAAAGACAAACCCAAGTGCTGCCAAGAAAAAAGCGAGTGCCAAGGTCACAAACAAGGCGAAGCCTGCAAAGACGGCTCTTGCGAGATGAAGAAGTAGGGGTACTCGAAAATCTTGCGCCCCTCAAACTCGATCTTTTCGATTCCAGATCGAGAACAGCAGTTGAAACTGCAAAGGGGCCAGCTCTTCCGCCCGAAGTTTTTCTGAAAAACCCCAACCCTTGATTTGGGTGAGGACTCGGCTCCAACCCTCAGGGCGACGATTCAGATATCCTTCCCAATTTGCCCGCAAAGTCTTACGACGCTGCTGAAAGGCCATCTTCACGAACTCAAGGTAAGCTTCACGGTCACGAGGCGCATCTTCGATCGGTTGTGGAACGAACTTCAAAACCCGCGAGGCCACCTTCGGCGGGGGCCAGAAATCTCGCGGGCCCGCTTCCGCAACGGTCTCGATTTTCCAAAAACTTTGAGCGATCACGCTCAAAAAACCATAGAGTTCGCTTTTAGGCGTTCCGCGAATTTTCTGCGCGACTTCTTTTTGAAACATCAGAACCATTCCCGAGAGCCCCTTTTCTTCGAGACTGCGATCGATCACCAGTGTCGAAGAGATCTGATACGGTAAATTGCTCACAAGAATTGTCTTTTCGTGAATGAAGTCCTTCCACGGAATTTTCAAGGCGTCGGCCTCAATGACGGAAAGCCCTTTTTGTCTCCAGAACTCGGCCCAACCCCGATCCAGTTCAACGACCCGAAAGGATTGCTCTCGAGGTTTCAGGCGCTCAATGAGATCGAACGTCAAAGATCCCGGCCCCGGGCCGATTTCCAGCAGATGTTGAACTTCAAAGCTTTCCGCTGCACGAATAACTTTCTCGATGACACCGTCACTGATCAGAAAATTCTGGCCTAAGGATTTTTTAGGATCCCGATTCTCGGCCGTTAGAATCGCCTTGAGTCTTTCTTGAGACCGGCTCATTTCTGAAAATCTCCGTCCCAAGATTGCGGAGAAGGACCCAAATTCCAATCGTGCCGTTCGCCAGCCTGAAGACGGAGAATCCCGGCAAGCCCCACCATGGCCGCGTTGTCAGTACAGTAGCGAAGGGGCGGAATGGAAAGAGTCCACCTCTTCTTTTGAGCGAGTTCCTGCGCTTGGGTCCGCAGACAAGAGTTTGCACTGACTCCACCGGTGAGAACGATTCTCTTGATCCGATGACGATCGGCCGCCTTCTCTAGTTTTGCCAGAAGCACATCAACAACGGCTTGTTGAAAAGAGGCGCACAGGTCAGCCAACTGAGCTTGAACCCCCTCGGGCCCAAGACTTGCGATCTGTCGCTGGGCTGCGGATTTCAGACCTGAAAAGCTCATGTTCAAAGAGTCATCGTGAATCATGCTTCGAGGAAACTCAAACTTGGTCGGATCCCCGGATTTCGCCTTCTGATCGACGCGCACACCGCCGGGAAAACCAAGTCCCACCATCTTCGCAAATTTATCAAAGGCCTCTCCAGCCGCATCATCTTGGGTCGTTCCCAGAATCTGGTATTGTCCCAGCCCAGTCACTTTGTACAGGGTCGTGTGTCCGCCACTGATAGCCAGAGCAAGGAAGGGCTCTCCGAAAGCAAACACAGGAGAGTACTCCTCATCATGAAGAAAGGGCGCAAGAAGATGGCCTTCCAGGTGATTCACGCCAACAAAAGGAAGACTCTTCGAGAGCGCCAATGATTTGGTCGTGACAAGACCTACGATTAAGGCCCCGATCAGGCCTGGGCGGTTCGTGACCACGAGGCCCTGAATGTCTTTCCATCCTAGTTGTGATTTTTTAAAGGCTTCGTCAATCAAAGGAAGAATAGCAGACGAGTGGTTCCGAGACGCGATCTCGGGAACAATCCCTCCATAAGGTTCATGATCCAGATCTTTCGTCGAAGAAACAAGAGCCCAGACTTTAGCCGAATGATCGACGATCGAGACCGACGTATCATCACAGCTGGTTTCAAAGGCCAAAACTTTTTGGATCACTTCAACTTCTGCAATCGCGCTTTCGACTTGCGGGCCTCTTCAGATTTCGGGAATTTCGAAATCACTTCCTCGTAGAAGGAACGGGCCTCGTCCCGAAGTCCAAGCTCCTGAAAGCTCACCCCGATCTTGTAGGTAGCTGACGCAAAGCTTTTTCCCTTCGGAAACTTTTCTCGATAGCGCTGATATTCAAGGATCGCCTGACGGAATTCCTTCTTTTCAAAAAGCTGCTCGCCCAGTTCGTATCCGTTATTGGCCTTTGGAGCTGCCGCTGCGGCCGCCGCCGGGACAACCTTGGCCTGCTCGGCCTGCTGAGAGCGCAAATTGGCTAATTCGGCTTTCAAAACCTCTTGCTCTTGGTCCATTTTGGACAGCGCCTCTTGGAAGACTTGAAACCGTTGATTTTGGTTTTGAACGGCATCTTGTGAAATTCTTCGAAGCTGTTCGTTCTCGGCATGGGCCGAGGCCAGCTTATTTTCAAGCACTTCGATACGTCCATTTAAGAAGCGAATCTGCTCTTCGACCTCTTCAAATCGATTGCTGACATCCGCTGTGCTTTTCTGAAGCGTGCTAACTTGAGTTTGAAGAACCTGTCGATGTTCACCCTCACGAACATCCGAGCGCGTTTGAAGACACCCGACGAAAAAGAAAGTGCAAGGGATCAGGAGCCCGATTCGAATGCTCATAAAATATCTCCAGTTCGTTGACGGGTCAGTCGAGCCGCATTTTCGGCTTTTTCAGCAGCTTGGCGAGCTTTCACAAATTCCTGGCGTGCCTCGTCCCATCGTTGATCTTTGTAGAAAACACGTCCTCGACGATACGCCTCTTCGGCTTGATGCCAGTATCCGGGTGCGTGGCGGGGAGCTTGAACTTCGCGGGCCGCATCGAGAGCCGCCCGCGCCAATGTGTATTCATCCAGAGGCATAGGACCCGTTTGACAACCTAACATTCCCACCAGGACAAGGGCCATGATAAGAAAGAGTTTTGTACAAAAGCGAGTCACAGTTTTCGAAACCTCTCTTCAATTACTGAGCAGGAACAAAATTCCCGCGGCGATTTTTCGCCCATGCGTTTTCATTTTCGCCCGACATGATGGGCTTTTCTTCGCCATACGAAATAACGCTCATGCGGTTCGCTGGAATTCCCAAGCTCTTCATGTAAGAAACAACAGCGTTGGCGCGTCGCTCACCCAAAGCCAAGTTGTACTCGATGCTTCCGCGGCTATCCGTGTGACCTTCGATCTGAACACGAACATTCTTATTCTTTTTCATCCACTCCGCGTTCGACTTCAAAGTGTTTCGAGATTCTTCGCTTAAGTTTGACTTATCAAAGTCAAAGTAAACTGTCGCCAGTCCCGCGATGTTTCCGCTATCAGAACCTTGAGCATCAAAATTCATAGGTGTTGAGTCGACGGGTGCTGTTTCTGTCATCGCTCCAGCGCCGCCCGCATTTGCGGAATCAGTTGTCGACTTGTCACGACCTTTACATCCAAAGATGAAAAGTGCCGTTGCTGAAATGATGAAAAGTTTCCGAATCATGAAGATGCCTCCTTGCTCATTTTTCAAATGAAACCTCATTGATGTTGCCACGCTTTCAGTTCATCATGCAATGGTATGTTGAGGTTGTACGTGATTTTTTGGGTCCTGATTTTTTCTTTTTTTGCGCTGAATATCCACGCTTCTCCGATCCCACCTCACCAAAGAGTGAAAACTCTGCACACGGAACATTTTGAAATCGTTTATTATGCTGAGCAGCAAGAGCTGGCTAATTTGTATGCAACTCAGCTTGAGAAAAGCTGGATTTTTCTTAATGAAATTTTTGAATCTCGCCCCCAGGGCCGAATTCTAGCGGTAATCAATGATAGCACGGATATCTCAAACGGGTTCGCAACGCGCGTTCCCTATCCCTACATGATGCTCTTTCCCGTTGTCCCCGATCTTAACGACACACTTTCGGAATACGAAGTTTGGTCGCAGGAGCTAGCGGTTCATGAACTCGCTCACGTTTTGTCCTTCGAGCCTGCTCACGGCGTTATGAAACCCCTGCGCTCGGTTTTCGGGACTATTGTCGCGCCCAATCTTCTGCTCCCCAATTGGTGGAAGGAAGGACTTTCGGTCTGGACCGAAACGGCCATCGGCAAAGGGGGCCGTCTGCGATCCATTTATCAAGAAAGCATTCTTCGAGGACTCTATGGCGAGCGCGCCTTTCAAGATTTTACCGTCGCTCAAGCCAATGAGGCCTTGCCGGATTGGCCATGGGGAAGTCGCCCCTATTTGTTCGGCTCTCTTGTGATGAGCTCGATTCTGGAAGAGCGCGGAGCCGCCGTGATGAAGGATCTCGTCGAGCGCCACGGGGGACGCGTCCCCTATCTTCTTTCCGGCGCGACCCAACCCACGTTAGGTCAAAGCTACGAGGAGTTTTACGCTCGAAGTCTCGCAAAATGGGAAGAAAAGACGGCTCAGCAAATTCAGACTCTATCCAAAGTTCCTTTTCAAACCTCGATTCAAATCGACACCGGTGACCTGAATGTTCGCTCACCGACGATCAGCGCCGATGGCCGCTATCTTGTTTGGGTCGGACACGATGAACGTTTTGATTCTCGTTTGAAGATGAGTGTTCTTGAAGAAGGGGGCCGCTTAGGACCTGTCGAAGAGCTCACAAAGGGGCAAATTCGTGAAGCTCGCTTTTTCCCGAAGTCACTGAAGATTATCTACAACGCCGTTCTTCCTGCCAGCCAAACAGAGATCTACTCGGATCTTTTTGTTTACGATCTTTTGACGCGCAAAAAACAAAGACTGACGCAAAAACTTCGAGGCCGAGAGGCGCGCGTCAGTCCCGATGAAAATCGCGTGGTCTTTGTCGGCTTGGAAGGCGGCAGAACTCATCTTCGAATTCTCTCTCTCCAGGACAAAACATCCAAGACCCTCTTGAGCACTGGCTTTGATGAGCGGATTTCTTCACCGCAATTCCTTGATGAAAATCGAATCCTGTTTTCCTGGAGCCGAAAAGGTCAAGAGTCTTTGCACATCTATGATCTGGTCTTGGGCCAAGCGCAAACCCACGTCGAATCCTCTGGCCGCTATGGCCAAAAAGTTCGAAGGCCCCTCCAAGTCGGACGCGATCTGTATTATCTTTCAGACAAAAATCGCGTCTTCAATATCTACCGCTACGAGCGCGACTCAACCCCCGTCACTCACGTCAAAACAAACGTGATCGATTATGCTTTTCACCCTTCGCAGGACGATCTTTTTGCTGTGGTGATGACAGCACAGGGCCCTCGCCTGCACCACTTCCCGAATCTTAAATCACGATCGCTTCCGAAAGAGCTCCCGGTGGCTCCTGCTCTGCAGCCTGCCATTTCGGTTACCCCTCCGCCGAATTTGGAAAGTGTTCCCACTCGCGAGACCGATCGTTCTTATCTTCTGGGTCCCCATTACTGGGTTCCCTACATCGCGGGCTCTTCCGCCGAAGAGGGAGTGTGGATTTCGGTGACCACGAGTGGGCAAGATCCGACCCTGCAGCATGCGTATCAAGCGCAAGTCACTTACGATACAGGCGTTGAAGAGGTGTCTTACGGCGCGTCCTATGTCAATCGCACTTTGGCGTGGCCTTGGGTTCTAAATTCCTCCCGATTTGCTCGAAATTTCGCAGGATTCGAGGAAACTTACTACAATCAGTTTCACACGGTGTCTTTAGCCCCTGATCTTTCAAAGTTTGCCGATCTGGCGACTCAATGGGCCCCGACCTTGAGTTACGTTTACGCGAAATATGAAGACGATCGACGTGAATTTGAGCGCCATGGACCTGCGGTTTCGTTTAGCTATTCAAATGTGAATCAGACTTTGTTCATGTTTTACCCCGAAGAGGGATACGAGGCTTCGGTGGCCTGGAACACTTTCATGAAATCTTCGAATCTTGATGCTTACAACCAGTATCGAGCCCGCGGGAACTTCTATTGGAGCAAGTGGCTGCCCAAGCGCCACGCGTTCTCCCTTGAGGCGCGCGCGCTCTATACGGATCAAAGAATCCCCAGCATCCTCGGGGATGCTTCTACGGTTTTTGCGACCCCCTTGACCTCTACCTATTTGATTCGAGGTTATTACGAAAGCCAGTTCGTCGGGAGAACCATCAACAACATCAATGCCGAGTACCGCTTTCCGCTTCATGGCTACACTCAAGGAAACGGGACTTTTCCGTTCTATGTTCGAGCCATCCACGCGGCGGCCGCTTTTGATGCGATCAGCCTGGACGGTTTTGCTTACCGAGAAAGTGAGCTCAGGGACGTTCGGGTGAACACGGGGACCGTGTTTTCCAGCGCCGGAGCGGAAGTTCGGGTGGATACGACCGTAGGCTACCTGCTTCCCATTCAATTGGTGGCCGGGCTTCATTACCCTCTTCAAAAGTCTTACCGCGAGACTCCAAATGTGCTTCTTCAAGTTCGGGGGGGCTTGGATTTTTAGGCGGGCCAAGAGTTTGCCCTTGACATCATTCTCCAGGCTTTCAAGACTGGTTTTATGGAAAAGATCCAATGGATTCAAGAACTCGTCGAATCGGAAAACCTGGTGGAGAACAGCGGGATTATCGAAAGCCCGGAAGACCTCACCCAGGATCAGCTTCTTCTTCAAGAATCCATTCGCTATCTAATTCACCTTAAAAACGAATTTCAGGATGCCACGGTCGCCTTCAATGAAATGAAGGGCGAGTCCCCCGGACTGATCAAAGTTTACGGCATTGCCAAAACTCACTCGGATTTTATGCTCTTTCGTCACGGCTACAAACTTGTCGTGGGACTGAAGGGTCCGGGCGTGATTTCTTTGCGAATGAATTTCGTACCTTTGAACATGATCCCCAGCGCCCCTGGACCTGAGGGTTTCAAAGAGAGAGCAATTGGCGAAGAGTGTGTCATCGAGGCTCGCTTCGGAGCTTTCGGCGAAATTCACTGGGTCTTCAAGAATGTCCCCGTCAACACTCAGTATCTCGTGAAGTACTTCTTTTCTGTGTTTGCGAAGGAAAGTTCACGTTAGTTTTCAGAAGCACTTCCTGTGTAAGAGGAAAAACTTATAAAGATATAACCTCTTTTGAAAGGGAATGCTCAATTCCTAGGCACCTCATGGTGAGATCGTTATAAAAATTGGGTCCTCAACAAGATTTTAGTTTAATGACATCTGAATTGAAATCTTGAAACCCCTGAAATCACGCCTTTCTCATTTTGACAGAAAAATAAATTTCTCTTGAGTCTTGGGCTCCCCGATCTTTCAGCCGTAAAGGCTATCACGAGACTTTCTAGGTCGGGAGGGGGCGAGTATGGAATCGATGCGGTCCAGTGCTTTTCTTTTTGTTCTTGTCGGGAGTGTTTTCAGTTGGGCTCAGTCTCCGCTGGATCGGTTCTGGGTGGCCTTTGAAACCGGCAGTTTAGTGGGCACGCCGAATAGCCAACCCCTTGTAGGTTTTGACGGTCTTGATTTTCTGAACACTGGCGAGATCACCTCTCGTAATCGTTACGGCGAAAACTTCACCTTTTCGGACACGATCAATCAGAAGATCAATCCAGAAAAAATCATCACAGCCCTCTCTTTTAAACACTCAAATTTTCCAGTGCCGTGTGTGCCTTTTCAGCCGAATTGCAGCGAGTCGACATCCACCAGCTGGACGATGAACAGCCGCAATGGCCAGTATCACTATTACTTAGCGCTCAAGAATCAGCGCCTAGGTTTTGATTCTCTGACTCTTTATAGAAAGATCAACAACACCCCCTTCGAGCTCGCCACACTTTATGATCTTCTGGGGAATGGTTACGGCTTTGCCTTTTTCTCGGTCAATGACGAGGGCACCGCCGCGGTGATCGTCAACCGCCAAGGCACACCCATTTTTGATCTCTTTTTAGTGGATCGAAACGGCGTGGTCACCCAGATCCTTACGACTCAGTCCGCGCTCAGCACGGCCAACACTTTTCCGAGCTTCACAAATATCGCGATCAATAATCGAAACAATGTTTTTGTGAATTTCTCGAACGGACTCTATGCGATTAACCCTTTAGGTCAGCTGAAGCGCCTCACAACGCAGCCCGTGGAATTTGAAGTGATCGAAGAGTACGATAACTCCCTCTACCCTGAGGGTCTTGTCTACTATCGCGAAGGAAATCAGATCCGCTCCAACAATCAAGGCGAAGTTGTCTTCACGGCCCCCGATCCCATGAACCTGCTTGAATTTGACGTGAATGATTCCAGGAAAATCGCCTGGATCGGGCAAAGCCGCCTGAATTTTAAAAGATCCCTTTGGGTGAGCACAGAACTTCTTTATGAAACAGGGAACCTTTTTCTAAACTTGAACTTGAGTTTTTTGGAGAGCGTCTTTATCAACGCTTCAGACGAGATCACGCTCGCTGCGGAAACCACCACCGGCAAACGAGTCGTGCTCACCAATGCCCAAACTCGGGTCAAACTCTGCCGGGTGGAGGATGTGACAGGGAAGCGAGTTGAGTATTATGCTCAGACAAACAAGCTTTGGGCGACGGATCCTTTGGCTGGAATTCCGACTGAGTTGATGTACGACTACGGATGCACGACGACCAATATTGCGATGCTGATGAATTTTTATAGGGTGTTGTCATCTATAGTGACTGCAATGAAGAAGAGAGTTACAAGACGCGATTTTCGATCGGGCCCGAGTCTCCCGTTGCTATCTTCAATAGCGAAAAGGACCTCCTGAAGCGAGTTGGTTATGTGCGAAGTGATGCTATTCAAAATCACAAACTAAAGGCGAAGAACATTCTTTACCTTTCAAGCGCGGCAGAAGAAAAAGATCTTCAGGTTGAAGTTTTCTATGTAGAAGAATTGGGATTCAAAAAGCTTAGGTGGATGTTTACGAAAAGATGCGGTCTTAAATTATTCTCGATCGGCATTGGGACGCCTTCTAACAAACCTGCCGACACTCAAATAAGGGAAAATGTTCTGAGTGGTCGTGCGCGAGTGCCCGAAACTGAGCGCAAAATCATTCAATCATTTAAATGTTTAGATTCGAAAAAGTCGAGCTGAACACGGACGAGGCAAGTTTTCCAGACAGGGGCATGGCTGCACGCCCCCCTTGTCGCCTGTGGGATCAGTGGTTTTGCCCCATGAGCATTTTTGACAAAGAATAGTTGCCCTAATCGATTTTACGAAATTCAAACGGCTTCACATTGAGAGTCTTGCCGTTTTGCGGAATCAAAGCGCCCGCTTGAAACGCGGGCTTGGAACTCTGGGCATTCGAGCTCGCCGTTTCGAAACCCGCCCCTTGAGAACGGGTGTTCGCTTGACCCGCAGGCGCTGGTGCTGCAGATGGCGTCTTCAGCGCCTTCAAAAACTCGGCCCCAATCGTGCTTTCCTGAGGGGCTGCCGCCTTGTCAGGGTCGACCCACAAAGGCAATCGGTGCTGGTTAAAGACAAGTTGGTCTTTGTTCATGGCGACGATCAGTTCAACTTCACCACGAGTCAGATCCACAGTTTTCAGAATCTCCTCCATCGAGGCTCCTGAATGGGCCATTTGTGCGGCCTTGACGTATTTGTTCATGGCTGGATCGGCGGCCAAAGGATTGCCCTCAGAGGACTGCAGACGGCTCATCGTGTTCTGGGCGATCTCTTCCATTTTTTGGATTTGTCGATCACTCTCGACCAGAAGACTTTGAATTTCGCGATACTTATCTTCAAGAAGTTTCGTCAGCGAACGAACTTGATCGTCGGTTTGATCCGAGAGGTCTTCAAGCACCGAGATTTTGGTTTGAAGCAGCTGCAGGCCTTTGCTAAATTTCTGGTCCTCACGATGTGACTGCTTCCGATGAATCAGCAGATAGACGATTCCCGCCAAAAAAATCAGATTCAGTACCAACTGCCCGAGAATCCAAATATTCATGATCGATCCCTCTTTCTTTCAGTCTAAAAAGGGCCCTCTCGGTCTACAAGACTGGTTATTCAAATTGTCGAGATTTCACCCTCGACCTAGCCCAAGGACCAAGCTCTTCCATCGAGGAATTAGGTGTGAGCCTGCTTCCATGTTAACATCAGGATTGGAGGAGTCTCATGCCGACGCTCGTTTTTCCGTTTCTAGTCGCTTTGCTTTTGACCATTACAAGCTGCAACGACACGAAGTTCGTGAAGTCGACGGCCGTTCCGAAACCTACTCCTGGACCGACTCCAACTCCCCAGGGAACGCGAGATGTGAATTACTCAGCGGTTGTTCAAGTTCCGAATAATCGTCTGGATATTCTTTTGATTGTGGATGATTCGAATTCCATGCTGGCCGATAACCAAAAACTGGCCGCCCGGATGGCCGACTTCGTTAGCACGCTTCAGAATTGGCAAATTGACTGGCAGATGTGTGTGACTGTGACTCGCGCCCTCACGATCAATAACAACCCCGCTTGGGGAGCTTCCGTTATCTGGAGTAACTATACACCTGCAGCTGACACTCCGGCGTGGGTCTTAAGACCCAATGCCAATATCTCCACGATCTTTGCCAACACCATCAACAATATCGGAGCCGGCTGGGTCGGAACCGATGATGAGCGGGGTCTAAAGGCCGCTTACTGGCATGTCTACAATGGGGATGTTCGATACGCAAATCACTCAAAATGTTACCGAGCCGACGCCGCTCTCGCCATGATCATTGTTTCCGATGAAGACGTGCGCAGCGTAGGAGGCGATGCCGCTCGCCAGTACTATGCGAATGAGTACAAACCTCTTGAAAATGATGATTTGCCCGCGACTCTTCAGAAACAAGTGCGCGACGTTTTTGGGATGAATAAACGCTTCACGTTTAACTCGATCATCGTGAAGCCCAATGATACGGCCTGCCAACAGTCCCAGGATGCTGGCGGAGCCAAGTCCCACTTCGGCCTGAAGTACAACGAAATGTCGACTCTCACCGGCGGAGGCATCGGAAGTATTTGTGATGTCAATTATTCCACGAACCTGAATCTTTTTGCGAACAGCATTCAAAGCTCGCTGTCTTCAGTTCCTCTTGAGTGTATGCCTGTGAACGGGGCTATGGAAGTGGTGGTCTCGCCCGTGGTCAATGGCCTCACCACGAGTCTTCAAGGCGCCAACCTGATCTTCACTCCGGGTCTGCCCGCCGGGCGAAATCTGAGCCTCAAATATAAGTGCTACGTCAACTAAGCACGCCCCACAGGACCCAATCGCCTGATGGCAAAAGCGCCTCATAAAAGAACTGCAGCCGAGGCGCTCTAATTCACATGACGCGGGTCCGGTTCTCGATTAGGCTAAATCCCCGATCGAAGCGAAACTCCTTTGTGTTTTTCGTTTCGTTTTGCTTTAATGACGGACTTCGAGGATTTCATGGCGACTCCAGACTACCAAAATCTTTTGCGCTCGCGATTCGGTTTAGCGGATTTCCGTCGTGGCCAGCTAGACATTCTTACGAATGTGATGAACGGACGGGACGTGCTCGCCGTTCTTCCGACCGGTGGAGGCAAATCTCTTTGTTATCAGTTCCCTTCTCTTTTTAAGAATGAACTCGTGATCGTGATCTCTCCGCTGATTGCTCTGATGCAGGATCAGGTCAGCTCACTTCGGCGCCTGGGAATCCCGGCGGGTTGCCTGCACTCGGGACAAACCGAAGAAGAAAAACGAGAGATTTTCCGCCAGCTCCAAGAGGGGGGCTCCTACCTTCTTTACCTTTCACCCGAACGGGTTCAAAAGCCAGGCTTCCAAAATTGGATTCGACACCGGCGCGTGGCCCTGTTCGCCGTGGACGAAGCCCACTGTGTTTCGCAGTGGGGTCACGATTTTCGTGAAGAGTACTCTCAGCTCTCGATTCTCAAACAGCTTCGCCCTGATGTGCCTGTTCTGGCTCTCACAGCGTCGGCAACACCGCTCGTCCTTGACGATATTGCTCGACACTTGAACTTAAAAAGACCTGAACGCCACGTGCACGGATTCTATCGACCGAATCTCTACTTTCAAGTGGAAGCCTGCGCCGACGATGCTGAAAAAGTTTTGTTCTTGAAATCAGCCCTGCGCGCGACGCCTTCGGGGCGTGCCATTATTTACTGTGGAACTCGGAAGCAAACAGAAGAGCTCGCCCGCTTCTTAAGTGAAGATTTCGAGCAGGTTGGGTTCTACCATGCGGGCCTTTCTTCCCTTGAAAGATCTCAAATTCAAGAACGCTATGGGCGCGGAGAGCTTCGAATTCTGGTCGCGACCAATGCATTCGGAATGGGAATAGATCAACCCGATGTGCGTTTGGTTGTGCATTTTCATCTGCCGGCGAATTTGGACTCGCTCTATCAAGAAATGGGTCGCGCCGGACGCGATGGAGAGCCTTCGACCTGTCTTTTGCTTTACGCCAAAGCCGACAAGGGGCTGCAAAACTTTTTCATTCTAAATTCAACAGCGAACTATGAAATCAAACAAAATCGCTGGCGAAATCTTGAAGCCCTGATTCAATACGCCGACAGCGGAGAATGTCGCCACGGCGAAATCCTCACCTACTACAAGGACTCTCAACGACTGCGCTCCTGCGGACATTGTGATATCTGCGACCCGGCTTCGAGTCGCCGAATTCGTAAACCCATGGTCTTCGAGGAAGCACCCAAGCGTGAGATCACACAGTCTTCGAAGACTCGTCGGAAATCGTCCCGACCCGAACTGCAGCTCGATGCTGTTCAGGAACTTCGCTTTCAAACTCTGAAGGCCTGGAGAAAGCGTAAAGCCGTGGAATTCGATGTTCCAGCCTTTGTGATTTTTTCGGATCGAAGCCTAAAAGATTTGGCGATTCAAAATCCCCAATCTTTGGAAGATCTCAAAAGAGTCTACGGAGTGGGCGAGCAGAAACTCGAAAAGTTTGGGTGGGATCTGATCGCGGAGCTTGGGGCCTCAGGCCCGGTTTAGGAACTCAAGCTCGAGAAAAAGCGATCCATTCTTCGACAGGCTTCTTCAAGACGCTGATCCTCAACCGCGAAGCTCAGACGCAAAAAGCCGTTCACACCGGCCTCAAGACCTGGGACGGTTCCGACATAGTACTTTTCTAAAAGAATCTGAGAAATTTGTCGGTCATCTTCCAGAACCTGACCCTCGTAGCGTCGATTCAAGTAGGCGCTCACGTCTAGCCAAATGTAGAAGGCTCCCGTTGGTTCATGAACTTGAACTTTCGGGATCTTTTGAAGGAGCTTGATCGCAAGGGTTTTCCGGTGAATGAGAACTTTCAGGGTTTTTTCGATATCAGGTTCACACTTTTCAAGAGCCGTTAAGAGCGCATGCTGGGAAATACTGCTGGGAGCTCCTGTCGCCTGGCTTTGGTAATCCCCAATCGCTTGAATGATATCTTGTGGGCCGGTCGCCCAGCCAATTCTCCAACCTGTCATCGAGTAGGCTTTTGATCCCCCATTAAAACTGATGACACGATCTTTCAGATCCGGAGCCAAATGCAGAAGATGAGGCGCGACTCTCTCGCCGGTGAGCAAAAGACGATTGTAGATATCATCGGAAAGAACCACGATTTGCGGGTGTTTCCGCAGAACCTCGACAAATTCTTGCAGCTCTTTTTTTGTGTAATGCATACCCGTCGGGTTACTCGGAGAACAGAACAAAAAGGCTTTCGTCTTTGGTGTGATCGCTTTTTCAAATTCTCGAGCGGAAAGCTTAAAATGATTTTCAGCTTGAGCCTTCACGACAGCGGGACGCCCGCCCGAAAGCTCAATCATGGTGGGGTAACTTACCCAGTACGGAGCCTGAAGAATGACCTCGTCGCCAGGGTTGCACAGCACTTGAAGAGCAGAAAAGATGATGAACTTTGTTCCAGGACCCACAACAACTTGTTGAAGGCCGAACTCAACGCCTAGATCCTCGTGTACTCTTTTGGCAATCGCCTTACGCAGGTCGGGAGTGCCGTTGGCGGGGGTGTATTTGGTGATGTTTTTGTCGATCGCTTCATGGCCCGCCTGGGAAATGCAAGGGTAGGTCGGCCAATCCGGCTCACCGACCGTCAGCGAGATCACATCATGTCCTTGAGTCGCAAGCTCTTTCGCCCGAGCGGCAAGTTTAAGGGTCGGAGACGCTTTCAATTGTGATGCACGCTGGGATAATCTCATCATTTCACCTTCTCACTTCTTGCTAAATTTTCGCATGAGAGCCGAAATCACAGGACCCGGAACAAATCGCTTCAACTCATCCTCTGTTTTTGCATGACGGGCGACTTCTTTCACGCCTCGAGAAGAAATGAACGCAAGACTCGGATTAGCGTACATCAAAAGGGTTTCAGAGCTCGGATAAAGGATCGAATTGTACTGAGCCATAGATCTTTCATACTCGAAATCTTCCACCTGGCGTAGTCCCCTGACCAAAACTTGAATCTTGTTTTTCTTCATATAGTCCGTGGTCAGCCCCTCATACGACTCGACGCGAACGTTTGGAACTTCAGACAGGCTCTCCATCATGAGCTCAACCCGCTCTTCAGAAGAGAATAGGGCCTGCTTGACCGAGGACACCGAAACCAGGACATAGAGCTCATCGACTAGACGCGCGGCGCGTTCGATCAGGTCTACGTGACCTTTGGTAATCGGATCGAAACTTCCTGGGTAGACACCTTTTCTCATGAACCCTCACTCTCCTGAGTTTTGTGGAAGAAGGAAAGAACTTTGTCGCCGAACTCCCGCACATCGTATCGCACCAAGCCTGGATAGTGATCTTCCATGCGCTCTTTGCGCTCCGATTCAATTGTCATGACTGTCGAGGGGCCAAAGGCTTGGCTCTGCGATGCAGCCTGCATGACCTCATGGGCCATTTTTTGAGTGAAGGGCGGATCCGCAAAAATGATGTCGAAAGGCTCACCCTCATAGCTTTTTAAGTAAGCTAAAACGTCCTTCTGCAGAACGCTGTAATCCGCTTTTTCAACCTTCAACTTGGCCAGGTTTTCCCGAGTGATCAAGATGGACTGTTTATGTGCATCGACAAAAGTGACGTGGCGGGCCCCTCGCGAAAGAGCCTCAAGACCTAAATTTCCAGTTCCGCAAAAAAGATCAAGCGCGCGAACATTCTCGATCTCAAACATCAGTTTATTAAAAAGAGTCTCTTTGACCCGGTCTGTGGTGGGACGAATATGCGAGGCCTTAAAAGCCGTCAGATGGTGTCCTTTAAACTTCCCTGAGATGATTCTCATGACCGCCCCGTTTGACCCAATATTGAACTTACGACTGAAGGGCGTCCTCCACCCACTTCTTGATTTTCATAACATCTTCGAAGGGTTTTTGCAAAAATCCGTCGATCTTTTCCATCCAAATCTTCTTTTGAGCAAGATCTCCTGTAAAGGCCGACATCACGAAGACCCTCGTTCCTGACCAGCTCTTCTTTTGCTCAAGGACTTCCCACCCATTTAAAACAGGCATAATCACGTCCAGGAAAACAAAGTCCGGAGAACTCTCATTCCACAGTTTCAGGCCGGCGGCTCCGTCCTCGGCAAATAGCACTTCGAAACGCGCATCTTGAAAGAGCTTCTGAAAGGCCCGGCGGATCAAGGGTTCATCATCGACGACTAAGATTCGAACTCTAGATTTCAAGGGGCAACTCCAGGTAGAAAGTTGTTCCAACACCAAGTTTCGACTCAAAGTAAAGGCGCCCCTGAAAGCGCTCGACGATCTGCTTCGCTAAGCTAAGACCCAAGCCGGTTCCTTCGCCTGCGGGCTTCGTCGTGAAGAAGGGCTTAAAAACCGAGCCCTGATTCTCAGGCGCAATTCCCGCGCCTTCATCTTGAACCTTCAGTTGCACGGAATTCCCAATTCGTCTTGAACTTAGAGTGAGCGTCTGACCCGGTTGCATGGCCTGACAGGCGTTCTGAATCAGATTGTAGATCACCTGACTGATCAATTGAGGTTGAACCTTCAACTTCACATCCGAAGTCCCCAGCTCGAGATTCAAGCGGAACATCCGCCACTTCATTTTTAAAAGGGGAAGGGTCTTTTCGACAATTTCATCAAGACTTGTGACAACCACGTCACCCTCTTGTTTCACGAAATCTTGAAGATTCTCAATCACCCTCTGCGCGCGAACGGCCGCTTTTTTGATCTCTTCCAAATCCGAGCGAGTGGTGTCTTCAAGACCTGGCTCTTGCATCAGAATCTGAACCAGAGCAATGATTCCCGCCAGCGGGTTATAAATCTCGTGGGCCATTTGCTCGGCAATTTGCCCGATCGAGGTGAGTTTTTCATTCTGAATAAACTGGATATGGGCCTTTTGAGTCTCGGTCACGTTGACGTAACGATGAAGATAAACAGTCTGATCCGAATTCAAAGTCCGACTTGTGACTTGGTAAAAGCGATCTTGGACGCTCACTTCATTGCCGGCCTGGGACTTTCCCGTCATGGGGCACTGCTCACAAGGAGAAGTTCTCTGAGCCCAGATCTCGTAGCACTTCTTCTCTTCTTGCACTTCGCCGAATTTCTCATTGCTTCGAATCACATCGTACTGATTTGAGATAATCGCAATGGGGTCTTGGGCCGCATCGAAAACTTTTTCCCAAAGCAAAGCCGAGATTCGACTATCTTCCTCAAGCCGAAGTCGCTCGAGCGAAAGCCCGAGGGCTTGCACATACTTTTTGATCTGCGAGTATTCAAGCTCAGTGATAGGACCCGTGGATCCTCGCTCGATCAGCAGTCCTTTCTGACCGTCTTCAGAGGAGTGCTCTTGAAGAGCAGGCAAGGGAAAGACCGTTAATCTTCCGACGGGTCGACCGAATTCTTTCGCCAGACAGCGCACGGCTGACTCGGGAAGTGTTTCGACCTCTTGAGATGTCCACCAGGTTTCTGAGAAGTGGATTTGATGAAGTTCATTCTTTTTCAGAAAAGAGAGATTCACTTTTCCCGCTTTTTGCTGAACCAGATAGATCTCTTGGGCCATCCGCATTTGACGAAACTCTTGCAGGAAAGCCTCAAGCAAGTCTTCTTGAGAGTACTGAAGCCCGATCTCGATCAAGAACTGAACGAAACGGCGCTCATTTCGAATCAGGTCTCTTTGCTCACGATTGGAAGACTCGATCCACTGCGTTCTCTCTTCGACCAGTCTTTCTAGGTTTTCAGCTAAACTTTGAAGCTCTTTATTTCGGTCCGAAGTTGAGCGGCGCTTTTGGCGTTTTTTAGTTCGAACTAAAAGCTGACTCTCGAGTTTCTCGACCACCGCTTGAACATTCTCAGCCTGTGAGTTCAGAAAAACATCGTCAGGTCGAAGCTCTGTGATCACTCGCTTAAAAAGATTCTGATCGGGACTCGAAAGAAAAATGGCAAAAGGGGGTCGTTCGATTCCCCCCGGAAGTTTGGGTATTTCATCGGAAATTTCAACAATCCAAAGGGCCCCGGGTCCGGTTTTTAAAGCCGAAGCCTCGTCAACAAAATCAACCGGACTTCGAATCGCCTTTTTTAGCTGCGACTTCGAACTGAGCAGGCACTGGAGCTGACGCGAATTTGGACTGGCCATTTAAACTTTCGACCTCACCTTTCTGAGAAACCAGCAATTGGCGCCAAGTCTCCAGATTGTGAGCTCCATCATACTCAAGAGTCTCGATCAGCTGAACAAAATTCTTACTCTCGAGGTGCTTCACACACTGCGAGACATAGGCATGAAGCTCTTTTTCCGCCTGATCCCACCCTGCGCTCGGGATTTTCAGACGCTTAAGGGCAATTTTGATGCTCATCATGCTCTCAACAAAACTTTCCTGTTGGTCGATGAATTCAAAGATGTCCTCGACGCGAAACTTCCGAACACCCTCATGGGTGGTCGTGAGTTTCTTTTCAATAAAGTCGACCAGCTCGGGGATGGCCTCGATCCAAGCTTGAATGACATCAAGGACCAAAGATTTTTCATCTTGGACTCGAACATCCAAACTGTTGATCATTTCGAAGGGCTTTGCCGCCCAATCCAGCTCTTCCGACTCGGAAAGCTCTTGTCCGTTGATAATGAACTGACACACAAGTTTCTTCTGAGTGTTGAAGTCTTTCTCCAGCCACTGAAACAAGTCGGCCACGCGAGCTCCCGGTTCAAAAAGCTCGGCAATGTCGGACTTTGTGATTCTATAGGTTTCCATGCATTTCGACCCTTCTGACGTCCTCTTCCAGCAGATACTTCTTGAGAAGGCTGTGGAAAACTTCGTGGATGATAAGAGTATCCTGAGCAATCTGCTCAAAAGACCCCGGTTGTATTCTTGTCTTTTCAGCTTGGTACCAACGGAAGAACGGAACTGTGGACGGCTCTTGCTTCACAATCGCAAAGAAGAGTTCATCGACTCGGTCCAAGATTGAAGTGAGAATTTCACGCTTGGCGGCCGTGCGCTTTTGAAGATTCTCAACTGCGACCTGATTGGCCTCGAACATTCGAAGACAGGCCTTATAAAAACCCATATCGGAATTGATAGGAAACGCGGCCCCCATATAGAGAGCTCGGACCAGATCCCATGCAAAATGAGTTTCTTGCGTAGAATTTTCGAAGCGCGGAATAGCTTCGACCGCTCGATAGACGCGCGTATCCCGAGAGGTAATCTTCTCCTCGGACCATTCCTTCACCAGTCTTGCCAGATCTTGAGCGGAAATTTCCATCTCACTCTGTAGACGCAAGATCGCACTCCCCAGGGTAATAGGACCTGTTTCCCAAAACTTGACGTGGCCTAGGCTCAAACAAAGGGCTTTCTGGTCCACAAAAGGGATCATGTGCATCGGAGCGCTGTCGGCCCCAATCAGGCCCTGCGAATACTGAAGGTAAGAAAAAATTTCGTGTAATTCTGTCTGCCCGACGCGATTCAGGATTCTGTCGCCGACTTCGGACTTTTCCAGTTGTTGGGCGATCTCACGTTCCGCCGACGAGCCGATCAGAACCCACTTCATGCCAGGGCGTAGCGATTCAAACTCGGTGATCAACCTAGACCAAAGCCCAGGGGACACCTGTTTGTGCTGCTCGCTCGCTCCAATATGCAGAACGAAGTAGTCACCTTCGATGGGCTTCGTCAGCTCGACTTGTGGAAGCCGAAAATCCTCCGGAGCAAAGTCAACACCCGCGACGCCCCCGAAAAGATCGACAATATGGACACGATTGGGGAATCCGGGTCCCACCTGGGCCCAGAAGTAGCGGCTCACATCATCAGTCAAATGCAGATAGCCATCCGAGTGACGCGAGAACCCCGAGACCTGAGCCGATGGGCCCAAGAAACTCGCAAGATAACTCGACACGGGGCTGAAGCTCAAATTCACGATTCGATCGTACTTTTCTGCCGCCAAGGTTTCCACGATCTCGTCCACACAATTCAACGAGGACTCAAGATCGAATTCCGGTTTTATCAAGGGGCTCAGAATTTTTTCCGTCGGCAGAAGATGCACGCGATCAAGCGCTTCAAGTCCATTGCAGGCCGCCTGAAAACGAGGTCGAACCAGCATGTGAACTTCGCAGCCGGGGTTTTGCCGCTTCAACGCCCTGACTACGGGCCAAGTCATGTAAACGTCGCCAAGTCTAGCGAGCTGGAGTATGAGAATCTTCATTTTTCAGCTGCTCCTTCACGAGTTCCTTCAAAAAATTGATTTTCTCGGACTCTTTAAACTCGATGTGGTTCTTCTTAAGATCTTGGTAGGCCTTTTCCAGACGCTTCAAGGCCAATTCAAAATACATCTGTGAGTTTTGAGACATCCTGTCCCCCTTGCTGTGAATGATGAACAAGTTTAAATCCTAATTTGGTGTCGAGTTCCGATCTAAAAAGCTGTTCCGGAAGTGCGATCGAGAACTGCATTTGATCTCGAAGTAGGCCACTTGCGACCCGCAGGACAGTTCCGACTCTGAGGGCCTGTCCGCACTCATGCAAGTCTCGCTGGCAGGGATTCGAGTGGGGGCACGGCGCACAGGGAACATTCGCTGTCAGAATCCAGTTGCCATGGCTCCACGGCATTGTCTTTGTGGCGTCGCTACTCCCTAAACTCAGAACAAGAGTGGGAGTTTGAACTTCAGCCGCCAGATGAGCAACACTCGTGTCCCCACAAATCAACAGCTGGGCTGATTTCAGTTTTTCCCGAGCCGTCACAAGGTCGGCGATCTCGAGTTCATCTGTCTGAAAATAGGCTTTCAGACGAAGCGCTTCGCTTTCACTGCAGAGAATTTTAACACTTAGATCTCGTCGGACCGCCTTGAGACGCGTGGAAAGTTCTTTCCAATTGGCCAGCGACCAGTTCTTCTTTTCGTCGCTCGTGAAAATCTGAAAATACACAGGCCCCTGGGGCGATCTTCGCTCGACAGGTCTTATCCGAGGAATTGCAAGATCCAAGGATTTCGCTAGGGCCGCCAGATAGTGGACTTCAGAACGGCGTGGCGCCGAAAAGGTTTCATTGAAATAAACTTGCCAAGGGTTTTCGAAAGCCTGGAAGCGGTCGCCTTGATACTGTAGCCCCTTTTTAACGGGAGCTTCGAGTTGATCCAGAAGATAAGCCGACAAACGATTGTGAGTTAGATTGATAACTTGATCGAATTGGTTGCTGTTCAATTCCTTGGTAAATCGGCGCAGGATCTCAAAGGGCTCAAGAAGGGACGTTTCGGGTTGGTTGATAACCTGCTGCAGTTGCCGACGTGGGAAGAAGTGAAATTTGAATTGCGGGTATAAGTTGGCCACTGACTTGAACTCGTCATTGATAAGCACGTGAACTTCATTCTCTTCGGCTGAGGATTCGATCAAAGGTCTTTGTAAGATCAGATCGCCTAAACGAAGAAAAGAGACGAAGAGAGTTCTCACTTCATAATCTCCTTCAAAGTCAAAACTTCCGAAACTTTGTAGGGAAGTTCGTCTGGCTTGATTTCTTGGAAAAGATGCCGAAGATTGATCAGAATATGGCCCGCGCCTCGAACATCTCGCTGCAAATAGGCCGCAAGCGCCTCATAAGTTCTAATATTCAAAGCGTAAAGCACTTCTTCAAAGATTTTGGATTGATCCCCAAAGGCCGGCTTAAAAGCAAGTTTCGGATTTTGCGGCTTCATCAACTCTTGAAGGCTTGGATTGCGAAAGAGATCTTCAATCGAGTTAACTGTGATGAAATGAATGTTCTTGTAGCGACGTCGCAAATAGCTTGTGACGGGAGTTCTCACATCAATTGCGATCAAGGGGCTGTAAGGAAATTCGCGGGATAAAGCTTCAAGATGAAATCCGCTTCCCGCCCCCACAACTATGATCTTGGGATCGTGGCCCAAATTCTTCCGCTGAAGTTCAACCCAGCTTCGGGCTTCACCAATAGGATCGCTCTCGTCGGCCAGGCTTCGCCCATTTTCAAAGGCCACCATTTCACCCGACGATAAAGAGCGCCACTCGACTTGCGTTGCTAGTGACTGGATCATGCAGCTTGCTCCCGAACCTGCATCTGCTTTTCGACTTCTTGAAACAGGCCCTCGTACTCTGGATTTTCAGGGGCCCAAAGGAAAAGTCGTTGAGCTTCAAGATGGGCCAGATCCAATTTTCCAACTTCATAAAACTTCTGAATCAACTGACATGAGATCTCTTCATCAAACTCGGACTGATCCAGGAATCTTTCCAGAGCCTCGATCATATAGGCTGAGTACTGTCGGTGACTCATTTTCTGAAGCGCGAAATGAATGGCCGTCTTGTTGTGGGGAGCTAGGTCAAGGGCCTTCTTTAGGTTCGCAACCCCAAGCTCCTCATCTCCGAAGTCGAAGTGAACCATCGCAAGTCCAACCCAAGCTTTATCATTCTGGTCATTTATATGAAGAGCCGAACGGAATCGATCCTTCGCGCGGTTCAAATCGCCTCGTTGCATCTCGAGGATTCCGTAATTAACAAGGAGGATGTCAGAGTTCGGGCGGACCGCATAAGCTTTGTTATAAAACTCTTCCGCCGATTCGAAGTCGGAACGTCTGACGTAGATATTTCCAATATTCTTGAAGATCTCGAAAAGTTCGGGCTGAGCCTCGATAATATAGGACAGCGCCTCGAAGTACGATTGAAGGCTCTTTTCGTTCATCTGAAGTTCGTACTCGATTTGAGCCTTGCAGAAGCAAACTCGGAAGTTTGTCGACAGCCTGTACCACTGCTCGACGACCTTCTTCGCTTCGTCCCATTTTCCTAGGCGAATGAGCACATGAGCCATCTCTTCGAAGATGATTTCATGAGACTGACTGGTGCTTGCTTGCCGCAGCAGGTTTAAGGCCAGCTGATCCTCACCATGACGGATCAAGACTCGGGCATTTTGCAAAAGCGCGTAAACACTCGGAAGAATAGAAACTGGCTTCTGAGAAGGGATCTCAGGAAAAGTCGAAACGTTTGCCTGTTCTTGCGATGAGGACATATTCAGTTCGAGCATGCGAGCTCCTCCATGAGCTTTCTACGACGTAGAGTTCTGGCCCAAAATAGTTTGGACAACTTTCTAGAAAGCAACACGAATGCCACAGACTTAAGTCCTGGATTTTGAGATCAAAACTCGAAGAATGCACGCTCAAGCCTAGATGAAGTCAAAGGCCCGTCCGCGAGTCCAAAAAGTGTCATGGATTTGTCTTTATAGAGGTCAGATGGGGAAAAAACTGACTGTCCAGAAAAGAAAAGCCCGATCTCCCTGACGAAGATCGGGCTCATTAAAAAAATTCAATCAGATTAGGGCGTGCCCTAGGCCTCTTCGTCCAGACTCTTCTGAAAGTCTGGCATCTTGTAGCCTGAAATCGCCTTCTTTCCTTTACGAATCTGTTGCAGCTCAGAGATGATTTCTGACTTTGCACGATCGATACACGACAGGACCTCGAGATCCTGCTGGAGAATTCGCTCAACGTACTCATCTTTAATTCTCAGGGCTTTGCGTAGCTCTTTCTTTTCGAAGTCGCTCAGCTGAATCGAGTTTTGGATTCTCTCGATTTGAGCATCGACATAACGGATCATTTCAAGGATCTTTTCTCGAGCCGAGTAAAAGCTGTCCAGATTAGCGAACTCACCCGTCAAAAAGTTTTTAAGCTCCACTTCGTTTTGAGCATAAAACTTCTCAAGATAATGATTCTTTTCGTAGATCAATGTGATGAGTCGGTTCATGGCTTTCCCCCCTCTTGTTCTTTCTTAAGTTTTTCAACTGCCTGAATCCAACCTTCGTAGAGGGTTTCAAGCATCTTGAGATTCGATCTCAAAGGCGCCGGATCGCCCGAGATATTGGATTTCGTGTACTGTTCCATCATAAACATGTAGAGCTGCTCGAGGTTCTTCGAGATCTCTCCCCCCACCTTGTGGTCCAGGGTATTATTCAGCTCCATCACGATGTCGTAGGCGCGACCGATGTTCATTCCTCGATCGGCAATTTTCTTTTCTTCACAAGCCTTGATGGCTAGTTTTGTGAACTTGATACAACCTTCATAGAGCATCAGCAGGATTTTCTCACGGCTCGCACTGGTCACCGACGTCTGTTTGTACTTCTGGTAGGGATTCGTCATGTTGCTTCACCTCTCTTTTCCATCATTATGCTCCTTGTGCTCCGCCGGCTCCGCCTGAGCCCATCGCTTTAAATGCGTTTCCTTGTCCTTGCAGTTGACTCAGTTTCGTTTCCAAGTCGGCAAACTTTTTTCGAAGAGCGTCCTCTTTCTTTTCAAGTTGTCGCTCTTTTTGCTCGATTTGGGTGTTCATCCGATTGACTCGGTCTTGAATCGACTTTTTTCGATTCGAAATCGCGCCGAATTGGCCATTCAGGAGATTTCCGACTTCCCGTCTTACGACAGGAACAAATCCCACTCGAAAGCCGTCGCCACGAAAGAAGGCACTGACGGATTTCGGGTCGGAATTCAAAGTCTTATTGAATTTATCCTGACTGAAATTCAGTGTTCCGTTTCGGTTGAATTCGATCCCAAGCTGGTTGAGCTGCTTAATTGAGCCCTCAACGCCCAGAACAGGGTTCTGAATGATTCGTCGAAGAGAACTTTCGATGGTCCTCAACATCCCATCGCCACCTAAGGGACCAAGTTTCTCACGGCCGTCGGCCCCCTTTTGAAGCTTGGCTTGTCCTTGAATAAATCCAAGAGCCGCGTTGTAAGCATCGACGAAATTTTTGATCTTGCCCGCGATCTTTTCGAAATCCTCACGGATGTGAATCTTGATGGGCCGACCGGGAGCCGCTGATTTTAGGCTCAGATTCACGCCCGGAATCAGTTTATCCAGTTCGTTCTCCGGAACATCTAGCTCAAATCCGTCGACCTTAACTTTCGCGTTCTTCGATTGTTTTTCCTTATCGAAGTAAAAATCCGAATCGCCATCCAACATATAGACGGTCGGAAAGGTCACATTCTCGGCATCCCCCGTGGCAAGACCGGTCACAAGCAGCTTCCAGGGGTTTCCGGGATCCTTACGATCCTCAACGATGCTCGCGCGTAAACCTGTTTCCGAGTTGTTGATAGTTTTCGAAATTCCCTCAAGGGTCGAGTTCGCAGCGTTGATGTAGATTTCCTTCATCCCATCAGGTGTGTTGAACTTGATGTAACCCACTCCGATCTGTGTTTCATCCTTGTCGGGGAACCCATTGCTCATGGCACCTGGTTTTTCAGCTAACTCAAGAACTTCGATCGTATACTCACCCGTAGGTGCCGCATTCGGATCGACGGTGCCATCAATGACTTTATCGTCGCTGGTCACAAGCTTCAGATCCGAAAAACCGCGAGTACTGAGAAGCTCACCAAGATTTTTGGGAATTTCTTGAATTTTTGTTTCGAGCTCGCCCACAAGTTTGAGTGTGTCTTCTTGTTTGTTTTTTTTCTGCTCGATGGCTTTAATAGGCATCTTCTCGGCTTCGACCAATTGATCGACCAAGTTCGGAGGAATCGCACCAGAGAAGCCTGACATTCGCACACTTGCCATGACTTCATTGTCTCAGATGTCCTAGGAAATCCGTGAGTCAATCAAATGACTTGGACTTGAGGGCAACAGCTCAAGAGGAAGACTTTTCCCGAAGTTGAATCCCAGAAACGAATTAGATCTCTTATAAGATTCATCAAGACTAGACTTTTGTGAGTCAGCGTCGGAATCCTGACATACCTTAATATTTTTTATTTTGAACTAGAAAAGAGCTGTCGGAGGGCCGAGGCATAGGACGTGCGCCAAAGAGTTTGCCCCTGCTCTTCGAGTTCTTTTGAAAATCTTTTTAAGTTGTAGTGCGGGACTGCGGGATCCAAATGGTGTTCAGCATGAAAGTTAATATCAAGCGGAAGCAAAATTTCCATCAGCCACTTTGGCCCTCGAATACTTCGACTCTTCATCTCAACCTGTCCCGATGTTGGCAAGGGTCCATGCTGAAGTCCCCCCATCAGCATGACATAAGGTTGCGTGACGAAAAGTACAGGAATCAAATAGTATAGGAGATACTCTGTTCCATATCCGAACACCAAGGCCGCGCTTAATAGAACTGCATGGAAAAGTGTGAAAAAAATAAGGTCACCATTTCTCCAGTTCGTTTTTAGAAATCCAAAGACATCACGCCGGCTGCGCCAAAGTTCAGGGTACTCAGTGTAGTATTCGATAAAGAGACTCGCGATGCGAAAGGTAAAGACGCGTTGAAAGAGGTCGACAAAATAGGCCCCACCCGTCAAAGGAAAGTCGCGATACAGATGCAGATCGGGATCCTTCTCGACTGTTCCCAAAGTGCGATGATGAAGAAGATGAAGCTTTCGATACTTGCTGAAAGATATGAAAGTTGGAAATGCACAAAGCCAGCGACCCCAGAAGATATTGAGCCTCATATTCCTAAAGAGATTCCCGTGCAATCCTTCATGACAAATCAAAGAAAGTGCCAGGATTCGATTTGCGATGATCAAGACTGACAGGGGATAGAACCAAGGAGAATTGACACCCAAGAAAATCGAGAGGCCTATCAAGCCGTAACAAAGAGCGACGTCAAAGAACGGTCGCCAGGCGACAAGAGTACGCGAGTCTCGTGTGGGCATGCCCTCACAGTATCATGTCGGGTCAGTTTTTTGGTAGTAATTGTTAAGGGCTTTCGCTAAAGTTGTGAAGGAGGAGACACATGAAGGCGTCAAGAATTGTAGCCCTTTTCTTTTCGATTGTTCTAGCTGGCATTCTTGTTCAGCTCTCGCCTCTTGCAACTTTTGAGGAGAAAACGAAAGAAACTGCGATCGTGTTCAACTCGACTTCGGACCAACACACCCTTTTAGGACATCCCGAGAATGCTCTTCGACTCGAGGCGATTCTCAATCAACTTAAGACCGAGAAGCTTTGGGATCAAGTGTCCCGCCTTGAACCACGCGAGGCTACACTTTCAGAACTGTCCCTATTCCACACAGAAGACTATCTTCGCAGAATTGACAAGGCCAGTGGAGACTCCAAGATTCCCTATTTAGAGAATGAAAAGTGGGCGCCTTACAACAGTCGACAGGCCGCCGCGAGCGCCAAAACAGCGGTCGGCTCGTTAATTGACCTGACCCGATTGGTCGCTCGCGGAGTTCATCGAAACGGTTTTGCGTTAATCCGCCCCCCAGGCCATCATGCAAGGGCCAATCAAGGCATGGGATTTTGTATCTTCAATTCAATCGCAATTGCCACCAAGAGTCTTTTGCGAGACAAACTTGTAAATCGCGTTTTGATCTTTGATATGGACGCCCATAACGGAAATGGCATTGCCGAAGCCTTCCAGGATTCACAAAACGTCGCCTACGTGTCCTTCTATCAGTCAGGAATTTTCCCCTATAGCAATGACCGAAGTTTCAGTCGCATCTTGAGTGTTCCTCTTGCCTTCCAAGAGCGCGAGGAAAATTACTTTAGAAAGTTTGAAGAAAAAGTTCCGGCTCTTTTCGAAGAATTTCGGCCCGAGTTTGTGATTGTTTCCGCCGGCTATGATGCCCACTGGAGAGATTCGATGTCGAACCTTGGACTTAGCTTGCAAGGCTATGCCCGACTTTCGAAAAGACTCATTGAACTTGCTGAAAAGCACTCGGGTGGGAAAATCGTTTTTTCTCTCGAAGGGGGCTATGACTTAGAGGCTCTTTCGATTGGAGCTGCAAATACCCTGAAGGCGCTTTTGAAACGAGATGATTTCCGTGATCCAATTGGACCTTTTCCTGGAAAATAACGATGCTCATAACATCCTTTGAGTTTTGGCTCTTTTTTCTGGGCTTTTGCAGTCTGTACTTTTTCCTTCCTCGAAAGGGTCAGTGGATCTGGCTTGCAGCTGGAAATATTTTTTTCTTGAGTTCGTGGGGCCTACCCACAGTCGCCGCAGCCGTTTGGAGTCTTTCGTTTCATCTTTTTGCCGCCTACTCTCTTTTACAAGATGGAAGATCAAAACGCTCTCGGCTCAGCATTGCCTGCTTGGCTGTCGCCATGCAAATTCTGTTGATCATTTTTTCACGAGTCTATCTTCCCGACGTTCCCCTGACGGGTCTGTCCTATTTCTCCCTTATGCTTGTGGCGTTCACTCTCGACTGTTACTGGAAACGTTACTCGAGGCTTGATTCAGCATCAGGCCTAGCTCTTGGATTTAGCTTTTTCCCTCTGATGTCAGTGGGTCCCATTCAGCCGGTCTCCCACTTTCTTCCTCAGCTTCAGCAACGGAAAACTTTGAGTTCTGAGAATCTCAAGCTCGGGCTCTACCTGATCGCAAGAGGATTTTTCAAGGTGACAACGATTGCGAATGTTTTGAAGAGCGTCATTCAGCACGATCAACCTTTAGCCCTCGAGCTAGCAGGGGGCGGTCTTGCCCTGTATGGCTTCTTGGCTTACTTTCAGCTGTACGCGGACTTTTCGGGCGCGGTCGATATCGTACGCGGGATCTCTAAGATTTTGGGTTTTGATATTGTCGAGAACTTTAATCAACCTTACTTAGCTGCTCACTTTTCAGACATTTGGCAACGCTGGCACATTTCTTTGACAACTTGGCTGCGACACTACGTTTTCCTTCCACTTTTAGTGACCACACGAAGTTTAGCCTTCTCATCTTTTGTCGTCATTCTCTTGGTAGGAGCCTGGCATGGTCTTGGCCTCGATTATTTGCTGTGGAGCTTCTACTGGATGTTTGTGCTGCTCATTCTCCTGGCTGTTCCCAAGAAAACACCCTTCATTCTTAGACTTCTTCTGACCCAAGCCCTGATAGCGCTCAGCACCCTGTGCTTTCTGGTGCCGAAAGCGGGCTTTTTTAACCTACTGAACCGACTTTTCTCTTTCGGCTCGTCGTCCTTTCATCTCTTTCAAACAAACACGAATTTAAGTTCTCTTGAATGGGCCCTGCTCTTTCTTGCCCTGGTTTTTATGGCCGTGTTTGAAAGTTTTGATAAGAAAAGTCCGCAAGCCTATCTTAATTCTAAAATCCTCGTCCTCATTTTCCTGATCGCATTCGCGGGACAATTTGAATCCGGTCAACTTTTTTATATGCGCCTTTAAGAGCTAAAAGATCTTCTGCAGGTACTGAATCGAGAAGTCGCGCGCGGGCGAGGGAAGTTCATGGAAGACCGAGTAACCCAACTTTGTCCAGAATCCTAAAGACTGGTCATAAGAGTTGATGACGGTTTGAACGCGCTGACAGTTCAGGGCTTGAACTCTTCTTTCGAATTCTTCGACCAGAGTTTTTCCGATGTTTTGACCCTGTACTTTTGAATCAACCCAAACCACCTCAATATAACCGTAATCAAAACTTACGAGACCCACGAGGCCACCAACCTTTTGGGACAAAGAATCCCGCGCCGTAAAGCTGACCTGCAGGTAGCGTTTGTATTCAGGTTTTAAGTGAGGGTTGGAAAAAAGTTCTTTCAGGTAGGCACGATGATGAAAGAGCAAATCTGAAATGGGATCCTTATCTTCAGATATTTTGATTCCCTTGGCTTCTATCATTTAGGTTGATCTCCCACCACCGTTAAGATTTTTTCAGAAATCGAGGGCGCAAGCAACTTAGTTCCCTTTTCACTTAAGTGCATGAGATCGAAATCGAAAAGTTCATAAACGGCATACTTTTCAAGATGCCGCTCAAAAATCTGACCTAAACTCAGAAAGCTGACATTTTCCCCAAATGGAACTCTCAACAGCAGAGCCGGCCAATCTGGCTGATGAGGATACTGCATCAGCAGAACTCTGACGTTCTTCTCTAAGAGAAGAGAAAGCAGCTTTCGATAGTTCAAAAGATCAAGTGTTCCGTCGCCAGTGCTTGCAAACTCACTACGGCGCCGATAAAGATCATTAGCCATATCCTTTTGGTCCTTCATCTTTGCGAATAGCATTTGCGCATGATAGTAGTCTTGGTCCTCACCCATCATACTAAGCGAATCAACTGTCTCAGGGTGAGCCAGAAGCAGCAGAGATTCTGAAATCCAAGAAAAAAGGTTTGGCTCCTGACCCGCTTTCACCGCTAGCTTCGAAAAGAACTCAGAACCGCGTTTAAACTGCTTCGTCTTTTGATAGCATGAACCCAAAGTAAGGGCTGCGCGCCGATTTGGAAGGGTTTCCGCATAGGCAGCTTCAAAGTCCTTGATCGCCTCCTTAAACTTGTTTTGACCAAAGAATAGGTAAGCTCGGAGCATTAGAAAATTGACGTTTTTAGGATCTTGATCTAGAGCACGTTTGAAAAGGAATTCCGCCCTCTCAGGTAACTCAATTCGACTGTAAGCCCTTGCAATCAAAATCCAGTTGCGAAGCCGAGCTTTCTTATCCAGTAACTGCTGATTGCAGTCCTCCGCCCGACGGAGCTGAGACTCAGATGGTGACGCAACCGTCAACCAATCATGTTGAAGCAATGCTTTGCAGTCATCTTGAGGTAGGTCAATACGCCTTTCAATTTTGCGGTAGCGCGGATAACTTCCTGAATCAAGACCAAAATGACTCTTAAGATAGAAGGGACTCCACTCAATGAGCTTCATTTCGACGGGCCTTAAAAAGGAAACAAAAAGTCGAAAAAGATGACTCTTGAAAAGCCATTCATTCAAGACCATTCTTTCTCGAGAGATCTGCGAAGCACGAGGATCCTGTGTGATGAGATCGCTAACCCCAAGCATGATGACGGCAACTGTCGGCGGATTCACATCGAGATAAGACCCGATCTTCTGGACCATTAAGCTGGAAGAGTTCGCCCCCCGCACTTCTGTTTGAACTGTGAGCTTTGAACCTCTCTTATTCAGATCAGTGACAATTTGGGACAGCAGGGAATTCGAGTCATTCAAATTGCCCATCACGGAGTCTCCGATAAAAAGAACGCTCGAGCCTTGCTTTACAATCTGTTTGGGAAAGCGTTCGCCCAGGACATGCCGAAGCTGAAGGCCGGACTCGAAGACCACAAGTCCCAAAAAAATAAAAAGTAATGTCCTGCCAAAAACAATAAAAAATAATCGCAGGGCTGGCGTCATAGGAAGTACTCGTAGGCCTCAGGACGCGAGATAAAATTCTGAGGTGAAAAAGTCGGCCCGTAGGCGCCGCAGTTTTGCACGAGGATTACATCTCCAGGTTCTGAGATTGGAACTTCGACGTCAGATCCTAGAACATCAAGAGAGTAGCACGAGGGCCCAGCAAGCAATACTTTCTCTCGAGGCCCTGTATTCGGACGACTTTGCAAAACGTGAATCGAAAAGTTTCTTCTGATAATTTGCCCGACGCCAACAGCCGCCTGATTTTGCGTCAAGCCGCCATCACAGACTAAAACCGTCTTTCCTCGCGATGCTTTCTTATAGAGGACTCGCGTTGCAAAAAAACCCGATGGCCCGACCAGGAATCGACCTGATTCGACAAGTAGGCGAACGTTTCGAAACTCCTGCATCCCAGCGGTAGACAACAAGTCAGAGACAAGGCTCTTCAAGAATGGCAGGGACAACTCGAACTGACCCTCGAAATAGGGTATTCCGAACCCGCCACCCAGATTGATCACTTCGCATCGTGCCCCCAAAGAATCCTCTAATGCTCGCGCGGATTGAAGGCAACGATGGAACCGATCCCCAATCAGAGCTGGATCTAGGATCTGGTTCTGATTGTAGAAGTGAAAGCCTTTAAACCGCGCCAATTTCGAAGATCGAACGAGAGGGCGCAAATCCGCAATCTGATCTTCATCAATTCCAAACTGAGAAGGTAGATCTCTCTTCCCGTTCGGGTTGACCCGAATTAAATAATCAAGTCCTTGATTTTCTTCCTTTAAGATTCGGATCAGATTCTCGAGCTCTTGTGCAGACTCGACTACGAAAAAGCCGATTTGATGTTGAATCGAGCCTCTTATTTCATCCTCGGTTTTACCAGGTCCGACAAAACTTACCTGTTGAGGGCGAAACTTCGCTTTCAGAGCCGACTCAAGCTCGGCCGCAGAGGAAACGTCGACGCTTGAGCCAAGGGCCTGAAGGCCAGAGAGAATTGTGGGATGGGGATTCGCCTTCATTGAGTAAAAAATTTCGAAACGAGACCCGAGAGCTCCGGCCAAGGCCGTGTACTGCGACTGAAGGCGCTTGAGATCATAAATGTAAGCCGGTGTCTTAAATTCGCCGGAATTAAATTTTTTAAGTAGATCTTGATCGCTCACAAAATTCACTCCTGGTTCTCGTCGACTGATTTAAGAAGTGCTGTTCTGTCAATTTTGAAGTTCGAGGTCATTGGCAATTTTCTTCGGAAAAAGATCTTTTGAGGAATCTTGAAGCTTGCCAGGTATTTTGAACAGTGATTAAGGATTTCTTCAGCCTGAACATTTTGTCCGCTCTTTAGAACGACAAATGCAAGCAGTCGCTTATCGAGAAGTCTCATCTCTTCGGCTTCAACACAAAGAACACACGCAGTTTCGATGGACTGATGTGCCTGAAGGCACCGTTCGACTTCACCTGTGTGAAATCGATGGCCGTTGACTTTAATCAGATCATCCTTTCTTCCCATAAACCGAAATCGATTGGAATCAATCTTCTTAAAGTAGTCCCCCGTCAGAATTCCTAGCCGATCTTGCTGATCAGGGTGCCACTTCTGCCAACTCGTCGTTTTGCTTTTTGTTTCGCTCGCAGAAAGCCAGTAGCCTTGCATTGTGCCCGATCCAAAGTGAGCCAACTGTCCGACTTCACCTAGTTTGCAAGGCTGTTGAGACTCATTTAAAAGTAGAACGTCAACACCCCTGATGGGGCCACCACAATTGTCTTCAAGAATACAACTTTGATCAACCTGAGCAAAAGTCCGAAAGGTTTCAGTTTGTCCATAAGTCTTAAGGATTCGAACTCGCGGAAATATCTTGCGAAGCTGAAGAAGTTTTTCGGGGTTAAGGGAGCCCCCTGATACGGTGATATAACCTTCAGTTTGTAGGCTCGAAGCGTTTGGAGTCAAAAGTTTCAGCAAAGACTCCCAGACGGACGGCATCCCAGTCACGGCGAGCCTCTTCAGAGTCGTGAACTTTCTTGCCAGATCAACCGGCAACCAATTGTTAATGAGCTCAAGGCTCGATCCGGTCGCGAGCGTTGTCAAAAGCTGATTAAAACCAAGGTCATGGTGAAAAGGCAGAATGTTAAGTAAGCCCGCGCTCTCTTCAATCTGAAAGAGCTCGACTTCTCCGCTTGTTCGCTCAATTAGATTTTTTTGATCTAGAACCACAACTTTGGGTGTGCCCGTCGATCCCGAAGTGATTAAAAACCACGAGCCTTCAGGGACCGAGACGTCCGGCTCGGCTTGCCTTCTAAGGATCGAAATCTTCGTTTGAAGACCTTCTATCTCACGTCGCTGAAATCGGCCTAGCGATTCTGTCGACTCAACTTTGTTGGCAAAACTGAAGGGAGATATCACAGCCGAAAAGGGATACCTGACAAAAACTTTCTCGAAGTCATGCCATTTGGACTCCGCAGGAAGCAATAAGGTCGGATAACCAAGGTAAAACAGGCTTGAAATGATTAGGACCTGTTCAGGACTCCGGGGAAGATGCACAAGGAGGGGTGACGACTTTCCGAGTCCAAGCTCCCCGAGAGCCCGCCCCAGTTGGTGCGCACACTTTTGAATGTCTGAATAATAGAGGGTCTTACTTTCCGCAGATATTAGAAATGGGGCTCGATCGAGTTGTTTTGCATAGCTCTCGATAGGTTTGGTGAAGAACTCATGATCCATGTTGGGTTCGTTCACTTACAAACTTCGCAATTCGTCTTACATCACCAAAGTTTGCCTCCGACATATCTTCAATTCTAATTTGCATATTAAACTGCTTTTCAATGAATACGATAAGATTCAGGATACCCAGAGAATCCAGTGCACCGGCTTGAAGCAGCTTGAAGTCGTCGTCAAGTGGACGTGGGACTGACTCTTCATAGAAGGCATCTCCCTGCAGAAAGGCCTTAATCTGCTCTTGAATTTGTTGGAGATTTTGTGGGTTCGACATACTTAATTCTATAGGGATTTTGTTAGACCCCTCAAGTGTATTTACTCTCGAAGAATGAGAAATCGATTGAGTCCTGGCCTCTCGGCTTACTCTGGATAACGTTCACAGTGTGCCCTCGCGCCATTTTTCTGATTCCCGATTGGACACTCAAAGGAAGTTAAGCCACAATAAGACCAAAGATCTTGACGAGGAGAGCCATGCCCCCAAAAGCCGATGCTGCGACGTTAAAGAAGCTCATACTTGAACTGAAGTCCAAGCCTCAGATGGATATCGTGGATTCGAAAGCCGATCTTTTTGAATCGGGCCATCTCGATTCCTATGGAACCGTCCAACTTATTCTTTCTTTTGAAGCAACATTCGGAATCATTTTCGATTTTTCAGATCTAAATGCTCAGAATTTTAAGAATATCGACTCGATTAGCAATCTCTTGGTATCGAAGTACGGCCGTGAAAGGTAATGCATGCTTCTTGTCTTAACGAAGAGACCTCGATTTTCCATTGCCTCGATCCTGCCAAGGCCCGAACTGGCTCAATTTCCTTTTGAGTCTGGAATCAGTCGCCTTAAGTATAAACCCGACCTTTTCAACTTTTCTCTTCAATCGGAATCTCTGAGTGAAATTCTATCTCCAACGGTTCAATCGCTGTCATGGGAGGAGTGCTGCGAAAAGCGGGCGCACGCGCTTTTGAAACTTGATAAAGAAAAGTATTATCTCTCATTTAGCGGTGGCATTGACAGCACCTCGGCTCTTGTCTCCCTTCTGAAGTTTTGGCCTGCCCAAGAGCGTAAGAGAATTCGCGTCTTGATGACCGAGACTTCCATCCTAGAGAATCCTGCCTTTTTTGATCGTTACGTTTCAAAACTGAATTTTGTTCATTCCCAAGCCCAGCCGGCATGTGATCTTTTGGATCAAAATTCAATCCTTCTCACGGGCGAGCTGGGAGACCAACTTTTTGGCTCGGATATTCTTTCCGAGGCCTGCGAGCTTTTTGGTGAAGACTGCTTAAAAGGCCCCTACAAAGAGTACGCCCCGAAGTTAATTGAAAAACGTGGGGGTTCACGTGGGCATGGCCATTTGATCTTCGAGAATCTTGAGCCCATCGTCGACGAATGTCCTTTTCCCGTTCGGACTCTTCACGACTTCTTTTGGTGGTTTAACTTCACGCAGAAATGGCAGTACGTGAAGTTTCGCCATCTGGAATCTCGCGAATGGGATCTATCGAAGCGCTATGGATCCCACGTCTTTCATTTTTTCGATACGCCGGAATTTCAAAGGTGGTCGCTCGAGAATCATGATCGTAAAATTCAAAAGACCTGGGAGAGCTATAAGTTTACCGCAAAAGACTACATCCATTCCTTCACAAAGAATCCCGACGATCTCCATTTAAAAAAGGTTCAAAGTTTAAAAAGAACCTATTTGCTCAATGCCTTGCGAACTGGGATCGACGTCCACTACAACGCTCTCCTAACACTTGAGTATCTAAGGCCCCATGTCCGACAAAAGAATTAAAACTTTTATCTACTGCCATTCGGAAACGAAGATTGTTCTTTTTTGTAAACGCGTGATCGGGCTGGATATTAGCTTGCAGATCCCCGAAGTCACTCTAATCCAAATTGTTTCTTCATCACCCTTCAATCTCGGAAAGGACCTTCAATGCACTTTTACGGCTGAATCCGGCTTTGTTGAACTGCCAAAAGAAGCACTCGTCAAACCCGAGCTCCTTCTTCTTCGGCAGAAGATTGAGACGTTGACACTTTTAAATATGAATATTCAATTGGCCTTGCAGGTCATCTCTGAAAGATTCTCGACTGAATTCGCCAATTCAATTCCGGTCAGTCCTGAAAACTTTGCAGCCCTTCGAAACTTTCTCGATGAAGAAAAAAAGATCCTGATGCAAAGATGTCACGACAAACTTAATCGCCTTTATCAGGAAGTTCTTCCCCTGAAGACTGAAGGTGAAGTTCAGGCGTTCTACAAAGATTTTGTTGATCACACGATTATTGGGGATTACTCGGCTGCCTTTCGCGGGCAGGGCTAGCAATAATTTTTCGCAAAACGATCGATGTGTTCAATCACCTCTTGGTCGGCACCCCAAAAGCCGTGAAGGGCGTTCCCCTTGCAGGGGTCCGATCCAACTTGAGCAAGACCTGATTCGACCAGTAAAAATTGCTTCTGAACGTGAGGAATCTGATCAAAAAATTTTCGAGCGAGTTCGGGCCTTGCAAGCGGGCACTGATCCCACTTATGGTGCGCAATAAGGGTGGGGAATCGCAACGAAGCCGCCCTGAGGTTGAGAACAGAGGTTGTACCAAAGCTATCGGACGTGAGGCAACCCAACAGAATTGATCCTCGCACTGACGAATCATCCTGCCCTAGAATTCGAATGACACCTTCCACCGAGCGACTCATTCCACAAAGCCACAATGAGTGTTCCTCGATCTGAAGATGTCTCTTTAACTCACGATACTCTTCGACAAAACTTGTCGAGGCGCGATGTTGAGAACTCATTTGTAGATCAAGACCCTTAATCGCCTGCGGGGAATCAACAAGGACAACACGATAGCCCAAAGTAGCAAGATGAAAGCGATTCCGACAGAAGAAGTTATAAGTGAGTTTCGTGGGCTCATTTTTCTCGAGCGCCAGGTCCCCATCGTAACCGGGGAAGATCAGCAGCGTGGCCGAAGGTCTCTGAGTTCCTTCGACAATGAGGACCTTCTGCTGAAACGTAGGAACAGTTTCAGTGCGAACTTTCAGACTTTTGAAGTCGTCCATATATCGGGTCCCATGTCCTTAAGATGGGTCTTCACGAGATCGCAAATCGTCTTTGAGACGCTTTGGCCTTTCAGCTCGAAAACTGACTCAACTAAACTGATTCCGAACCTTTCAAGATCTTGATTTCGAATGGCGCCCATATGTCCGATTCGAATTAAAGTCTCAGCAAGGGGGCCAAAGCCTCCAAGAATAAAGACACCTTTTGAATGCAGACGACTTCGAATTGCAGTCGAGCTCAAACCCTCCGGAACTTTTAAAACAGTGATGGTGGGAGAAGGGGACTTCGAAAAATCCTGTCCTTCAATGATCCCGGCAATCTGACGACAGTAGGCCCCCATGGCCGCCATCCGCTCACGGTAGCTTTTCAAAAGATTCTGCTCTTCTTCAAATCTTCGAAGAACCTCGGCGACCGCAGCCAAAGTCAGATTGGCCGGAGTATGACGAGTCATGCCCTGTTGAGTCTGAGCCTGAAGCTCTTCAAGTAAGTTAAAGTAAAGGCCCTTGCGTGAGCTTTCGCATTTCTGCCACGCTCTTTCAGAGAGGCACACAAAACTGAGGCCTGCCGGGCACATCAAGACCTTCTGACTGCTCGTCAGAAGCACATCGATGCCCAACGTCTCGACAGGAAGATCGATGGCTCCGACCGCACTGCAACCATCGACAACCAGAAGAGTCTTCGATTCAGACCCCAAGGCCCCGCGAACGAGCTGAATGTTGTTCAAGACGCCCGTACTTGTTTCACACGCTTGTAGAAAAATCGCGGCGTAAGATCTTTTGCTCAGCTGATTCCGAAGAGCTTCATCATCAACAGGCGCTCCCGCGGGGCATTGAAGAATTTCAACATTTAAACCTAAGGATTGATTGATCTGGGCCCACTGATCTCCGTAGGCGCCATTCACAATCACCAGAACCGGATCCTTTTCTCGAAACAGACTCGCAGACACCGCTTCCATTGCGGCGCTGCCACTTCCCGTTAAAACAACAACGGGCTGACGAGTTTGGAAGAAGAGACCAAGCCGCCTACGAAGTTCCGTAAACAACTCACGAAACTCACCGGATCTATGATGCATGACGGGCTCGGTTAGGCGCCGCAAGACGAAATCTGGCATTGGCACAGGCCCCGGAGTTAGCGAGATCACAACTTTTCTTTCTGAAGAAGCCCCGCTGAGCGATCGATGTGGGCAGGCCCCTCAAGCGGTGAAAAAAGATTTTGAGAGTACTGACCTTTGACGAGAGTCGCTCCTCGCATATTTACTTTTTGAAAATTGGCACCACGGGCGTCGCATTGAACAAGATGCGCATAATCAAGCATTGAGCCTGAGAATTTCGCTCGACGCAGATCTGCCGCGAACAGGGCATTGATGAGAGTGCTTTTCGAAAAATCGACAGAGCGAAGGTTCATTCGGCTAAAAAGATCACCCGTCATTTGCGCTCGATAAAGATAGGCGCCAGAAAAGTTTGACCCCTCTAATGACGAGTTTCGCACAATAAAGGACCGCGCCTGAAAGCCCGCTTTTTTGCCATTCGTAAAACTGCAGTTTTGAAGTTTCGAATTGAGGATCATCATATCTTCAGCCTGGGCTCCCCAAAAACTTGAGTTTGGAAAGCTGACACAGGAGAACTGCGACTGTGACAGCACCGATCGATCAAAGAGAAGTCTTTTTCCCTCACAGCTAAGAAAACGCGCGCCATTTAAATGCGAATCGGAGAAGTCGGACTTCTCAAGAGCGCAGGCCAGAAAATAACTTCCATGAAGGTTTGATGAAGTCCATCGAGTTCCTTCTAGACGACATTCATTAAAAACGGCTCCGTTCAATTGTGCTCCCGAAAAATTGGAGCCCGCCAAATCACACTGAAAAAAGAGAGTCCCAGCCAGATTGGCCCCGGCGAAGTTGACGTTCTTCATCGCGCAGCCATGGAAAAGGGCTCCGGTGATATCAGACGCCCCTCGCAGATCAGCCTTCGAGAAATCCACAGTCGTGAACGAAGCCGCATGAGCCTTTAGATTCCGCAAATCGGCTGATCGGAGGATCATTTTTTCAGTCAAATTTGTTTGAAAATTAAGGCCCTCAAGACTTGCAAAGGACCAGTTCTGATGAGAAAGATCCTCGAGCTTCATGCGTTTGGTCCGAAGAGCCTGTTGAAGAAGGCCTGATTTCGAGTCTTGGTGAGAATTCTTTTCGGGGCTCTTATTCATAGGGATATTTCATCGTTGATCTAAAGCCCATCGGGGTCAAGTCCAACAAGTTGCTGCTGGATCTGAATTTCTCTTTAGTCTTCCCCGAAGCCATGTCAAACTGAGCCGAGAGCCTATGGGTCGAATTACGCATTTTCCATCCCCCACGCAAATTGAAACTCGCTACTCGTCCTGGGAGCAGTCCCTGATTCGTAGCTTAGGAGCCCGGACGAGTTGGAAACTCCAAATTGCTTTGGCAACAGCCCTTTGCGGGGTGATCTCTTGGCTTTTTCAAGGTGCGTTTGACGACCAAAATTACTTTCGTTTTGACTCGTTCTACATACTTCGGACAAGCCTACCCACCATCTTAACTTTAATCCTACTTTCATTGCTTGTGTTTCACGTGCCAGAAAAACGAAGAAGCCTTTTTCTAGCTGCTAGTTTCCTAACCGGATCGCTTATCACACTTCAGCCGCTCGTAAAACTTCTGCCAAATATGCTGCTTCAGTTTTTGACCCTCATCACTCTGCCTAGTCTTGTACTCCTGACCTGGCTTTACGCAAAACTTTCTCAGAACTCTGACAGCCCCAAAAGGCTGACTCTTCTTTACAGTCTTTTCTTCTGGGGCCTTGTCCTGCTTCCCTTGGCGTTATTCTCGCGACAAGTGGTCACGCTTCACTACACTGTTCTATGGCTTTCAAAGGTTCCCTTTCTTTATTTGAGTGCGGTGACTTTGGTTATGCAGTGGCGACGAATTGGCGCGTATTCCCCCTCGCTTTTTTTGAATCCTGCCCATGCCTTTCGAGGTGCTCTTTGGCCCGAAGAATCAGGGCCCGCAAAAAATCAACAGGAGTACTTTGAGACTTGGTGGAACGGATATTTAAATTTAGTCCTTGGCTTTTTTCTGTATGGTGTTGCCCTTTCGATTCATCGATTGACAGGAGGATTTTCGACCATTTTCCTTAGTTACTTGGAATTCGCCTTGACCGATATCGCTGTTTTCAACTTACTAACGGGCGCAACCCGAATTTTTGGCTTTCGGATACGCGACGCCACTTCTTTCGTTTTCTTGTCACTCACTCCCGCCGAGACGTGGCGAAGGGGCTCGGTCTATAACTATCGTTTTATTCTCAGATTTGTCTTTTTCCCGATTCTTCGCAGGCTACAAAGCCCGATCTTTGCGACGATTGGGGCGTTTACTTTCTTTACGATTTCCCACTGGGGCGGAAGCCTGATTCTTATCATGCTCACCTCTTCGGACCTTCAGAATTCCTTTGAATACAAACTCGCGCTTGGGCGTCTTCTGCAAACACTCACCTATGTCGCGACTGTTTACTTCAGCGCTCGCTACTGGTTTTGGAGTCGGACCCAATTGTCTTCGTCGGCCCGTTTACAGTGGCTCTCTTGTCTTTTGACTCATGCCGTGTATTTGGCTTTTACGTATCTGATCTACGCCAAATACTTAAAACTTTACGATCGATTTTTTTTCTGAGGGTTTCTAACTAAATTCTAAATGTCCCTTGGTACATCGGGTGATGATGCTCGGCCTCTGAGGAGCTCCACACATGGACAGGCAGAACCCAAAGGGGCTCCTTTTGAGTTTCAAAGTGGTGCGGAGACATTGGGTCAAACACACACATCATGCCAGCTTCAAGAGGGATTCGATGATGATGGCCCATGCCAAGAACGCAAACTCCCGAGCCAGACAGGACATAAACACATCGCGCTGTTGAATGGATATGGTGATGCTGCTCGGTGGTGTTCGGTGGAATGCAAAGAAGCTGCAACGTAGGATCTCCAGGGCGATCCGGAGCGAAAACCTGCTTCGTTGAGCAACCATTGATGTAAGGAAGAACCGTCTGACGAGAAAATTGTGAGGTCTTATTGTCAGGGGCGAATCCTCGAATCAAAACCGCGAAATCTGAACTCGAAACATGGACAGGTCCTCTTTGAAGCCGCGCCTCGGTTTTGTTCTGGTGCAACGAAAAGAGACAGTCTCCGCGCTCGACCTTGATGTCGTGGGATCCGATATAGGCTTCATAGTAATAAGGGTCATTCTCAGGGGCGACAACTCGAGCTTTCTCGCGAGCCGAATAATGTCTGAATCCGAGTCCCTTGAACTGTTCTTGATCTGCCATTTTTATACGCTGACACGCCCTACTCGGCCGGTCAAAACGCGTAGCACCTCGCCGTGCCAAGGTCGGGGATTCGCGTCATCTTCGAGAGATAATTTTAGTTAAGCCGATTTTTTTAAGAGTTGGCCGGTGCGAACATCTTTATCGAAAGGCAAAGTCCACAGCTCGGATTCAGGGATTCGGCGAATTAAGGTTCCTAAGTTGTCTTTGACGAGAACATATCGTTTTTCATTTTCGAGAATTGTTTCAATCGACCACTTACTTTCTTTCACACTTGGAAGATTCTGAAGATACTCCATGGCTTTCTTGAGTTGCTCTTCGGACATCGATTCGTGCCGACGCCTGTCTTCCCCGGTGAACTGCTGGCCGTTCGCATCGCGATCATGAGTCACATCGGACTTAACCGAACGATCCACCTTCGGTGGACCCGATTCGTTATTCCGGATCGGGGTCGTGATCATATTGCCCAGGAGTCCTTTTACATTCATCAGATTCTCTATCGGAAAATTTCGTCAAAAACATGAACAGGACGTTTGTCCTATTTTAAAAAGGGATACCCCGGGAGAGGGCCCTTCGTTAGGACCGTCTCCCGGGTAGGTTGGTACCGAAGAGGTACGGAGTGAGCCTCTTCGTTTGGGATTTAGTGATTACCCAATCAACTTAAGAGCAAGGCCTGGAACCTGATTGGCCTGCGCCAATGTCGCGGTCGAAGCCTGAAGCAGAATGTTGTTTCGAGTCATCTCACTTGAAGCCATCGCCACGTCGGTATCTCGAATTCGAGAGTTCGCGGCGGCCATGTTCTCGTGCATGACTCCTAAATTGTCGGTCGTCGATTGGAGTCGATTCTGTAGAGCACCGAGTGTCGATCGGTGTCCGTTCACAGAGGACTGAGCCTCATCAAGAACAGACAACGCATCTTGTGCCCCTTCTTTTGAAGTGAAATCAAAGCCCTCAATTCCAAGTTCGCTGGCTTGTACGTTGAGCTCGCTCGCATCGAAAGAGATTCGATCAGCGAAGTCATCATTATAAATTCCCACTTGGAAATCAAAGACGGATCCAGTTCCATCAATGAGCTGTTGTGTTCCAAAGCGGGTCGAAACGGCAATACGTTGAGATTCAGAAATAAGTTGCTGAACCTCTTTATCAATCATCACTCGTTCCTTTTCGGAAACCGTATCGGAAGCGGCTTGAATGCCGAGTTCACGTAAACGAGTTAAGATATTCGAAATCTCAGAGAGTCCACCCTCTGCAGTTTGAATCAAAGAAATACCGTCGTTGGCGTTGCGATTCGACTGTGAGTAGCTGCGCATCTGTGACTTCAATTGTTCACTGATCGCCAGTCCTGCGGCATCATCCGCTGACTTGGTGATTCGAGATCCCGATGCAAGTTGCACCATGGATTTCTGAATTTCTCGTTGGCTGCCCACTAGATTTCTCTGAGCCGAGATCGCGGACAAGTTGGTTGTAATTCTCATTCCCATAGGGAACCTCCGTCATAGGCGCAATTTCAGACCTCTGAATTGCGGTTAAGAAAAAGGCCTTGAACCTACTCAAGACCTTTCCCAGGTTGAACACGTTGGCTGATGAGCTCCGATCACGAAAGGATCTGCTAACGAATCTAAGGGACCGTCAATTCGCCTTAAACTCTTGAATCCCGCTTTCGCTTTCAGATTCATCAATCTTCGTGACTTACCTTTCGGCGAGGTCCGGGCAGACTTGAGTCGAGTCCAGGAAAACTAGACCATCGTCGAGCGATAACTAGACCAGAGTCCAGGTGAAAGCTAGACCATGGTCCTGAAATCTCGACCTAGGGCCCGACTTTTCCAGACCAAAGTTGGGGGCCTAAAGTCTTAGGGATAAACGTCCAGTCGAGTCCGCACTGGACTTTCGACTGTCAGTCGAGTGTTTTGATTTAAGTGGAGGATTTTGCGCTCACGAGGACAAAGCCCAGTTTCCGAAAATGAAAAACCCCGAGGATAAAATCCCCGGGGCCTACAACTTTAAGATGTCGTTGGGTCATCTAGTTGTAATATTGGCTTTTGAAAGCGACCGTCTTTCGACAGTCATCAGTATTTGGAGATCCATTCGGATCACATACTGCTTCTGCCCAGGATCCTGGAGTAGACTGCGGCGAAGAGTGCGGTAAGACTCGATCGAATCAATTTCCGCAAGCCCCAAATCCGCTTTGAGGTCCCGGATGAAAGCCGCATCCTCCATCAAGGAGTAAGCGATGCGGTTTTTCATCCGTTGCTCAGCACTGGTGGCGGCGAGGTAACCCTGCAACTTCTCTCTGGCTAATCGCGAGGCCTGATCCGCACGATCAAGCGTGCGCAAAAGTCTTTCAAGACTTTTGACTTCCTTGGCTTCAGCGAAAAGCGCCTGTGACTCTTTATACAGACGGCTGATTTCCTGGGTCGTTACGCTGGATTCCTCAGAACCCCAACCCGGGACCGCAGTCGTAAGCAAAAGAGCTATAAGATAAGTTGGCTTAATAGATATCAACGTCTCCCCCACCAGATCTGCATTGCAGGTTCAAAGCCAAAGAGCCGCTTCAAAACGGAGCGGTGTTTTCGATTCTGGCGGCTCTAGGCCCCAAGCCGCCCCCAGACTGTCGACTTAAAAAGAGAAATTTTACAGGCAGGCGACGTAAGTTGCGGCCCTCACTCTGGATTTACCCTATGTGTCTGATGACTGATCAAGGCGTTGGTTTCCTAAACAGATCGAAATCTCAATCCGAGACAAAAAAAGACCCCGAGAAATTTCTTCCTCGGGGCCGGGCTTAAGAGTCGTTATGTGTGGGCACGACCCTAAAAACCTTTTGAAAATTTATTGCAAAGTGCTCGATGACTCCTTCGATCCCAACCTAAAATGACGAAGCCAGACGCGAATTTCGTTCTGAAGCGAAAATCAGCCTGGGAAGAAGCCTCTTCCCAGGCGTTTGTTGCAACTTTCACTAGTTGATCAGTTTCAGAGCCACAGCCGGAAACTGGTTGGCCTGAGCTAGAACCGAAACTGCCGCGTTCTGAAGAACCTGCGCGGACGCAAGTTCCGTGGACTCGTGCGCGATGTCGGCATCCGAGATGCGTGACTTCGCAGCCGACAGATTCTCGATCTGGATATCTAAGTTGTTGGTCGTGGCATCCAATCGATTCTGAATCGCACCGAAGTTCGCTCGCATCGCACCGATTTGTGCGACGGCTTCGTCAACGACCGAGAGCATATCCCGCGCGTCGCCCTTGGATTCAAGACTGATTCCATCAATCCCGATTGAGCCCGCTGTTGCATCTGTGCTGAGATCATAGGTGATTACGTTTTCATCCCCGCCGAAGGGTCCTACGTGGTACTCTTGAGCTCCACCGGAACCATCGAGAAGTTTTTTGTCTCCGAAGACCGTTGTGCGAGCGATTCGATCCGCTTCTTGCACAAGGTTCTGCGCTTCCAAGTCGAGGAATCCGCGCTCGCGATCGCCGATATTATCGGACGCCGCTTGAATTCCTAACTCTCTTAATCGAGTTAAGATGTTGGAGATCTCGTTCAATCCACCCTCAGATACCTGAATGGCGCTGACAGCGTTGAATGAGTTCGTCCGAGCCATCATCAAACCGCGAGTTTGCGATTTAATGTTCTCAGAGATCGCAAGGCCTGCGGCATCGTCGCCCGCCCTTACAATTCTCGATCCCCCTGCAAGAGCTTGAGCTGCATGCTCGGCTCTCTTCCCTTGGGCGCCCATCACGCGCTGTGCGGAAAAGGCAGCCATATTCGTGTTGATTCTTAAGCCCATTGTCTCCTCCTTACGAAGACGAAGTCGCGAGTATGCCCACTACGCGAGTTTAGTTAACTTAATTTGTAAGGTTGGAGACTCTCCGTCTCAGGTCTCCGAGGCAGTGACGGCTGCTCGAAGTGAGACGGAGTCGTTTTCGCTGAATTCGAAACAGATGACGGCTGTACGAGTCCGGCGAGGTAGAGGCTCCAACGTGTTCACTAGACTTCTCGGCTAAGGTCCAGTTTCCTTTAGGCCTTTGGTCTAGCTCTTTTGCAACGCTGCGCGTCTAGTGTCTGTAAGGATTGAGAAAGACGGATTAAAAATTTTCACTCTTGACCTGGACCTAGGCCTAGGCGGCGCCCGACCAAAGCCGGGGGTGTTTCGTGTTCGCTGGGAAAGCCCACGTGTAAGTCGCGCGTTGTTTGTGGGCGCATTTCCCGGTTTGAAACAACTCTCTTTAGGGCCGGGCTAGGATGACTCGAGATCTGGCCCGTGAGAGCCTGTAAACCTTATGAGAGAAAAATTCTTAACACTCATAGAATCAGCGTCAGGAATCGTTCTTGATAAACAAGAGGCCATTAAAATGGCAACAGCCTGTCTTCTGGCGAAGGGTCACATTTTAATTGAAGATGTCCCTGGCGTTGGCAAGACAACTCTTGTTCAAACTCTTGGTTCTCTTTTGGGACTTGAAACACACCGGATTCAATTTACGGTTGATCTTCTTCCCTCAGATTTGATTGGCGTTGAAATCTATAATTCCAAAACAAATGGTTTCGACTTTAAACAAGGGCCTCTCTTTGCGTCCCTGATCATGGCGGACGAATTGAATCGCGCAAGTCCTCGGACCCAGAGCGCCCTTCTTCAAGCGATGGAAGAATCAGCTGTCACCGTCGAGGGTAAAGCCGTTCCCCTGCCAGAACCCTTTCTGGTGATCGCAACGCAGAACCCTCATCAGCAGTCTTCCACCTTCCCATTGCCAGAAAGTCAACTTGACCGCTTTTTGATGAGTCTTGAGCTTCACTACGCTTCAAAGGTGACAGAGAAACAGCTGATTCAAGGGGCCGACCCCCGCGAAAAGATTCTGGCGTTAAAACCCGTCTTTTCACGAGCCGAACTGATCGAGGCTCAGAAAAGCGTTCAGAAAATTCACATCTCTGCAATTGTTGCGGACTACATCACTTCGCTTCTAGAAAAATCTCGCACGGAAATGGCAGAAGCTCTTCCATTGTCCACACGAGCCGGTTTAGCACTGGCCCGCGCTTCTCGCGCTTGGGCTTTTCTAGAGGGACGAACTCATGTTGAGCCCAGCGACGTTCAACATATTGCGGTTCCGGTAATGGCACATCGGTTGGGAGGCAAACTTGGCGTCAGTCAAGGCACTCAATGGGCTCGGCATCTGGTGGAAAAAACTCCAGTCCCTGTCTGAGACCCGTCACGATCAAAAGACCTATATTCTGCCGACGTCATTTGGAATGGCATACGGCACGCTGTGCTTTATTTTGCTTTTGATGGCCATGGCGTATGGAAACAATCTCGTCTACGGAGTCTGCTTCTATCTGACAGTCATGGGCTTAGGACTCGCGAGAAGCATCAATGACAACGTCAACAACTGTCGAATTGAGTCCGTTGTGGCCCACGAAATCTTCGCCGGTGGCCCCCAAAAAATTCAGATTCAAGTTCGAAATATGTCAAACGAGCCGCTTCGCCAATTGGAGCTCAGACTGTCCCGCAAAGAAGTTCCTGTGACCTTTCATCTTCATCCCAATGAAACAAAACTTGTTGAGATGCTTTGGACGCCTTCCCAGCGAGGATACATGCAGGCGCCTCCTGTTCGCCTGAACTCGCCTTACCCCAGCGGACTCTTTAACGCATGGAAGGTGAAAAGATTTAAAGAATCGATCATCATTTACCC
>JBKDHV010000090.1:0-43894 GCA_046336915.1 Bdellovibrionales bacterium
AAGTAAGAGCGGCGCGATTTGTCCCAATTGCGGACAAAATTCCGACGTAGGAAAGTAAAAATATGATCATCAGCATTCCGTCACCTCAAAAAGTTGTTCCAGCAAAACGAGAACCCTTTATTTTTTTTGTTGACGTGCCGGACCGAAATGTGAAGACTTAAGGTTAAGAAGGTTGTGTAAGCTCAACAATAACATGCACCGCGAGGTGCTTCTCTGGAGGAGAAGAACATGGCAAAGAAAAAAGCCACAAAAAAGAAAGCTACTAAGAAAGCTACTAAGAAGAAAGCTTCTAAGAAGCGATAGTTCTTGGTTTCCTTAGTATGGAAACTAAAAACCCCCAGGTTGCCCTGGGGGTTTTTGTTTTTGGAGCTCTCGTTTCAGGACTTTAGAAGTAGTAAAAGGCTCCCACAGAGCCTGTTGGCATGAGCTCGCCCCGATCGATTGCAAGAAGTCCCCCGAATTCGATGTAAAAAGAACTTCCTGCCATTTCCCCCGCAAGCTGATTGAACTGCATTCCCAGGGCACCGGTCGCAAGATTAAGGCCAAATTGGTTCTCGGCACGTTCGCGATCTGTCAAAAAATTCTTAAGAAGGGCCGAGCGACCGACGTCGCTTCGCTGACCCGCACTCCACCAGTGAGAGAATCCAACTGTTGTGTACGGAGTGAAATACTCCCCTTCAAATGATCGTTTCCACGCTAAGAGCATAGTTTGATAGCCAGAGCCGGCTCCAAATCCGGCCAAAGCCGCATTTTCCTCCTCGATGTTCAGTTCGACAAGGCCGCCGACAGCACCCAAAGGCCCGCCGACGCCGACTCCGACGCCCACTTTTCGATCTTCGCGAAGTTTGTAGTTGTTCGAATAAGAACTTTCGTCCTGGGCCCAAGCCGTGTGAAAAAAGAGTCCGATCCCAATCAAAAGCAACGATTTCATAATCCCCTCATTCCTTAAAGAACTCGTGCGCGAACCCCTTCATCCTGGAAGAACTTCTTGATCGCGTCCCGGTCAAGAGGCTCAAGTCGCCAAATCAGCTTATGAAGAAGCTGATAGGTGTCTTCAGCCTTTTTTCCCCGCATTTGAGTCGTTAGATAGGCTAAGTTATCACTGATGACAACTGCGTTATTCACCAGTCTTTCGACATCGCGATTCTGCCGGGTTTTATCTAATAATTGGAGCGTCTTGTTAAAATTCGTGATGAGTTTATCGATTTGGCTGATCGTGTGCGTGACGGATCCTTCATTTTTTTCGACCAATTCAATGATTTTGCCTGCAAGCCCATAGCTCTGAGAAATCAGCTGATCGATCCGCGGCGGATCTTCCCCTCGAAGGACTTGATTGTTTTCAAGCTCTGTCCCGGCTTGAGTGCCAGGTGAGATTTCAAGAAACTTTTCACCGATGACGCCGGCAAGATTGATAAAGAACTTGCTGTCTGAGCGAAGGCTTTTCCAGGCCTTTCTGTCGATTGACACCGTTACACGCAGCTGAACCAGCTCGCCGGACTCCATCTTGTAATCAGGAAGGAAATCGATGGAAGTCACCTTCCCGACCTTGATGCCCATCACGCGTACAGGCGAGCCGACTTCGATTCCTCCAGCATAGTTGTACATGATCCGTAACGACTTTTGGTCTGTAAGCGGATTGTACATTCCCAACCAGTACCCAAAGAGAACTATCGCGAATAGCGCGCCGATCGAAAGCCATCCCACTTTGGTTTCAGTCTTCATTTTCACCAACCTAGTAGAAATATGAAAATACATACGAAAGCACAAAATCAATCATTATAATCAGGACCGACGCACTGACCACACTTTGAGTGGTCGTCTTTCCAACGGCATCAGCTCCAATATCAGAACGAAATCCATAAAAACAACTGACAAGAGGAATCATGGCTCCGAAGGCGGCGGCCTTAATCAAAGAAAATCCAAAATCCTTGAAGTCAACAAAGCGATCCATCATTTGCCAGTAGAGTTCCCGAGGAAAACCCAGAAATTGCTGACTCACCAAGCTTGAGCAAAACAAGCAAAAGACATTGGCAACAGCGACAAGTAAGATTGTTCCCAATATTCCCGCGATCCAGCGGGGAACGACCAAAAATTCGTAAGGGTTGACCCCCAAAAGCCTGAGGGCTTCGATCTGTTCCGACGCCTTCATGCTGGCGACCTCTGCGGCCATGCCCGCGCCGACTCGTGACGTCAGCAGAAGAGCGGTGACGATGGCCCCCAACTCTCGAAGGATGAGCAGGGCCGAAAAGCCGGGCACCATGGCATCGCTTTGAATCACGAGCTTCATGTGAAAGCTCGACTCCAGAACGGTGACAACCGCCGCGAAAGCGACACAAAAACAGATAATAATCAGACTTTCATTTGCAACAAAGTAGAGTTGCTGAGCGATTTGGGTCCGCCTTCGCAAACCCCCAGGAAGAGCGCTGAGCGTCTCGAAGAAAAATCCTTTCAAGAGCCCACCAAAACCAAGGTCATCGCCACTTCCATTAGAAAAGTGGTCAGCCAATCGAAAAACACCAAGGCCACCATTGAAGTCACGGCCGTCTTCACAACAGCGCGACCCACCCCTTTTGACCCGCCCGTGACGTGATAACCCCGGTACGTGCAAATCGCTGCTAAAGTGAAGGCAAAGACGAAGCTTTTAAAAAACCCGCTGAAGATAGAAGGCCAAACTAGAAAACGCGGGATGTGACGAAGATACTCTTCATGGGACACATGAGAGAACAGGACCCCCAAAAAAAGGCCGCCCAACAACGAGGCCACAAGCCCCCCGACAAACAAGAAAAAGGATGAGACGACGATTCCCAAGAAGCGCGGGAGGACGATCTCTTGAAGTGGATTCGCACCCAAGCATCGGATGGCTTCGAATTGCTCTGTTGTTTTCATTGTTCCAAGTTCCGCCGCCGTGTAGGCCCCAATCTTCCCGCAAAGCATAAAGCCAATCAGCAGAGGGCCGACTTCTCGGAAAGTGGCACTCGTCGCAAGCCCTCCCAGGTAGCCCAGCGCCTCGAACTCGCGAATCTGCAGGGTAAATTGCACGGTCATGATCGCGCCCACAAAAAAACCGGCCATGACGGTTGTGGGAAGGGACTCAAGAGTGACTTTCCAAACCTGTTCAAAAAAGTCCTGACGTTTGATTTGTCCTTGCCGAACTAAGCGAATCAATTCAGCTAAAAAAAGAAGATTATTACCTAGATCACTGACAAAGTGTTGGACGGATCGAAGCATCAGGGAATCTCCTCGAAAAAGCCCTGCACGAGCGGATGCTCGGCCCGTTTGACCTGCGAACTGGGTCCATCAAAAACAATTCGACCCTGATCCAAAAACAGGATGCGATCGGCAATTTCCATCGCACACTTCATATCATGACTGACGACCACTGAGGTTGTGCCGTACTCTCGCGAAATTTCAAGAATCAAACGATTGATGGCGGTCGTGGTGACGGGGTCTAAACCGGTGGTGGGCTCGTCAAAGAGCAGGATTTTTGGTTCTAGAATCAGTGTGCGGGCTAGACTGACCCGTTTCTGCATTCCAAAAGACAGCTGTCCGGGTCTTTTTATTAAGACATCAGGATCAAGATGCACGCTTTTCAAAACTCTCGTGGCGCGTTCCGAGATTTGCGCCTCGGAAAGCGTCATCAGACGACGCGGGCCGAAGGCTAGGTTCTCAAAAACTGAAAGAGAATCAAAAAGCGCCGGTTGTTGAAAGACCAGTCCACACTGTTTGCGGACTTGTCGCCACTGCGTTTCCGAGAAGTTCGTGACGTTGGTTTCTTGAACAAAAACGGATCCCGAGTCTGCCTGAAGGAGCCCCACGAGAATCTTGAGCAAAACCGACTTACCTGTTCCCGACTGCCCCAGGAAGAAGGCGATTTGACCCTCGGGAATAGAAAAGTCGATCGATTTCAAGACCGCACGCTCGGCAAAGCTTTTCGACAGGCCTTCCACGCGCAAACTCACGCAGGTTCTCCTTGAAGAAAGCTCTGGATCTTGGAGTCAGGAAATTGACTGGCTTGATCTGGGGTTCCGATATCGATCACTTTTCCGTCCATCACAACCCAAATTCGAGTCGCCATTTGATAGGCTCGGTTCATATCGTTAAGGACTGAAACAACCGTCATCTCGCTTTGCCTTTTGAGCTCAAGAATCAGGTCCAAAATTTTTCGCGACGTAATGGGGTCTAACCCCGCGACCGGATCATCATTAAAAAGAAGTGCGGGCTGCAGAACAAGGGCCCGAGCCAAGGCCAAACGTTTTTGCATTCCTCCGCTGAGTTCCGACGGGAACTGTTGGCGAGCTTGGAAAAGCCCTACGGACTCTAAGACTTTCTCGGCGCGAGATCGAATTTCTGATGCGCTCAAGTCTGTGGTTTCACGCAGAGGAAATTCAACATTCTCGAGGGAGGTCATCGAGTCGAAGAGAGCATTTCTTTGAAAAAGCATCCCGCGCTTGCGGAAGTGGCGGTTGCGTTGCGTTATTGTCAATTCCTGCCATTTTTCCCCGTCGGCGCGGACTTCTCCCACGCTTGGATCCAATAAACCGGCCATGATTTTAAGGAGAGTGCTCTTTCCTTCACCACTGGGTCCCAAAAGGACTAGGCTTTCGCCCTGAAAAACTCGAAAATTAACATCCTTGAGTAAAAACCCTTCCCCATTCGATACGCCGATCTGAGACCCATCGAGAACGGCTCGAGGTTCGCTCCGTCTTGATGAGTGTTGACTCGCCTCAACCATACTTGTCACAACTCTCAATTTAAGATTGAATGAGCCTTCGAACGCAATCGGAAAAAAATCATTTTTCTCAAACGGTTATGGGCTTTCTTCAAAAACGGGAGGCCCCCCTAAAAGGAGTTTGTATGTCGACTCACCACAAACGTAAAAAAATTGCTGTGATCGGAGCTGGATTTGTTGGTTCCACAGCGGCTCACTGGGCGGCCCAAAAGGAGCTCGGCGATGTTGTCCTTCTTGATATCAATGAAGGTGCTGCCAAAGGAAAGGCCCTCGATCTTTTCGAAGCTTCTCCAGTTGAAATGTTTGATTCTCGAGTGACAGGAACAAGCGACTACAAGGATCTTGCGGATTCAGATGTCGTGATCTTGACAGCCGGAATGCCCCGCAAGACTGGCATGAGCCGAGATGATCTTTTGCAAACAAATGCGAAGATCGTGAAAGCCTGCTGCGAAGGTATCAAACAATATGCTCCAAACTCGGTCGTGATTGTGGTTTCAAATCCTCTCGATGCGATGTGCACCGTTGCGAAGCAAACTTTGGGCTTTCCGCGTGAGCGCATTATTGGAATGGCCGGCGTCTTGGATTCGGCGCGCTTTCGCTCTTTTGTAGCCGAAGCCCTCAATATTTCGGTTAAAGACGTCTTTGGTTTCACATTGGGTGGTCACGGCGACACGATGGTTCCGATGCCTCGGCACTGCTCTGTTGGCGGAGTTCCTTTGGTCGAGCTTTTGCCCCAAGAAAAGATTGATGCCATTGTCAATCGTGCTGTCAACGGCGGCGCCGAGATCGTCAAGCTTCTCCAAACCGGCTCGGCCTACTACGCGCCTTCGTCTTCAGCCGTTCAAATGGCGGAAGCGATTCTGAAGGATCAGAAGCGCATTCTTCCTTGTGCCGTTGAGCTCAATGGTGAGTATGGAATGAAGGGTCTTTTCATTGGCGTCCTTTGTAAATTGGGCGGAAAAGGCATGGAAGGCGTTGTTGAGTTGAAGCTGAATGACACCGAACGCGCGGGCCTTGAAAAGTCAGCAAAAGCCGTCCGAGAGCTTGTCGAAGCTCTTGGCAAACTTCAGTACTAAAACAATCTCGAAAGCGGAGTTGTAAACGTGAACATTCATGAGTACCAGGCAAAAGAAGTATTAAGACGCTATGGTGTGGCCACCCTTAAAGGGGTTGTGGCCCACTCTCCCGATGAGGCTGTGACGGCCGCAAAGGAAGTCGGCGGTAACCTTTGGGTTGTGAAAGCCCAGATTCATGCCGGCGGCCGAGGAAAAGGTGGCGGCGTTAAAATTGCGAAGTCATTAGACGAAATTCGTAGCCTCGCTGAAAAGATGATCGGTATGAACCTGGTCACTCATCAAACAGGCCCTGAGGGCAAAACCGTCAATAAAATCTATGTTGAAGCGGGCTGTAATATCGCAAAAGAGTATTACTTAGCTTGCCTTGTTGACCGCGCGACCGGCCGAGTGGCGATGATGGCCTCTTCCGAGGGCGGAATGGACATCGAAGAGGTCGCGGCTCACAATCCCAACGCGATCAAGAAAGTAGATATCGATCCGGTTTCGGGTTTGGTTCCCTTTCAAGCACGTCAACTGGCTTTTGAGATCGGAATCCCAAGCGAAAGTCTGAACAAAGCCGTCACTTTTATGATGGGCCTTTACAAAGCTTTCGTCGAACTGGATTGCTCCATTGCAGAGATCAACCCTTTGGTTCTGACAAAAGAAGGTCACGTCATCTGTTTAGATGCGAAGATGAATTTCGATTCAAATGCTCTTTTCCGACACAAAGATATTCTTGAGTACCGTGATTTGACTGAAGAGGAGCCCTCTGAAATTGAGGCCTCCAAGTACGACCTCGCTTTCATTAAGCTAGATGGAAACATCGGATGTTTGGTCAATGGTGCGGGTCTTGCGATGGCGACCTTGGACATCATCAAGCTTCACGGCCAATCACCAGCAAACTTTCTCGATGTCGGCGGCGGCGCCAACAAAGAAAAGGTGACTCACGCCTTTAAAATCATTTTGTCTGATCCAAACGTGAAGGCCATTTTGGTCAATATTTTTGGTGGCATCATGAAGTGTGACGTGATCGCGGAAGGTGTGATCGCGGCCTCAAAAGAAGTTGGACTGAAAGTTCCTTTGGTTGTTCGACTTGAGGGAACGAATGTCGAGCTTGGTAAGAAGATGCTGAAGGAAAGCGGCTTGAATATTACTCCTGCCGATAACTTAACGGATGCTGCCAAAAAAGTTGTGGCCGCTGTTCGAGGGGGTCAATAATGGCAATTCTGATTAACAAAGACACAAAGGTCATCACTCAAGGAATTACAGGAGCCCAGGGCTCTTTCCACACTGAACAGTCGATGGCGTACGGCACCAAGTTTGTTGGTGGTGTAACACCTGGAAAAGGCGGAACAAAGCACTTGGGGCTTCCGGTTTTCAACACGGTCCGCGAGGCCAAAGCTCAAACGGGCTGCACAACCTCGATGATCTTTGTTCCCCCGGCTTTTGCGGCTGACTCGATTATGGAAGCTGTTGATGCGGAATTGGATTTGGTGATTTGTATCACGGAAGGAATTCCGGTTTTGGACATGGTCAAGGTCAAGCGCTTTATGGAAGGTAAACGCACACGCCTGATCGGCCCTAACTGCCCTGGAGTGATCACGCCCGGACAATGCAAAATTGGCATTATGCCTGGTCACATTCATAAGCCAGGTCGAATCGGCGTTCTTTCACGTTCGGGAACCCTGACTTACGAAGCTGTTCACCAGTTAACAGCTTTGGGCTTGGGTCAATCGACCTGCGTTGGAATTGGCGGCGACCCTGTCAACGGAACCAACTTCATCGATGTCCTGAAGATGTTCAACGAAGACAAAGACACAGACGCCGTGATCATGATCGGTGAAATCGGAGGCTCTGCAGAAGAAGAGGCCGCCGACTGGATCAAGAGAAACTTCAAGAAGCCCGTGACAGCCTTTATCGCCGGAGCGTCGGCGCCGAAGGGGAAGCGCATGGGTCACGCGGGCGCGATTATCAGTGGCGGCAAGGGAACAGCTGAGGCGAAGTTTGAGGCTCTTGAGGCTGCGGGCTGTAAAATTGCGCGATCTCCTGCAGATTTGGGAACGACCCTGAAATCTATGCTCAAATAAGCGCCCGAGGGGCTCATTTTTGAACTAAGCCCCCTCTTAGAAGGGGGCTTTTTCTTTTGTAGACTATTGCCTTCGCCGGGGAATTCCGGCAAACCTACAGGTGTTCTTTACTCTACAAGGAGAGATGACCATGGCAGTTGAAAAAACATTTTCAATCATTAAACCTAACGCCGTTAAAAAGGGCGTGATCGGCGACATTATCCATCAATTCGAACAGAGCGGCCTTCGTGTTGGCGCTGCAAAGCTCACAATGCTGAGCAAGGATAAATGTGAACTTTTCTACGCTGAACATAAAGAGCGTCCTTTCTTCGGCGAACTGGTCAGCTTCATGACTTCTGGCCCCGTTCTTCTGATGTGCCTTGTTGGCGAAAACGCCGTGATGAAAAACCGCGAAATCATGGGCGCTACAGACCCTAAGAAAGCTGCAGCCGGAACCATCCGCGCGAAGCACGGTGATAACGTCGGCGAAAATGCGGTCCACGGTTCTGATAGCCCTGCTTCTGCGGCTCGCGAACTGGCTATTTTCTTTGATAAACACGAGTACGTGAATCTGTAATGGCAAAGTCCAAGAGCACAGGAGAAGATGAACAAAAGTCTTCTCTTGTGGGCTCGCAAGTTCAGGTCCAAATCGAAAAAATGACCGTCGGCGGAGCAGGCCTTGCTCGACACGACGGTCTTGTTATTTTTGTCGACTTCGCTGCTCCGGGTGACGAACTCCTAATTGAAATCATCGAACACAAAAAGAATTTAGCTTATGGACGTCTGCTAAAGGTTGTTAAACCTGGCCCGTCTCGAGTTTCTCCGCCGTGTCCTCATTTCGGCACCTGCGGGGGCTGCTCTTGGCAGCACCTCGATCAGCCCGAACAGTTGCGACAGAAAGAGCTTCTTCTTCGCGATTCTCTGAAGGGCCTGCGCCTGTCTTCGAAGACCGAATTTTTTCCCATTGTTCCGAGCCCGCGATCCTATCAGTATCGCAATCGGGTCCAGATGACGTTTCAAGGCGAACGCCTTGCCTTTCGCGCCAAGCGGTCTCACGACCTAGTTCCAATTCGAGAGTGTCATCTTGTTGAGTCCCCCCTTCAGGAAATGATTCAAAATCCTCCGGCAAAAACGCTTAAACCCTCTACACGTTACGATCTGCGAATCCCGCAAGAAGGCGCCAAACCCCAGTTGACGGCCCTTTCTGACGAGACCGAAATTGTCGGCTTCTCTCAGGTCAATCGCTTTCAGAATGAAGACTTGATTGCGGCGGTCTTAAAGGCATTCGAGGGCTCGGCCCCGGCAGATCTTTACGAGTTCTATGCAGGCTCGGGAAACTTCACCTTTCCGCTAGTCGAGAGATTTAAATTCTCTCATGTTTGGGCGGTCGAGGCGAGCCCAGCTCTCGTCAAGTTGGCCCATCAGCAGATTCAAGAGAAGAATCTTTCGAGCAAGCGGATTAGTTTTCATTTAGCAGACGTGAGTGCCTTTCTAAAGAGACAATGGCCCCGACGCGAGGACGCGGTTTTTCTTGATCCTCCACGGATTGGCGCCGATGAATTCGTCATGAAAACCTTGGCCCAGGCCCGTCCCCATAAGATTGTGTATTTGAGCTGTCACCCCGTCACACTGGCGCGGGACCTTCAGCGGCTTCTGAACTTAGCGCCCGAGTATCAGGTTGAGCGCGTGCAGCCTTTTGAGATGTTTCCTCAAACCGACCATCTCGAAACCCTTGTTTCTCTCTCGTTGACTCAAGTCTGAGGAGTGCTAGTCTTTATAGGGTGAAAATCCCCGTATTTTTCATTCTCTTTTTCCTCTCAAGCGTGAGCCTGGTCAGCTGTTCAAGCCGGCCGAAAAAAGAGCTTTTAGCAAAGTCGCATCTTGAGTTGGGAAACTCTCTTTACAACCAAGGCCGTTACCCCGAGGCCCTTCGCGAGATTCTAAAGGCTCAGAAACTCGATCCACACAATCCCGTGATTTTAAACGGACTTGGACTTGCCTACCACGCTCGAGGGCGAACCGATCTGGGGCGCAAATCCTTGTACGAGGCTCTGGAACTTGATCCAAGATATACCGAAGCTCGCAACAACTTGGTTCGCATTCTGATTGAGGCCAAGGACTTTAAAGCTGCTGAAAAGGAACTTGCGATCGTAAAAAAGGACCTTGTTTACGGGGCCCTCGATCGAGTTTACATCAACGAAGGGCTCTTGTACTTCGATCAAGAAAAGTACGGACGGGCCCTGGAGCCTTTCGCAAGAGCTGTCGAATATGGTCGAGACAATTGCCCCGCCCATAATCTCTATGGCCGCACTCTGTTCGAGGTGAAGAAGTATCGAGAAGCGGCCCTGGCCTTGGATCGCGCGGTGGCCTTTTGCCACAAGACGGGCAATGACGAGCCTCACTATTTCAGTGCTCTTGCCCATTATCGGTCGGGCGATAAAAGAAAAGCAGCTGTTCGGTTTGAAGAGATCTTACAACTTTATCCAAACGGTCAGTACTATGAACGATCGCGATCTCTTCTCGATATGGTCAGAAAGGAATTAGAATGAGGCGGACAGGAGAACTTCTTCGCAAAACTCGAGAAGAAAAAGGTCTTTCCGTTCATGAGGTAGGACTCTTTCTAAAAATTAATCCGCGGATCCTTCAAGCCATTGAAGAGGGCGATCAATCCCAACTTCCTGCAAAAACTTTTCTTCGAGGCTTTGTCCAAAGTTACGCGAAATTCTTGAAATTGAACTCTCAAGAGGTTCTTCAGATTTTTGCTGAAGAAATGGCGCCCCCCAAGAAGATCGAAGAAGTCCTTGCGACGGCGCCTAGCCCTGTCGTCTCGGGGCCCGTGGCAGCTCCTTCTCCCGCGACTGAAGAGCCCGCGCCTAGCGAGAAATCGCAAGAGCCTGAACTCATTCACGACGCTTTGAAGAATTCGATTCTCACAAAAGCTTCCATTCAGAACGATGCTCTGCGAGTTCGCACCTTTGCAATCTCTGTGATCGGCCTTGTCCTAGTCTTTGTCGTTTATTTTGCGAATAGCGTCGTGAAGCGCTACCAGCGAGAGGCCGAGCTCTCGCCTGAGGCTTCCACGTCCGTGTTGGTGGACACGCCACCCGCCGAACCGAGACCTGAACCCGCTCCAAATTCTGAGACTCTTGAGCCTGCGAAGACCACCGCGGCCCAACCCGCTGCAAGCTCGCCTGGCGTCACTCTAACACCAGCGACAGCTGTAAGCCCGAAGCCGAACCTTCAAAATCCGACGTCGGCTCCTGTGGCCGCTCCAGCCGCTACGACTACGTTGCCGACTCCACCACCCCAAACTCCGGCAGCACTTTCGCCTAAACCCGCCATTACTCCTGCGAATGCTGTGGCCGCGGGAACTCCTGCCGCTACGTCAGCAGCGCCAAAACCCACGACAGCAACCACGCCTGCACCGGCGGCTCCCGCGACCGCTCCTACAGCAAAGCCCGTTGAAGGAAAGTTGACCGAAGTGATTGTCGAGGCCAATCAGAATGTTGAGATCGAATACTCGTCCAGCAGGAGTAGCCCTCAAAAGCTTGTTCTTCGCGCGGACCAGATTCACACTTTCAAAAGTCGCTCAGGGGTGCGCCTTAAGATTAGCAACGGAGGCGCCGTCAATATCATCGTTAACGGTCAGGATTTAGGAGCCCCGGGTGCATCGGGACAAGCTGTTCAACTTGCTTACGAGTAGTGCTTGGAAGCGAGATTGGGCGATCACTCTCTTTCTCAAGCTCGGGCTCGGAATATTTTTACCCTTCTTCGCAGATGAAGCCTACTACTGGACTTGGGCCAAAAATCTGAAGCTTTCATTTTTTGACCATCCGCCCTTTTCGGCGTGGCTTTTTTGGATCTCACAACCCCTCGATTCCTTTTTCTTTGCTTCGCGACTTCTGTTTGTTGTCCTTTCGCATGTGACGCTTTGGATCTGGTGCGACTTTCTTGCCGTTGAGCTCAGCGATCGAAACAAACGAGCTTTCTTTTGGATTCTCCTGCTCCATCCGCTTCTAGGCCTTGGAGGCCTGATCGCAAACCCAGATATTCCGTTTTTGTTTTTTTGGTCTTTGAGTCTAGTTTTTTATCTTCGATCTCTAGAGAATCCAGAAAGCTCTCGTTGGCCCACGCTTTTAGGAATTTCTCTGGGACTCGGATTTGTTTCGAAGTACCTGATGGGCCTCATTTCGGTTGTCTTTGTTCTGCATCTTCTTGTCAGCCAGTCCTGGAAAAAGATTCGCCCCCATCACATATGGCTTCCCGTGATTCTCGGTTTCATCTTTTCCCTGCCAGTTTGGATCTGGAATTTCCAGAATGACTGGTCGTCGCTTCGCTTTCAAATTGATCACGGACTCGGCCAAAAGGTTTGGAAACCGCAGTGGACTCTGGATTTCTTGCTTGGAACCTTGATTTTGCTTTTTCCGCCGTTTGTTTATTCTCACTTCAAAAGAATTGGGACCTCTGTAAGGACTCTTCACGGGGTTCTCTTCTTAGGTCTTCTTCTTTTTTTCACTTACACCACTTTTCGGGGCGATACAGAGCTGAATTGGCCATTAGCTCTTTATCCGAGTTTCTTCTTGCTCGTGGTGCCGATCGTAGCCTGGCGGTGGTCCTACTGGATTTATTCGATCTTCTTCGCAGGCCTTTCGACTTTGTTATTGGCCTTTATCTTCTTCAATCCCGCTCCGTTTCCGCACCCGAGATTGCAAGAGGGGGCCTTCTACAAATCACTTTTCGAAGAAACCAAGTCCTATCGCCCTCTTTACACTAGCACTTACCAGGCCGCCTCTTACTTTTGGTTTCTTTCAAAAGAGCCCTTTTATAAACTTCGATTTGCAAGCCGCCCGGATGAATTCGACAAACTTTCGGGCTCTCAGCCACTAGAAGATTCGTTCTTCTTTTTGAAGGAAGGCTATCAAACGATTCCCCCAAGCCAGCTTGAAATTTTCAGTTTTGAAAAGGCGGCCGACCTCAAGTTTGGTTTTGAAGTCTATAAAGCGACGAGGAAAAAATGAAGACACTCGTAATTTTGACATTCTTCCTGATGTCCTACTTCATTTACGGCTTTTACCTCTCGCAGTTTGACGTGGGCGCCCTACGCAGCCAAATCGTCGTCGAGAACAACGGGCCCTTCTACGACTACAAAGGCGTCATCAATGTTCACACCCAAAAGAGTGTCGGTTCGGGAACCATTGCCCGGATCAATGAAGACGCCAAAGCCGTGGGTGCTGATTTTATCCTCTATACCGACATCAACACTTTTGATGATGCCCTCTTGCCAGACTCTTATGATGGTCGACTTTTAGTGCTGAGCGGACAGAAGTACAGCTACTTGGATTCGCGTCTGATGTACTACTCTTCGACAGACCGAACTCTTGGCTACAGCTTAGGCGAGGCCCAAACTGCTTTGGCCGATCTGATTTCTCAAGATCCTCAGGCAAGAAACGATTCGTTGGTGATCCTCGCTCATCCGTTCTTGAAGGGCTTCCAGTGGTCCGGCGAATGGCCCGAGGGTTTTGATGGAATTGAGCTTTTAAACACGAAATCGATGAGCTTTCGCGCCTGGAATCGCTCTAAGCTCTCTGTTCTTTGGACAATTCTAGTTTATCCTTTCAATCCACAGCTTGCACTGTTCCGACTTTTCAAAGAGCCCTCTGAAGAAATCGCTCTTCTGGATCAGCTGTCGCAGCGTCGTAAAATTTTCGGCTATGCTGGATCCGAGGCCAGCGCTCGCGCCGTACCCTGGGCCGGATACTTGATTCGTTTCCCAAGTTACCACAAAACTTTTGAGCTCATGAGCCAGCATTTGCTTCTTGAATCTGAGCTCACCGGAAACTTGCAGCAGGATCGATCGAAAGTCCTTGAGGGCCTGAAGCGCGGACAGTTCTACCTTTGTTTGGATCTGCTTGGAGATCCTGAGGGCTTCTACAACTACATGCAGGCCGGAAGTGAGCGCTACTTAATGGGCTCCACCGTGAAGTGGAAGAAGAATCTCGTTTTGAAAGTTCATTTGCCCGAAAAACCAAAAGCCTTTTTTGAAATTGTTGTTTATCGGAATGGGAATCGCTACCGAACGATCAATACACCCGATGCACTTGTTCCGATCGAGGGCCCAGGAGTTTATCGCGTGCAAATTCGAATCGCACAAAGATTTCCTTTGCCCGATGCTGTGAAGTGGATCACCTGGATTTACGGCAATCCCTATTTCGTCGAGTAGTTCTAGCGCAGCGTGATCTTGATATCCCCGCGAACAAAAGCTTGGCAGGCCAGCCGTTCGTTCTCAGCAAAGTTTCGATCTTTTCGAAGATCCTGCTCGAGCTCTTCGGGCTCAGATAAATTTTCTAGGCCCTTTTCAACAAAGACGTGACAGGTGCCACAGGTGCCGTTTCCGTCGCAGCTATGATCAATATCCACTTTTTGCTCGAGCAAATTCGCAAGCAAAGTTTGTGTTTCATGCACGTAGATGCCATGAGTCATGATTTGAGGCCCGATTGAAGCGTCTAAAATCTCAACTTTATGTTTCTTTGTTGAATCCATCTAGCGACTTTTGTATCAAGGATTCCATGCGTTTCATAGCTTTTGACCTCGAAACTACTGGTACTGTCCCTGGAGTCGACGCGATCGCCGAGATCGGAGCTGTTCGTTTCATCGACGGGCAAGTGGACTCTCTTTTCTGCACGCTGATCAATCCTGGACGCCCGATTCCGCCCGGGGCCAGTGCTGTCAACGGAATCACCGATGATATGGTGGCTGACAAACCCAAGGTCGAATCTGTCCTTGGAGCCTTCGCTGAATTCTGCGGCGATGACATTATGGTCGCCCACAACGCGCCCTTCGATGCCCAGTTTCTGATCGCAGATATCAAAAAGCATGAGTGTCCAGCCCCTCGTGGAATTATTTTGGACTCTTTACCCATTGCTCGAAAAGTTCTTCCTGGTTTGCCGAACTATAAACTTGGCACCCTGATCCAGCATTTAAAAATCCCGGCTCGTGGTTTTCACAGAGCGGAAGCTGACGCCACGTACTTGGGGCAGATGTTCGAGATTCTGGTGAAAAGAATCTCGATTGGTGGACAGGCTCCCAAGATTGAAAACTTGGTTGCCCTCACAGGAAAGCCTGAGTTTCGTTTTCCCCAAATTGAGCGTCAGCCCAAACAACTTGATCTTTTAGGTTTCTAGCCTCTGAAAGTTCTGTGAGCTAAAGGCCATCGACGACCTCTTCCAAAAGAGTGACTACTCGCTTTTAGAATCGGCGCAGCCTGATAACGTTTGAATTCCGTCATCACAAGTTTTTGCATGAGCCACTTTTCCGTTTTCGTTTTAGCGGCCAAGCCCTTTTCCACGATGTTTTGCACAGCTTGATCTAAATCCTCATAGGGTGGAAGGGAATCTTGATCCTTTTGATTCGGCCGAAGCTCTGCTGATGGCTCTCGCGTGATGATCTTTTTGGGAATCACTTCCTGGGCGTGATTGTAATGTCGAGCAAGCTCGTAAACTTGATGCTTGGTCAGGTCTCCGATAGGAGCAAGGCCTCCACACATATCTCCATAGAGCGTGGCGTATCCCGTTGCGTATTCGGACTTATTTCCCGTTGTTAATAACAAGCTATTCGCAAGATTCGCGTGAGCCATGAGAAACAGACCTCGCAGCCGAGATTGAAGATTCTCATGAGCCAAGCCAAACTCCTGAGCCCCCAATTGATCTCGCAAGGTTTCTTGGGCAACTCTGTAACTGGGATTGATGTCGATCGACTTGAACTGAATTCCCAAATTTTTCGCAAGCTTTTCGGCAAGCTCAAAACTTAAGGGCGTACTATGAGGGCCTGGTAAAGCAAAACCCGTCACCTGCCCAGGGCCCAACGCATCCACAGCCAGAGCCGCCACAACAGCCGAGTCAATTCCACCGCTCAGCCCAAGATGAACTCGCGGCAATCCAATTTTCGTGCAGAAATCTCGCAAGCCTAAAACAAGCGCCTGTCTTAACTCCTCAACCGAAGAGGCGCGATGGTGTTTCGCCCAAACCTCTTTTGTTTCAAGATCAAAAACGTTCAGATCCTCTTTGAATTTGTGACAGTTCAAAAGAGTTTTTCCAGACGGGGACATAATAAAGCTGCCGCCATCAAAAATAATCTCATCCTGCGCACCGACCAAGTTCGCATAAAGAAGCGGAGCCTTGAAGTGCTTTGCCGTTTGGCAAGTGACGTGCTCGCGAAGCTTCTCTTTCCCAACAAACCAGGGACTGGCGCTCAGATTAACGACCAAGTCCACTTTCTTTCGGGGCACATCAAGCAGAGGATTCTTTGCGTAGGACGAGTGTCCGCGCTTATCGGGCCAAGCCCAAATGTCTTCACAAATTGTTAAGAAGAATTTCTTCTTCCCGACAGTGAAGTAATTTTGACGAAGATCCCCGTTTTCGATGAATCGTGCTTCATCAAAAACATCCCCCGTTGGCAAAAGCTGCTTATGGAAGGTTCGTGCCTTCTTGCCTTTTTGAAGCATGAGGGCCGAGTTGTAGTAGGGTCGACCCTTTGCGCTCGGATTTCGAGTGATCGTTCCAATCAGAACAACAACGCCTGCAGGAATTTTTTTGTGAATAGAACTTTGGGCCTTTTCGAGCTCTTGAACGATTTCTTTTCGCTCCAAGAGATCAAAGGGGTGGTAGCCCAACAAACAGGACTCTGGAAACACGACCAAGCTTGCCTTTTTCTGTCGTGCCTTTTCAATAAACTCGAGGATTTTATTCTTGTTGTAGGAGATATCACCCAGGATGGGATTTATTTGTGCGATCGCAATTCTCATGGACTATGCTCGTGGTTACAACTTAGCTCTTTTCTTCCTGTAAAGCCTTCTTGGTAACCATGAGCATACTTTATGTCTTTTTCTGGAAATTTCCAACAAAAGTAACCAGAACCATTATCAAAATCGACAAGCCAATAGCCTTTTGGGACGCCCCCTAGTTTTTGAACTTTCGCCTGCCAGCAATCGATTTTACTTTGAATTTCGCTTTCAATCTCTTGGAGTCGAACTTGGGGCACGTTCTTCATGGCCTCCATTTGACTCATTAGATTTTTGACCTGGGCGTTGGCCTTTTCCGTGAGCTTATAAATAAGCGGCAGAAGCTGTTCAGCTTCTTCATGGGTAAAGGTTCGTTTTGACCCGATCTCAACGATTTTTTCCACGTCCCGTTTGTGTGCCACCTAAAACAAAGTTTCAAGGAAGAAATGCGAAGACAGAAAAATTAAGAAACTCTTGGAAAAAATTTTTGGACGCACCGAGCACGACAAAATGTCACCACTTGCGATTGAATTTTTCTACTCCCAGTTCTTAGAAAGTTGGAAGGCTTGTCCGCCCAGTAGAAGAAATAGGAACAGAAGAATCAGAAACATCAAAAGAACTTTGAAGTAGAATCCAAAGCCCCGATCCAAAGGCTCGATGTCGGCCTCTTCCTTGGGAGGAGGTGGTTTCACGACAATCTTTTTTGTTTTGTTGGCTGTAAAGCTTTCACTTTCTACGGGAACACTCACGGACTTCTTTTCCTGTCGTTCAGCCTTTCGTCTTTCATAATCGGTTAAGCCATCAAGAGCGATCGTTCGTGTTTTCTTGGGCGCCCTTCGAGCCAATCTCGTATCCGAGTTAAAGCTCATATAACCATCGCCCTCTTGAAAGTTATCGACCGGAATCGAAACCGACGTAGCCCCACGATCAGATTTTGCGGTTTGCCTGGAAACCAGCCCTCCGCGCAACACGCTCGAACGTCGATCGAAACCTCGGGGAGCGCTCCCACCGACATTTGATTCGCCGCCTGACGTGTCTGCGGTCCCTCCGGCAGGCCGCTCGGATCCCGGTCCCACCTGACCGGGCACTGATTCTCGCCCATCAAGGGCCGTCATGCGAAGCTGTGGTTTTTCTTCGTCGCAGAGGGCTTGCTGTTCAGAGCGGAAGCCTGGAAGCTCGCCGGTTTCGAGCAAGCAGGCAATGTATCGCTGATTCAAATCGCGGATGAAATCCCCCAAGGGTCGAAACATGGCAAAGGCCAGCGCAACGACCAAGGTCACACTGATGACGACCATTAAAAGATACTCAATGACGGCCTGTCCTCGGGCGTTCTGGAAACTGGACCAATAGGCCCTTCCAAATCCCTGATTCTTCTGAGATTTTAGAAAAGGACAGTGAAAAGACTTCATAGGCTCTCTATCGGATAGTATATGGCTAAAAATAAGATTTTGCTTGGGCTTGTCTCACTTTGGGTCGGATTGGCGTTAGCGGCTCGACGAGCGCCCGCTTCTGACCTCTATCTTCAAGCTGAGCAGATCCAGAAAAGTCAGGGCGACAAGAAGGCCATCGAGTATTTGTGGAAGAATTCAGAAAAGCTCCAACGTCCCGAGCTCATGTATTTGGCCCGACTTCTCGTAAAACAAAAAGACTTCAAGGAAATACTCCGGGTCAGCGAAATTGCACTGGCCAAAAACTCCCAGGACGCCGAATTTTTGACCTTTCAGGGAAAGGCCCACTTAGAGACTCGAAAAGATAAAAAGGGCCTTGAAAAAGCCCAAGAGTCGCTACGTTCGGCCATTGAAATCAATCCCAAATTTGAGCCGGCCTATTTGATTTTGGACGACTACTACGAGCGACAAGATGAGCTCAATAAGACCCTGAAGCGGCCCTTACGCTTCCTACAAACACGACGTCTTCTCTTCGAAGACTTGATCCAACACTTGGGTGAACAGCATCTCTACGCCCAAAAGCTTTGCCACATCAACACACTCGACGGCGTTAACGATCAGGCCCTCAAGCATTGTAAGAAGGCACTTCAGCTTCAGAAGGATGATGTGGCCTCTCAAATCAACCTAGCCCAAGTTTATAAACAGACCGGGGAAAAGGACCTTGCCCGTAGCGCCTTCAAAGAAGCCGTCAGGAATCCGAATCGAACGAATTCAGCCTTTGAGTCTTTCGGGCTTTTTCTTGAAGAGGAAAAAAACTTTTCCGAGGGCTACTTGCAATACCAAGCTTGCATCAAAGCTTTTCCCCAAGCGGACTCTTGCTGGCGCGGGGTTGGCTCGACATCCGCCGCTTTGAAAAAGTGGCAAGAGTCCTACGAGAGCTTTCAAAAACTCTGTCGGAAAGATCGCAAGTGGTCGGGTGATGTTCGAAAGGCTTCGGCTCTGGCAAAAGAGCTTGGGGTTTTTGACTGGGCCCAAAAACTTCTTGAATTGTCCTTGAACTGCAATATCTAGGGCGCGTTCGCTTGCGGCTATCCGACTGAAAATCCCAAAAAATCTGAAAAAGCGGGATTCTTCGAATCTAGAACCACATGCTGAACGTCTTTCAGTAGATCGGAAAAACTTGTAGCGTCCTGACAGGTCGCGATTGTGTAATTGATTTCGGGATTTGATCGCAACGAGCGAAGCTCTAAAATCGTGGCCCCAAGATTTTCAAGCTTTTGAGTGACCTCAAGCAGTCGTCCTAAACGCGCGTCCTGAAGGATCATCACCTTCTCAAGAAGCTGAGCGCCGCCAAGCCCCAGATACGCCTTTAAAACGCTCTCGGTGACCTCAAAGACCTCGGCTGACCCCAAGGGCGGGGCCTTCGCACTTTCAGTCTTAAAAACGATTCTAGCCCCTTTCGCATGGGGCGAGAACTCCAACGGCGTTAAGCCCGACTGAGTTCCTTGGGCGAGTTTCGCGTAGCCCTCAACAAGATTGAGGGCCTCAACGATCACAATTTTCATTGCAAGGGCGATACGATCTCACCGATGAGATCATACTCCATGCTGTCCGTGATTCCAACCTTTACGATATCCCCAACGTTGGCCTGTCCGTCATTAATCAGAACAATCCCGTCGATATCAGGCGCCTGTTGCATTGAGCGTCCCTGAAGTAAGAGTTCCGTTTCTTCGCTGTAACCCTCGACAAGAACGTCGAGGACTTGGCCGATCTGACGTTTGTGCATTTCGCGTGAGATATTTTGCTGAACTTCCATGACAGCTTCCCAGCGCTTCTGTTTCGTTTCTTCGTCAATCTGATCAGTTCGGCGTCCGCCCGGAGTGTTTTCTTCAGGAGAGTACTTAAAGCAACCCACACGGTCGAACTTCTGTTCGGTGAGGAAGTGAAGGACTTCTTCAAACTGCTCTTCAGTTTCCCCTGGGAATCCCACGATGAACTGCGTTCGAATGACCGCATCAGGAATTTCAGTTCGAATCAAGTTAAGTGCTGTTTCAATCTCGGCACGAGTCATCTTGCGATTCATTCCCTTCAGCATTTCGTTGTTGATGTGCTGAAGTGGCATGTCAAAATAGCGACAAAACTTTTTGTTGTTTTTAATCAGCTGAATTAACTCAGGCGTGATTCCATCCGGGTAAAGATACAGAAGTCGGATCCACTCAATGCCTTCGACTTTTGCCAGCTCCTCAAGAAGAGCAACCGGATTCTCTCGAGCTTCTGGATTCTGACGGCGCAAATCCCATCCATAATCCGTAAAATCATGGCTGATAATAATAAGCTCTTTCACTCCGCCTGCAGCTAAAAGTTTAGCCTCATTCACAATATTGCTCAGGGTACGGGACTGGAGATTTCCACGAATAAGAGGAATCGCGCAGAACGCACAGCGCTTCATGCAACCTTCGGAAATTTTCAAGTACGCCCGGTGACCAGGCTGCGTGTTCATTCTTGGAGTTTGTTCTTCTTGAAGATAGGTGGGCAGATTGAAATACGTTTTCTTAGTCTCGCCCTGGTAAGACTTTTTTAGGATCTTATCAATGTTCTGAAACTCTCCCGAGCCGACAAAGAGATCCGCTTCGGGAAGTCCTTCGACAAGGTCGTCTTTATATCGTTGAGTCAAGCAGCCTGCGACGACCAACTTTTTTAGATTTCCCTCTTTTTTAAGTTCGGCCATGCGAAGAATAGTTTGGATTGACTCTGTCTTCGAGTCTTCAATAAATCCGCAGGTGTTGACTACGATCGTATCGGCTTCGCTTTCATTTGTCGTAACTTCATAGCCGTCCTTCATCAGGGTTCCGACCATAATTTCCGTGTCCACAAGGTTCTTGGGACAGCCAAGGCTGACAAAGTGAACCTTCTTCTTAGAATCAACTGTCGTGTTTGTGCTCATATTTCTGTAACCTGCGCGCCCGCGGGCGGTTTGTATTGAAAAAGTTTGAGATCTGGCTTTTTAGAAAGTTTCATTTCATTGATAAAAACTGAAATCTTGTTCTCGACCTCATCCTTGTAATGAATGGCCGAGAGTTCCGATTTTGAGTTCAGAGAAATCTCAAGATCTTGAAGATTCGAGTCCTGCTTGAGGGGAGCTAGCTTAAATACTTTCTTCGAATTTTCTTGATAAGACTTAATGACCTTAAAATGCTTATCAAAGTTCTCTTGAAAAAGGCTTTTCAAAAGAATCTGACTGTCGTTTTTCTTATCAAGCTTCATTTTGGTTACCAGAGGAGGAACCTTGAAGCCCTTTGGTGGATCTTGAACCGTCCAGACCGTCTCGCCATCATAAATAATGCGCGACTTTTCCGGAGCGTCCGTGTCCCAGCGGAACTTTTCGCTCGAAATATAAATTGTCCCCGGGGAAACCGTTTCGGTTCCGAGCAGTTCTGATTTGGTCTTCTTCTCGACTTTCAAAACAACAAACGGTGAAGTTCGAATCTGCTGAAACAGCTCTGTTAGCTCCTTCGAGCCTTTTGGGACCGCGAGCGCGACAGAGGAAAACTGAAGAACCGCGCTCATAGCCACGGAGTAAAAGAACTGTCTTTTCATGCGCTTAACTGTTACCACGGGGGCTGGCTCACCGCAATAGAGGAGACCGACCTCCACACCAGTGACCAAACTTGAAAATCCTTCGGCTCTTTAAGTGCGCGATAAGCCGCAAGCGCCGTGGATCCAGAGGTGACCACGTCATCAACGAAGATCAGTTGTCGCCCACGCAGCCTTGAAAAATCTACACGACAGATCATTCTTCGTCGCTGGCGGCCCTCAAGCTCTAAAGTCTTCTGCGATTGCAAATCCCCCTCGAGAGCAAGGACTTTCTCATGGGGCTTTTGGAAGTAATCGCTCAGGGCCTGACCCCAGTTTTGGGCGTGAAGGTTCCCGGATCGACTCTCGACACTCACAAAGACGGCCGAATCTGAAATCGGATTGGACTGGGCCCACTGAAGAAAAAAATGCTCAGCATAAAAACGCCAGGCCGCAGGGCTTGCCTTTTTCAGTCGCAAGATCAGATGAGACAGCGAATCGCTTGCTCCCGGTGGCCAGGTGAAAAGAGAAAACACCGGAATCTGTTCCACTCTTTGAATTTGTTTTGATCTTAAGTTTTGAAGGACTAAGCGGCTGCAGGGCCGGCAGAGAAGATGGGTGTCGACAAAAAACGATCCGCAGTTCAGACAACTTCGAAACTCAAATCCATACATAAGCGGTAGACCTTGCAAATTGAGCGGGAAAGGATTCTCGTCGAAGCTCCCGAAGTGCGACCCTACCATGGCGAAGGTCGGATCTACTCGTTGTGGTAGGGTTTATTCTTCATGATCGTAAAGGCGCGATAGATCTGCTCAAGGGCGACCGTTGAAGCCACATGATGATTCATCACGAGCTCAGACAATTTCCAGGTCTCCTGCGCGCGCTTTTGCACAGATTCATCCACACCAAAAGCGCCCCCGATGATAAAAGTGATTCTTCGAGTCCCCGCAGTGTGGAGCTTCTCGATTTTTTTCGCAAATTGAACAGAACTTTGCGCAAGGCCACGCTCATCGAAAAGAATCACATAGTCATCCGGCCTAAGGGCCTTCAGGATCGCTTCGGACTCGGCCTTTTTTTTCGCCTGAGCTTCTTCTCGAGCCAGTTTCGAGGACTTGATTTGAATTAATTCGAACTTTTCAAAGTGATTTATCTTTTGGCTGTATTCATCACAGACCCGCTCAAGCCAGTCAGATTTTGACGACATGATGGTCAAAAGCTTCATCATTTACTTTTTGTGCTCCGTGAAAGGATCCGCCAGATTCATATCCAGACCCTCTCGCCAGAGTCGCTCGATATTGTACTCCTGACGAACAAAGTCGTAGAACACATGAACGATTAAAGAGCCGTAATCAACGACAACCCACCGACCTTCTTCAAGGCCCTCAAGGCTCAGGGGGTGAATTCGAAACTCATCTTTAACCGCTTGAACAAGGTTTTCGGCTAAGGAGCTCGCGTGTCGAGTGCTTGTTCCCGAGGTCACGATGGCAAATTCGCTAGGAGCCGACATTTTTCTGAGGTCAAAACCCTTCACATTGATGGCTTTTCTTGAAAACAGTTGATGAGCACAGAACTCAGTGAACTTTTCGTAATCGCTGACTTTGTCTTTTCCTAATCGATAAAGTCCAAGGTCGCGAATGTAGCTTTCAACAGAAAGAGGAAGAAATTTTTCGACCGGCCGACCACTTCTGATTTTCTTTCGAAGTTCGCTTGCCGAGACATCCACATCCGGCAAACGAATGAACTGAAGATTTCGCCCCGTCGTGAGTTCTACGTAGTTGAAATCGTATTCCAAGACGAACTCTTGAAGGTAACGAGGAAGTTTTTCCTTCGAGCTAGGGATCTCAAATCCGGGTCGTGTTGCAATGATCAAGTTCGTTTCTTTTAAAATCTGCCTGTAGTCTTTCCAGCTATCAAAGGTTTCAAGATGATCTGCACCAAGAATCAAATAAAGATCCTCAGCTTCGTACTTCTTCCGAAAGGCCTGAAGGGTGTCGATCGTGTAGCTGACGCCGCCACGCTTGATTTCTTGAACATCAACTTCAAACGCAGAACCAAATCCTTGCAAAGCGAGCTTCACCATTTCTAAGCGTTGCTCGACTGTAGGGCCTTCGATCGGAGTCTTCAGTGGGCTTTGAAATGAGGGCACAACAAAGACCTTGTCCAAACCCGCTTTTTTCTGAACGGTCGTAAGGCATGTGATGTGACCCATATGAGGCGGATTGAAACTTCCGCCGAAAATTCCGATCTTCATCATTGATCTCCCTGATAAAGGTGCTCACCGATCTTGAGAAGCAAGTCTCGAATATGAAGCCCGCTGACGGCTGAAATCAAAAGTGGACGAAACCCCGCTCGCTCTTGAAATGTGCGGGCCATTTTTTCAAGCTCAACCTCGGAAACTGCATCGGTCTTGTTTAACGCTACAATCTGCGGCCGAGAGGTCAGGGCGAAGAACCCTTCCTTATCCTTGTTGGCCTCATCGTACATCTGAAGCTCGTAATTGAGATCCGCATAATCTTCGTAAGGGTCTCGACCCGAAACTCCCGATGCGTCCACCAAGTGAACAAAAACGCGAGTGCGTTCGATATGCTTCAAAAACTGAATTCCAAGTCCAATGCCTTGGTGTGCGCCCTTCACAAGCCCCGGAATGTCGGCGACTACGAAGGATTTTTCATCTGTGAATTTGACCACGCCAAGATTGGGGGTCAGGGTCGTAAATGGATAGTCTGCAATTTTCGGTTTGGCCGCTGAAATTCTCGAAATCAAAGTGGACTTGCCTGCATTGGGAAACCCGATAATTCCCACATCCGCAATCAGCTTGAGCTCCATGATCACTTCGATCTCTTGGCCCTCTTCGCCTGGCTGAGCATATTCAGGGGCCTGATTCACGCTCGTGCGAAAGAAGTGGTTTCCCTTGCCTCCACGCCCACCGCGCAGAAGAACGTGCTCATGAACGCCGGTCATATCAACAAGAATTTGCCCCTGAAGATCGCGCAAAAGGGTTCCTTCCGGAACCATCATAATCAAGTCTTGTCCATCCGGTCCGGAGCACTTTGCGGCCCCACCCTGCTGTCCATTTTGAGCGGTGTATTTTTTGTTCGACTTAAAATCAACGAGTGAGTTCAGATGCTTCGAAGTGCGCAGGATGACATCGCCACCCTTGCCGCCGTCACCGCCGTCGGGTCCGCCCCTTGGCTCGAAAGCTTCGCGACGAAAACTAACGCAACCTGGGCCGCCCCGCCCTGACGCTATCTTCAATCGTACTTCATCAATAAATTTCATGGATCGCTTCTTTTTAGAATTTTCTCGGATCAAAAAAAAGAGGGAACCTGATTCAGGCTCCCTCCCGAGATCTTGATCTTAAATCCGATTCTACGCTGTTTTCGGATAAACGCTGACTTTAAATTTCTCTTTAGAAAAACGTTCAAACTTCACGACTCCGTCAACGACAGAATAAATCGTGTGGTCTTTACCCATTCGAACATTGTTTCCAACGTGAAACTTTGTTCCACGCTGACGAACGATGATTGTTCCTGAGTTAACAGTTTCTCCACCAAATCGCTTCACGCCTAAGCGTTTACTCTGTGAATCGCGACCGTTCTTTGTACTACCACCGGCTTTTTTACTTGCCATAACTCACCTCAAATCAATTCTTAAATGACTTACTTCGACTTCTTTGCTGTCTTTTTTGCGCCAGTCGATTTTTTCGCTGACTTCTTTGCTGCTGTTTTCTTCTTGGGCGCAGCTTTCTTCGCAACGGCCTTTTTCTTAGGGGCCGGTGCAGCTTCCGCGTTGCCTTTATTTTGCACACGCTCTCGTCGCGCGTCTACTTTTGCCTGCAATTTTGCATCACGAGCCGCCGCAGCGTCGATCACGTTTGGAGATTCATCGGTCTTTGTGACCTTACCATCTGGAGACGTGATTGATTTTACGAAAAGTTCTGTGAAAAGCTGACGATGTGTCGCGAACTTACGATACGAGTGACGACGTTTTTTCTTAAAAACCAAGATTTTACGAGTTCGTGACTGCTTCGTGACGACAACGGTCACTTTTGCATTCTTCACAAGAGGTTGACCCGCGTGAACAGCATCACCACCAACAAGCAAAACTTCATTGATATCAAATTCAGAACCAAGCTCTTTATCAAGCTTTTCAACTTGCAAAACATCACCGGGCTTTACAGTGTATTGTTTGCCGCCAGTGCGAATGATTGCGTACATTAGGTACCTCCGTAGGACTCAAGCCCAAAGGTTCTGCCACTCTGCATGAGGGTTTGTCAACTTATTCGGCAAGGATCTTCAAATTGATGGTTTTGGGGGCGGCCGACTTGAGGCACACGCGTGAAGTCTCATTTTTCTTTGTTATTTCAGTAGTTTAAAGCACCTGGGGGCGACCCGGCGGGCCCAGCCGACTTGGGGGCGCCCTTCGTATCCCTAGATAAAGAAAACTTCGTACTGCTCGAGGTGGTAGTTCGGCTCGATCTTGAAAGCGATGGAGCGGCCGATCTTTTTCTCCATATGCTCGAGGGTTTCGCTCTCCGTTTCGTAGATCAAATCGACCACGTCGCTATGGCAATGGACCACGATGGAGGCCTGCTTCTTATCAAGACCTGGAGCCTCGCGCTCGATTTCCCGAAAGATCTCACTTGCGACTGTGGACTTCTTTTTGATGTAGCCTTTTCCTTCGCAGTACTCGCAAGGTTCGCACAGACTTTTGATCAAACTTGGACGAATCCGCTTTCGTGTCATTTCCACAAGACCCAACTGTGACATCGAGATCACATGAGTCCTTGCGCGGTCACGAGAGACCTCTTCAGAGAGGGCTTCGAGGACTTTTTCGCGGTGAGTTTCCTTTTCCATATCGATGAAATCGACGATGATGATCCCGCCGCAATTTCGAATTCGAAGCTGGTGAGCGATCTCACGAACGGCCTCGAGATTTGTTTTAAGGATCGTGTCTTCAAGATCTTTTTTGCCAACAAAACGGCCTGTATTCACATCAATCACCACAAGCGCTTCGGCCTCGTCGATGACGATGTAACCGCCCGATTTCAACCAGATCTTTCGGTCCATGGATCTCGAAATCTCCATGTCGATATCGTACATGTCAAAAAGGGGCTTCTGCTGGTCATAAAAATTGATGTTGTGTTTATACTTCGGCATCAGCTGCGAGACGAATTTCGCAATCTTCTTGTGAACTTCTTCGTCGTCCACAAAGACGGCCGTGACGTCTTCGTTCATAAGATCTCGAAGGGCCCGCAGTTCCACATCGAGTTCGGAATGAATCATGCCAGGGGATTTTTTCTTTTCGTAGTTCTTGAAAATTTCTTTGCTCAGACGATCGAGGTACTCAATGTCCGTGCGCAGCTGCTCTTCCGTAGCCCCTTCGCCCGCGGTTCGCACGATGACCCCACCTTGAGGGTTCATCTTTTGCACAAGGTCTTTCAGGCGCTCACGTTCTTCTTCGTTTTCAATTCGTCGGCTGATCCCCAGATGGCGTATTGTCGGCAGATACACGATGAATCGACCCGGTAAAGAAACGTGGGTTGTTAACCGCGCGCCTTTTGTTCCAAGAGGATCCTTTGCAACCTGAACCAGAATGGACTGCCCTTCTTTCAGAAGATCTTGAATGGGAGTTTTGCTGGCCGAGGACAGTCTTTCAGGGGATCGTTCTTCATCGCCGGTCGAAAGCGGCTCGTCTCGATCGACATCTGAAAAGGGATACGCGTCTGAATCGACATCTTCGCGAATATCACCGACGTAAAGGAAGGCCGCTTTATCAAGACCAATATCCACGAAGGCCGCTTGCATCCCCGGCAGAACTCGGATCACGGTTCCTCGGTGAACACTCCCGACCAGAGTCGGGGAAGTCTTGCGCTCAATCTTCAAATCCGTAAGAACTCCGGCCTCGACGTAAGCAACTCGTGTCTCTTGTGGTCTAACATTGATGAGAATTTCTGCGGCCATGATAAGTCTTTAGTCCAGATGACTTCGAGAAGGCAACTGCATTTAAACCTTTCCCTTAAATTACCGATAATAACAACGATGGCTACAATAGATGAACTGTTCAAATTGATGGTCGAACAAAAAGCTTCGGATTTGCACGTGACCTCGGGTGCGCCTCCGTATCTGCGCCTGCACGGAAATATGGTGCCCCTCAATTACCGCGAACTGAGCAATCAAGATGTTCAGGGCCTTGTTTTTGAGATTCTTTCTGAAAAACAAAAGAAGCAGTTCATCGAAAAATGGGAACTCGACTGCGCCTACGCGATTCCAGGCTTGGGACGATTTCGTGTTAACGTTTTCATGCAGCGAAAAGGCCTAGGAGCCGTTTTTCGAGTCATTCCTGAAAAAATTCTGACACCCCAAGAGTTGAATCTTCCCCAAGCGATTATGGATCTGATTGAGGTGGATCGCGGATTGATTCTGGTGACCGGTCCCACGGGTTCGGGTAAGTCGACGACACTTGCGGCGCTTATTCACCACATCAATATGACTCGCGAAGCCCATATCCTGACGGTTGAAGATCCCGTCGAATTCGTGCATCAGAATATCAAATCTCTCGTCAACCAGCGTGAGGTCGGGAGCCATACGAAGAATTTTGGTAACGCTCTGAAAGCGGCCCTTCGTGAAGACCCGGATATCATGCTTGTGGGAGAGCTTCGTGACCTTGAGACGATCTCGCTGGCCTTAACGGCCGCCGAGACGGGACACTTAGTTTTCGGCACACTGCACACAAACAGTGCTGCGAAGACGATCGACCGTATCATCGACGTTTTTCCTTCAGGCCAGCAGCAGCAAATCCGCACGATGCTTTCAGAAAGTTTGCGCGGCGTTGTGGCCCAGACTCTGTTCTCACGAGCCGATAAACAAGGTCGCGTCGCAGCCCATGAGGTTTTAAGAAATACGAAGGCCATCGCGAATCTTATTCGTGAGAACAAAATCCATCAGATTGCCTCGATCATGCAGACGGGGACAAGCAGTGGAATGATCTTGTTCGAAAAATGTATCGACGAGCTCGTTAAGACCGGCAAAGTCTCGGCCTTAGACGCTCGAACCTTCTTAGGTAAAGATACAGAGGTGACAGCCGCTTCGAACAAGGCTATGAATAAAGCAGGATGACAACTGCTTTTAAACCCCAAGACCTCGCTCGTTACATTGATCACACTCTTTTGAAGCCCGAGGCCACCCTCGAGCACTTTGAAACTTTGTGCCGCGAGGCCCGGGACCACCAATTTTACGGTGTCTGCGTTCCCAGCCGAGTTGTAAAGCACGCGAAAAAATGGCTTGTCAGCACTCAAGTGAAGGTTGTGAGCGTTGTGGGTTTCCCCCTTGGACACCAAAACACCAAGGTGAAGGGCTTCGAGACATCTTTGGCCCTCAGTGATGGTGCTGACGAAATCGACATGGTCGTGTCTTTAGGTGGGCTCAAAGAAAAAAATTGGGACTTTGTTCAAGAAGATATCGCCTGTGTTGTGCAGGCCTCTCAAGGAAGGCCTGTAAAAGTGATTCTTGAGACCCACTTACTGAATCAAGATGAAAAAATTAAAGCGATTGAGCTTTCCATTCAAGCTGGAGCCCACTTTGTAAAGACCAGCACGGGGTTCACCGGCGGCGGAGCTACTCTTGAAGATGTGGCCTTGATGAAGAAAACCGCTCGAGGACGAATTCATATTAAGGCCAGCGGTGGGATCAAAACTTTTGATCAAGCGATTGCAATGATTCAAGAAGGCGCTACCCGAATCGGCACGAGCTCTGGAGTTTTGCTTGTTCAGAATCAGCAAGCCCCTTCAGGTGGTTATTAAATGTTCTTCCCGGCCGAAATCATCAAGGCCAAAAGAAACGGTCTTGAACACTCTGAAGACGAAATTTCTTTTCTAATTCAAAAGTACACTTCGGGTGAGCTTCCTGATTACCAGATGTCCGCTTGGCTCATGGCGGTTTATTTTAAAGGCCTCTCGCAGAAAGAGACCTTGGCCCTTACCCAGGCAATGCTCAACTCCGGGCGCGTGATGAGCTTTCCGCGCACGCCTGAATTCAAAGTGGATAAACACAGCACGGGCGGAATCGGAGACAAAACAAGTCTCATCTTAGGTCCCGTCGTGGCCGCGCTCGGCATTCCGGTTCCGATGATTTCTGGTCGGGGCTTGGGACATACGGGCGGAACGCTGGACAAACTTGAAAGTATTCCCGGATTCAACACTCAGCTTTCTCTTGATCGTTTTGAGAAGATGATTTTCGAAAACAAAATCTCTTTCATTGGTCAGACACTTGATATCTGCCCTGCGGATAAAAAGATCTATGCTCTTCGCGATGTGACCGCGACTGTTGAAAGTCGACCCTTGATTTGCGCAAGCATCATGTCGAAGAAATTGGCTGAGGGTGTGGACGGTCTTGTTTTGGATGTCAAATGGGGAACGGGCGCCTTTATGAAGACGCTTCCCGACGCTGAAAACTTAGCGCTGAGTCTGCAAGCGATCGCAAAGGGTGCAGGGCGAAAGTGCACCGCGCTTTTGACAGACATGAATCAGCCCTTGGGTCGCTTTGCGGGGAATGCCCTTGAGGTTCTCGAATGTGTCGAGATTATGCAGAATCAAAAGTTCCTGGGACCCGATGGGATTGATCTTTACGCGGATACGCGACACCTCAGCCTGGCCCTTTCTGCTCACATGGTTTTGCTTGCTGGCCAGGCGAAGTCGTACGAAGAGGCCTACTCGCTCTGTGAGGCCCAGATTACATCCGGTGCCGCGTATCGAAAGTTCCAAGAGATGGTTCGCGTTCAAGGAGGACGGCTGGAAGAGCTTCCTTCGGCTCGAAACCGTCGTGTGGTACCCGCTCCGCAGGACGGCTATGTTCAGAGCTTTAATGCCGAAAAAGTGGGAATCGCCTGCATTGCCCTTCATGCGGGTCGCCTGAAAAAGGAAGACAGCATCGAGCCCACATCTGGAGTTGAGTTCCATAAAAAAATTGGCCATCCCATCAAAAAGGGTGAACCGCTCTTTACGATCTACGGAGCGAACCCTGACCTGTTCAAGTCAGCAGAGGCTTTGTTGCTGGAATCAGTTGGATTTTCCTTGCAAAAACCAAAAGCCCCCGATTTGATAGTGAAAACCTTTGAGTGATGTATGTTATTGGATAAATTGACCGACACCGTAAGCTCTATTCGCTCCAAATCGTCTCGCAAACCGAAAGTTGGAATTATCCTCGGTTCGGGCCTAGGGGGATTCGTTCAGCAGCTCCAAGTGGATGCGAAGATTCCTTTTCAAGAAATTCCCCATTTCGTTCCGACCTCAGTTGAGGGGCATCAGGGAAATTTATTTTTGGGCCGAATGGGCAAGCATGACCTTGTCGTGCTTCAAGGGCGCCTTCATTACTACGAAGGTCACTCGATGGATACGGTCGTTTACCCAACAAGAACCATGGCTCTTTTGGGAATTGAGACTTTAATTTTGACGAACTCCGCTGGGGGATTTGGCGATACCATGCAGGCCGGTGATTTCATGATTATTGAAGATCACATCAATTTGATGGGCACGAATCCCCTGATGGGCCCCAACTTGAAGCAGCTAGGCCCACGTTTCCCTGATATGACAGAAGCCTACGATCGAAAATACATCGAGCTTATGGAGTCGATCTTTAAGGACATGAACCTACGCTACCATAAGGGGATCTACTGCGGCGTTACGGGCCCGACTTATGAAACTCCTGCGGAAATTCGCTATCTGAAGATCATCGGCGGCAAAGCGGTTGGTATGAGCACGGTTCCAGAAGCCATCGCGGCCAACCACCTAGGTCTTCGTGTTGCGGCTCTCAGCTGCATTACGAATCTTGCGGCGGGAATGTCACGGAATAAGCTTTCCCACGAAGAAGTCACCGAAAACGCAAAGAAAGTGGAACAGCAGTTCATCACTTTCCTGAAGAACTTCCTTGATAAAATCGACTAAGCGGCCCTAGATCTTGCAAGCCCAGTTCTGTAAAGGGTTTGCGGCCTCGAGGTACCAAAAAACAATCTTGTGATCTTTGGTCAGATAGAAGGTCATAACGTCGTCTTCCTGCTGAAGAGTGTCGACAACAATTTTGTACCCAAGCAGCTTACGGGTTGGACTTTCCATTCGGTAGGTTGTCAACAAGAACGGATTCTCGACTCCCTCATCAACTAAGTTGTGACCAGACGTCTTGATGTACTGAGTGATCATTTTTTGCTCAGAGTTGGAAAGCTGAAGCACGTTTTCCGTCGTCACCTCTTTTTGGTAGCGAAGGGCCACGGGGCGACCAGAGCGAATCTTTAAGAGGGCTGTGCGGCACTCACGAATGTGGGCGTCGGCACGTTGGGTCTGACCAACGGAATGAAAAGAAACAAGATAAAAGAACAGCGAGCCCGTGGTGAGCCCGAATATCAATCGCTTAAGAAAAATACTTGTTTCCATAATCCCCACTTTTCCGCAAATAACACGAGCAAGCCCCGTGCCTAAGATAGGGGCCGTTGGGGCAGCTCCTACAGAGGAAAGCTTTACTTTTTTTCACGCCAGCGCCGTAAAGGGGACCTGAAGTCTCTCCTAAACTGCTTCTTCTCTGGCAAGCGTTTTTCAATAATCAATGGGCTTAAATTCTTCGAGCTCTTTCGAGTAGCTGGGTAAAGTTTAGCTGAGTTGTTTAGGACTTCGACAGCTTGTAGACTCTTGTTCGGCCTAAAATCGTAAGCCAAAGAAGAAAGCAAATTCCGAGGCGGTGAGATTGAGTTCAGAGCCGCGGTTCTTAATTTGCGTCCCATCCATTTGAAGAGTGAACGCCGTGAGGAACTTCTCACCGGAGTAGCCAAGGGCGGCTTTGAGCTGCGAGCGAATGGCCCCGACATGGTTATGAGCCTTGTCATCAACATACCGGGACTCGATCCACTGCGAGCCTAACGAGAGTCCTGCCATCGCGGAAGCCACCCAAGCTTCACGAAAGACATAGCTGTAGGCATAGCCGCCTCCGACCGCAAGAGTTGTCGCTCGCGTATCGCGCAGATCCTGAAGCCCGGGATAACTTCCCGTAGCCGTTGCGGGAACTAAGGTCTGAGGCGTTCGAATGCGGTGGGCATTTAGACTGGCTGTCGTATACCAAGTTCCCCCGCCTTGAGTGGGCCTGAGTGTAAGATCGAGCGCGCGAAGGGGATTGAACTTTTCAATGTCAGAAAAGCGAGAGATCACAATCCCGTAGTGCTCTGTTCGCAGACTCGAGTTTGATGGGTATTCCCCCTCGGGACCCAGCGGATTTGTCATGACCCTTTTAGCATTCGAAAGATAATAACCTCGGTACTGTTGATAGAAAGTTTCTAAGAAGTAGCTTTCATGAAGATAGCGAAACTGCAAATCAGTGGCTCGTCCATTTCCATGTTTCTTTCGAAAGTCGCTCGTTCTGGGGTTGAAGGTGGAAAGAGAAACTCCGTAAGTCTTGTAATTGATGCCAAGAAAGGTTTTCGACTGAATGGCCGGTCGATACTCAAAATCTCGCGCGCTTGTTTCGGGATCTCCTGCGTTGAGCTCGAGCTTAGGCCCCAATCCACCAAAACGAATCACAACATCTTCGCTCTTCGGAATGTCTTGGGCCGAAAGCGGGCCTGCCAATAGCGCGAAACAAATCCAAATAATTTTTCTCACGCTTCTAGTGTGCCGACAGTGACTTCGATTTGCATGGCGTCCTCGGCCTAGGTCCAGTTTTGCTCAAGAGTGTTTCAGTTCGAGCCGAAAGGTAACCATGGGCTAGACCTTCAAGGTCTAAACCAAAAGGGGAAAGGATTTCCCCGAAGGAGCGGACATGGATGTTCAAAGAGTTCTCGCGCTTGCGATTCTGTGCACGAGTGGATTAACCGCGTGTTCAGACCCTGCTGTCACAGTTCAAGATGTCAGCTCAAGCTTCGAAGTTCCGAAATGCAAGGGCTCAGGCGCTATCACGACAGAATTTATTGTCCATTGGAAGTCAGGTCATTTCACTGTTGAATCCGGAAGAGATCCAGAGTCCTTTCGCGAAGATTTCATCAAGCCTCGTCTGGATGAAATTCAGCACGTTCAAATCAACCAAGTCGTGTCTCTTATCAAAGAGGTGTCGTCAGACTCTTCAGATGTGGGGAGCGCTAATTTTGATCAAGAAACCTGGGGCCTTCAGCAGATTCAGGCCGAATCAGTTTGGTCTCAAGGCTTTCGCGGGCAAGGTGTTCGAGTCGGAATCATCGACTCGCAAGTGGATGTAAATCACAATCAGTTGAGACCCCAGATTGCTGTGAATGCAGATGAGATTCCTGGAAACTCTGTTGATGATGATCGCAACGGCGTGGTGGATGACTACTGGGGCGCGGGCTTCTTTAGCCCATCGGCCCGACGAGGCGCCAATGAGCATGGAACCCATGTAGCCGGGATCGTCGCGGCTGCAGCGGGGCTTGGGCCCATGACCGGAGTGGCCCCCGAAGCTCAGCTGATTCCCGCGGCTTTCTTGGATGATTCGGGCGGTGGGACCTTGGGCGACGCGATCTTGGCTATGCAGTACGCGGCCTCTCGCGGCGCTCGAATTCTGAACGCCAGCTGGGGCGGTTCTGGCTGCGATGACTCTTTGGCTCGAGCCTTCGGTGAGCTAAGCGCGAAGGGTGTCTTACTCGTTGTCGCTGCGGGAAATTCTGGTTTGGATATCGATGTGCGCCCCTTCTACCCTGCGGCGTTTGATCTTGCAGGTCAGATTACTGTTGGCGCGAATGACATGTATGATTTTATGACCAGTTGGTCGAATAGTGGTTTTCGACTTGTGCACTTAACGGCACCTGGAGACGCGATTTTCAGTACAGGTGTAAACAACGGCTATCTTTCGATGAGCGGGACGAGCATGGCCGCCCCCTTTGTGGCCGGCGCAGCCGCTGTTCTGTGGAGCGCGCGCCCTCAAGCAAGTTCAGTCCAGATTAAAGAAGCCCTTTTGGCGGGCGTGGATCGTACTCCCGGAAAACTTTCTAAGACGCTCACGCGAGGACGTCTGAATCTGAGCAAATCCTGGGATGAGTTGCGGCGCATAGTTCCTTAATTCACTTAGATTGCGCGGCGCCCCATGTGATAGCTTTCCTCTCTGTCATTTGCAAATTTTTGCAGTCGTAGCTTGCGCTCGATTTTTCGAGACGAAGAGGAAAGTATGCGGACCTATATCGAGGACCTAAAAAAACATGTGGGTGAAAAGGTCGACCTCAAGGGTTGGGCCTATCAGACTCGCTCATCGGGCAAAGTTAAGTTCTTAGAACTTCGAGACGGCACCGGAATTGTTTCCTGTGTCTTCTTCAAGGGAGAGTGTTCTGAAACAGCCTTTGGAAACTTCGAGGCTCTCACTCAAGAAACTTCTGTTAAAGTCACCGGGACAGTTCGAAAACACCCCAAACACGAGAACGTTTTTGAAATTGGTGCTGAAGATTTTGAGATCATCGGCAAAAGTGAAAACTATCCAATTTCTCCAAAGGAGCATGGAACTGACTTCTTGATGGAAAACCGCCATCTTTGGATACGCTCGAAGCGCCAGCATGCTGTTTTGCGCGTGCGCCACGAAATCATCATGGCAATCCGAGATTTCTTCGATGGCCGCGGCTTTACTTTAACGGACGCTCCTATCTTCACACCAAGCGCTTGCGAAGGAACAACCAATCTTTTCGAAACCAAGTACTTCGATGAAAAAATGTATCTGTCTCAGTCGGGTCAGCTTTACATGGAGGCCACAAGCCGCGCGCTTGGCAAAGTCTATTGCTTCGGCCCAACGTTTCGAGCTGAAAAATCAAAGACTCGCCGTCATCTTATTGAGTTCTGGATGGTCGAGCCCGAAGTGGCCTTCAACGACATGTACGACAATATGGAACTCGCGGAGCAATTCGTAGAGTACATCGTCCAGCGAGTCCTGAAGAATCGTGCCGATGAGCTCAAGGCTCTTGAGCGCGACATTACGAAGCTTCAGAACGTTGTTGCCCCGTTCCCGAAGCTCCACTATCGCGAAGCCGCGGAAGTTATTCTTAAAGAAAACCCAAGCTTCATCGTGGGGGATGACTTTGGGGCTCCAGATGAAACAATCGTTTCGTCAAAGTTTGATAAACCCGTTTTTGTTCACCACTACCCCTCCGCCGTGAAGGCCTTCTACATGAAAGAAGATCCGATGGATCCGGGCTATGCCATGGGTTGCGATTTGCTGGCGACCGAGGGTTACGGAGAAATCATCGGCGGCGGCCAGCGTGAAGAAAGCGTTGAAAAGTTGATCTCTAAAATTAAAGAGCACAACCTGCCTATGAAAGATTTCGAATGGTACCTGGATCTGCGCCGTTACGGGGGAGTTCCAAGCTCTGGTTTTGGACTTGGCCTTGAGCGAACCGTGACCTGGATCTGCGGATTGCCGCATGTTCGAGAAACCATTCCATTCCCGCGTTTGTACGGACGCGCTTACCCCTAATCTGATCAAAAAGACCGAGGAGTCACACACATGATGACCGAAAAAATGCGAAGCCTTTTGCAAGATCTGGAAAAGCGCAACCAGCACGCGATGGAAGGCGGCGGTAGCGATCGAATCGCAAAACACAAAAAAGGAAACCGCCTTACGGCTCGCGAAAGGCTCGATATCCTTCTCGACCCTGGAAGTTTTGTAGAGATGGATCGTTTCGTCACCCACCGCTGCACGAATTACGGGATGGAGAAGAACCGTGTTCCAGGGGATGGCGTCATCACCGGGTACGGACGGGTCAACGGAAAGCTTGTTTATGTTTCCAGCCAAGACTTCACGGTGATTGGTGGCTCGATGAGCCGAACCCAGGCCAATAAGATTTGTAAGGTCATGGATCTTGCGATCAAAAATGGCGCGCCCTTCATTTCATTGAACGATTCGGGTGGGGCTCGCATTCAAGAAGGCATTGAATCTTTGGGGGGCTACGCAGATATTTTCACGCGAAATACAATTGCCTCGGGCGTGATTCCGCAGATTACAGCGATCATGGGGCCTTGCGCGGGCGGCGCGGTCTATTCGCCTTCAATTACCGACTTTATTTTCATGGTGAAAAACTCGAGTTACATGTTCGTGACCGGCCCTGATGTGATCAAGACCGTGACCCATGAAGATGTGACCAAAGAAGATTTAGGCGGAGCAGTCACGCATTCCCAGAAGTCCGGCGTCGCTCATTTTGCGGCAGAGGATGACAAGCACTGCTTACTGTTGATTCGCGAGCTGTTGAGCTTTCTTCCTGCGAATAACTTGGACGATCCACCCATTTTACCTACGAATGACCGTCCCGATCGAATCGTCGAGGCTCTGAACACGATGATTCCCGACAGTCCTAAAAAGCCCTACGACATGAATCAGGTCATCACTGAGTGTGTGGACGAAGGCTACTTTCTTGAAATTCACAAGCACTATGCCCCGAATGTGATCGTGGGCTTTGCCCGATTCAATGGACGCTCTGTCGGAATTGTGGCCAATCAGCCCCAGATTCTTGCAGGCTGCTTAAATATCGAAGCCTCACGTAAGGCCGCTCGATTTATCCGCTTTTGCGATGCCTTTAACATTCCGATCGTGAGCTTCGTCGACGTTCCGGGTTTCTTGCCCGGAAAGGACCAAGAGTGGAATGGAATCATCACCCACGGTGCAAAACTTCTTTACGCATATGCAGAGGCTACTGTTCCTAAAGTGACCGTGATCACTCGTAAAGCCTACGGTGGCGCCTACATCGTGATGGGATCAAAGCTTTTGCGTTCGGATGTGAACCTGGCCTTCCCTTCTGCCGAGATTGCCGTCATGGGTGCCGAGGGGGCCGTGAACATTATTTCGCGTGAAGAAATCTCGAAGGCCTCTGACCCTGCTGCTAAAAGAACTGAACTGATTGCAGATTACGAAAAGAAATTCAGCAATCCATACGTTTCAGCAGAGTTGGGTTACACAGATGAGGTGATCGAGCCCGCGCTGACTCGAAAGAGAATCATCGATTCTCTAGAAATGTTGAAGCATAAGCGAGACACGAATCCTCCAAAGAAACACGGAAATATTCCCCTCTAAAAAGGTTGATGATTATGAATGTTCCTTTTAAGAAAATTTTAATCGCGAATCGTGGGGAAATTGCGATTCGAATCACGCGAGCCTGTCGCGAACTGAATATTTCATCGGTCGCAATTTTTAGCGATGCGGATCGTGACAGCCTGCACGTCTTTCTGGCGGACGAGGCCTTCAATGTAGGCCCCGCCCCCAGCAAAGAGTCCTACTTGAACATGGATCGAATCCTCGCTGTCGCGAAAGAGGCCGGCGTCGATGCCATTCATCCTGGATACGGTTTCCTTTCCGAGAATACTAATTTTGCCCGAGCCTGCAAAAAGGCGGGAATCGTCTTTATCGGGCCGACACCTGAGAATATTGAAGCGATGGGTGATAAGCTTTCCGCAAAAGCTTTGATGAAGAAGGCAAAGGTGCCCACCGTTCCCGGCAGCGATGGCGGCGTCGAGTCCCTTGAAGAAGCTCAAGCCGTGGCCCGCAAGATCGGCTACCCGATTATCATCAAAGCTTCTGCTGGCGGTGGCGGAAAAGGCATGCGCGTTGTGAAGAAGGATGATGAGCTGGAGAGCGCGTTTCGAGCTTGCCGCTCGGAGGGTCAAAATTATTTCGCAGATCCCACCGTCTACATTGAAAAGTTCATCAACGACCCCAAGCATATTGAAATTCAGGTCTTTGGCGATACCCACGGAAACGTCGTTCATCTTTTCGAACGCGAATGCTCCGTACAGCGTCGTCATCAGAAAATTATCGAGGAAGCTCCAAGCCCTTCCGTTCCGCACGAAGTTCGCTTGAAGATGGGAGACGCGGCCGTTCGCGCCGCCCAACAGATTAACTATGTCGGCGCGGGCACAATCGAGTTCATTTTCGATAATCAAACGAAAGAGTTCTACTTCATGGAGATGAACACGCGTTTGCAGGTCGAGCATCCGATTACCGAGCAAACAACGGGATTTGATCTTGTTCGGGAGCAGATTTCGGTGGCTGCTGGAAATCCGCTTTCGTTTAAACAGGCTGACATTAAACAAAAGGGACATGCGATTGAGTGCCGGATCTGCGCAGAAGATCCTATCACTTATAAACCGCATCCGGGCGTGATTGGGGCCTGCCGCCATCCGCAGGGACCTTTCTTGAGAGTGGATTCGTATGCTTATCCGGGTTACGAGGTGCCGATTTATTACGACCCGATGATTGCCAAGGTGATTACCTGGGGTGAAACCCGGGAAGAGGCGATTGATCGCATGCAACGTGCCCTCACCGAGTTTGTCTTAACAGGGATTAAGACCAATATCGTTTTGCATAAAACGATATTGAATCATCCTAAGTTTCGCGACGGAAGCTACACCACTCAGTTCATTGAAAAGAACTTTGAAGTCATTGAGCCTCAACTTTTCAAAGAAGTTGAAGACCCCGTCTTTTTGATTGCTGCGGCCATTCAGGCCTACAACGATCGCAAGAACAAAGACGTTCGACAGCTCAACTTGGTCAGCAACTGGAAACGACTGGGCCGCAAACTTTCATTAAGGACATAACACGATGTACTTTGAAGCAGAGCTACAGGGTAAGAAGTTTAAGATTGATGTCACCGAAACACGACACTTATGGCGAGTCTCTTTGCAAGCAGAGGGCAAGGGCTGGGTCCACTATGATGTTTCCAAAAGCGACTTTAAGGAAGCTGAACAGTACATCAGCTTCCTTTTCAAAGGCAGCTCGTACCTGATTGACGTCATCGGTAAGGATACCGAGTACACGGTCTTTACGCGAAACTCGTTCCGCACGATTAAAATCTACAATGATGAAATGATCCTTCACGAGAGCCTTAAAAAAGGCGGAGGCTTCGGCGGCGATTCAGATCTACGCGCTGGAATGCCTGGTAAGATTATCGAGATTTTCGCCAAACCTGGCGATGTCGTAAAGGCGAACAAGCCCCTTTTGATCATGGAAGCGATGAAGATGGAAAATGAAATGCGCACCAGCCGTGACGTTAAAATCAAAGACGTGAAGGTGAAGCAGGGAGATTCCGTCGAATCAGGCGCTGTCCTGATGACCTTTGAGTAGACTTTGCCACTGATTTGCGAAGCCCGCCCCTAGCTGGCTTCGCTTGATGCCTGGGGTTTTTGTTCAAATCGGGCGACAAGAAAGATGGCGATCTCAAAGAGGACAACCATCGGAATCAACATCATAAACATACTAACCGCATCCGGCGTTGGAGTTAAAAACGCGGACGCCACCCCTAAGACAAAATAAGCGATTCTTCTTTTTTGTCTTAGGAAACTCGCCGTTACCACTCCCATTAAACCGAGCAAAACGAGAATCAGCGGAAGTTGAAACGAAATTCCGAACATGACACTCATTTGAACAACGAAGGACAGGTACTCCGAAATCGTGATCATGGGTTTATCAACGCTTCCACCAAAGTTAAAGAAGAACTCGAAAGCGGGCGGAAGAACAAGGTAGTAGCAAAAAAGAAGCCCCATAATGAAAAGTGTCGTTCCCGAGACAATAAAAAGGCCTGCGTACTTCTTTTCTTTCTGATAAAGCCCAGGGGCCACAAAGGCCCAAACTTGATAGAGCCAAAAAGGACAAGCGCCCGCAATTCCTGCAAAGATCGCGATCTTTAAATGCGCCATGAACTTATCCGTCGGATGGGTGAAGACGAGCCCCCCATCGGGAAGGTACTTTTGGGCTGGAAGTCTTAGAAGATTAAAAAGCTCTTCCGAAAAGTAGTACGAAGCTGCGGCAAAGAACAAGACCGCCCAAAGACTTTTGATAAGTCGAGTGCGAAGTTCGCTAAGATGATCAGTCAGCGTCTGACTTTTTTCGTTGCTCATTCTTCTCGCCGTTTATCTGTTCTGATTTGTTGTGGGAGCCCTCAGAGTGTTGATCCTCTTCGGAGTCGTGGGTAGTTGTCGTGATCGAATCGAGTGTTTCTTTAAAGGTGTCGGACAAATTCGGAGGATCGATTTGTGTCTCTCGACGAAGTTCATCGAGAAGCTTTCGCCCGTCACCAAAGCCTTGTTTACGAAATTCTTCGGACAGGCCTTCCGTTGAGCGCTTCAAATCATTGATAAATCGGCCTAGGGTCCTAGCAAGATCCGGAAGTTGCTCGGGGCCGAGCAAAATCAGACCCAAAACAGCAATGACCATAATTTCGGAAAATCCTAACCCGAACATACACTTAACGGTTTAGCATGAGGGCTAAAATTGGGATACTTTTTTCTGATCGTTCTTGGAAATCGGGACTATTCCTAGATCTTTCAATTTTTCTCGAGCGAGCTCAGAACCCGTCCTAAGGTAGCGGTCGTAAATTCTCAAAACATTGTCGGTTGATTGCAGGTTCGCCTTTTCGCTGATGTAGTTCAGTGCCTCGACGAAATCGTGAAATCTTTTTGAATACAAATTATAGACCTGTGACAAGGTATCTCGTCGAGTCGACTCGGCCAGAAGTCGGTAGGCGGTTCCGCCCATTTCCACACAGTAGTCCACATCGACAATCTTTCTCTGAAAGGAATCTCCGAAAAAGCCACAGACGTACAAGGTACGATCGCCGATTTTTTTAAGCATCTCAACTTTGGTCGCATGCTCCGCGTGGACGGCGGTCAAGAGAAGCTCAGCAAGAGTCGACGGACGTCGCTCTCCCAATTCATTCGTAGATTCGGCATCATGCAGATGTTCAGCCACGACATAGTGCTCAAGGACCTGAACAAGATAGTCTTGTCCGTAAGGTGGGACCTTGAGGCTTCGACGACTAAAAGCATCCTGCACGGCTTCTTTAAAAAAGTCCCGAGGGCTTACAAAGAGTGTTCCAGCCATAACTTATTTTATCGATTTATCGGCTTCTCGCATTGGGACCTGAAGCCCTCCCGACTCAAGTCGAGACACTTCGATAAAAAGAGCTTATGCCTAATCTGAAGTCCCTCTTAACTGGGCCCTACAAGGCTCAAAACCTCAGGGCCCGAAAAGATTCGCCGAGCGAGATCCCGCACCTGGGCGGCCGTGACCTTTTTGTACTCCTCGATGACTTCAAATGTGTGGTTCGCAGGAAGTCCGTACATCACATCAAGAAGAATCGATTGGCAAATTGTGGACTTCTTTTGCAGGTGGATGGCCTGCTGTCCAATTAAGTAATTTTGGGCCCGCTCAAGCTCCTCTGGAGTGATCAGCTGCTCTGTTAGCTTATGCAGCTCCGATCTCATCATGGCGATCGCCTTTTCTTTCTTCTCGGGCGAGCAGCCGATGTAACTTCCAAAGTACCCAGGCTCGATCCCTTCCATGCGAATCGGCGACACAGTGTACGCGAGAGAGTTTTTATCTCGAAGTTCATAAAACAGTCGGCCCCCTTGACCCGAAAGAACCGACTGGATCACATCCAGCGCGTAACGATCATCCGAGTCGATGGTCAGACCGGGGTAGCCCAAAACAATGTGGACTTGCTCTTTCTGGAGCTTCAAATGTTCTTGTCGGGGCTGATCCAGTCCGATGGTTTTGATTTTCGTGCTGAATCGCGTTCCACGACTCAGGCTTTGTTCGATCTTCTGGATCCATTTTTCGAGCTGTTTTTGATCGAAGTCGCCCACGGCCGTTATCACCATGTTTTCAAGCTGCAATAAGGACTTCTCGTAAAAGCGCATCGTATCCGAAGTGATTCCTTTGAGTGTGGCCTCTGTCCCCAACACATCCCGACTATAGGGATGCTGACCGAACATGCTTTTATGAAATTGCTGAAAACAAACTTGAGCAGGATTATCGAGCTTGTTTTTGAGCTGCTGCAACTGCACCTGCTTTTCGCGATCGAGCTTCGACGGATCCCATGTTGGATTCATCAACAGATCGAAGTAAATCGGAAAAAGCTCTCCTTGCGAGGGCGAGAGTCCATCCAGGGTCAAGCACAGAGTGTTGCGCCCCCCAAAGGCCGTAAGCCCCGCAGAATTGGATTCAACGATTTGGTTGATCTTTTCTTCTGAAAAGTTTTGCGAACCCGTGGTCCAGGCTCGCGATATCAGCTCGACGGCGCCTGCCTCGGAAGCCTTTTCGGCCCGAAGTCCACCCAGCACAGCGGTTCTCAAAGAAAAAGTCGGAGTGTCGTCCTGGTGGCGCAGCACAAGCGTAAGCCCCGAGGGTCGCTTCATCACTTCCGTCTTCGGTGTCTTTGAACGAGCTGCCGAAATTTTCACGGGCTTCGCAGAAAAGCGCACGGGCTTTAACGGCTTTTGAGTCACCTTTTTGAAGTGCGATTGATACCACTTCTGAATGTCCTGAAGTTCCGCCTGAGCCTTTTCTGTATGAGCTTCCGCGAGAAAAACAGCGTTCAGGGATTCAGGCTTCAAATACTTTCGGGCCATTTTAGAAATCGTTTGCGGCTTTAGGCCGTAGAGCTCTTTCAGATACTTGTTAAAGTAGGTCGGATCCTTCATGTAAAATTCGTCAGATCCAACTTTTCGAGAAAGCCCGTCCACTGTTTCAAGTGCGTAGATGTCCTCACTTGAAAGAATCGCAAGAGCCTTTTTCATCTCGTCAACCGACGGGGGCTCTTTCATAATCTCTAATGCCACAAGGAGCGATTCTTTCATCGCTTTTGGAAGTGTTTCTGCATCGCCCGTCATCGAGAAAGCAAATACACCTTCGTCCATAGGCGTGTAGGAAAGAGATCCCACACTTTGGGCATAAAGATTATCCAAACGCAGTCGTTTTGCCAGCCGCGAGCTATCACCTGTCCCAAGAATCATCGAGAGCATGTCGAGGGCCGGAGCATCGTGGCTTTTGATGGAAGGAATCTTCCAGGCGAGATAGCCTTGGGTTTTCTTGAAATTTGTCTTGGCGACTTCCAACCGAGCTGACTTTTGTTGCGGTTCTCGGGGGCGCTTACGTTTTTCAAGTTTGTAGCTCTTAAAGGGACCAAAAAACTTTTCGACTTTTTTGGCCATTTCGGGGGTCCCAAAATCCCCTGTCACCACCAAAAACATATTCGAAGGAACATAGCGGGAATGGTAGTAATGCTTGATTCCCTCAGGTGTGAAGTCTTTGATGTTCTCATCAAACCCAATCACCGGCGTTCGGTAGGGGTGCTTCTTGAAGACGGTAGAAAAGAGCTTTTTCCACGCCACTTGTCCCAGATTGTCTTCGCCGCGTTTGATTTCCTCAAGTACAACGCCCCGTTCGTTATCAATTTCGTTTTCATCAAACAAAGGAAAGCCCATCATCTCGCTGATCACATCAAGGGCGATATCGGACTTTTGAGACGAAATGGTGACATAAAAAACGGTTTGGTCATAGGACGTGTAGGCGTTCAGC